>CABUZI010000010.1 GCA_902496005.1 uncultured Collinsella sp.
GCCATACCGAGTTCTTTAACATCACGCCTCATGTGCTTCCGTTTGTAGCCGGCCTAACGGTTTCGATGGAAGAGCAGGCGGCTGCCGATGAGAACTTCGACACGTCCTCGATTAACGCCATGAAGGTTGGTCTCATGGGGCCGCTTTCCGGCATCGGCGATTCGTTCTACTGGGGTACGTTCCGCGTGGTTGCCGCCGGCATTGGTATTGGCATCGCTTCGACGGGCAACCCGCTCGGCCCCATCGTGTACGCGCTCATCTACTCCGTGATTAACTTTGCAACGCGTATCGTCGCCGCCCATCTGGGTTACGACTTGGGAACCAAGTTTTTGCAGCAGTCTGAAGAGAACAACCTTATGTCTCGCATGACGCATGCTGCCGGTGTCCTCGGAATGACCGTCATTGGCGCGATGATTGCGGCACAGGTCTCACTGTCCACTGCTTTAACCTTTGACGTGGGTGGTTCGGAAATTGTCCTGCAGGATCTGTTCGATTCGATCTTCCCCGGCCTGCTGCCCTTGCTGGCAACGTTCGCTTGCGTTGCCCTCTATAAAAAGGGTGTCAAGACCATTTGGATTATTATTGGCATTTTCGCGATCTGCATCATCGGAACGGGCTTGGGAGTGTTCGCGGCGGCGTAAAGTTGACTGCTATGCTCGCGCGTTGGATAACTAACTGACCGTTTGAAAACGGGGTTCGGCGTAAGGCCGGCCCCGTTTTTTGTTTGAGGGATTTTCCGACCGTTCAAAAAACCACGTTCGTCCATCACTCACGTATCTCTCAGCTCTCATTCGTCACTAATACGAGAGATAACTGAAAGACGAGAGATAAATACGAGAGATAACTGAGCAGCAAAGAGAGAAGCAATCATGGTATTGTCTCAATACTGATTGTTCTACCAGCAAAAACATGTTTAAATGAAACAGATGGCAGACATCTTTTCTTTCATCTCTCACTTATCTCTAATATGAGAGATAGCAGAAAGATGAGAGATAATTACGAGAGATAACTGAGAGACGAAGGAAATCTATTCGCGGCATTCTCCGCCGGGTCGAGCGAAAGGACATGCAGATGAACGAAAACGAGCTGACCGGTCTGCTCGAGTCTTTAAGGCGCATGGGCTCGGACGATCTTAACGTCGAGGTCAAGGAGAGCGCCACGACGCTTTCCCGCGACGTATGGGAAACGGTTAGCGCATTCGCGAATACCGCTGGCGGAATTATCGTGCTCGGCGTGAGCGAGCGCGCGGGCTTTGTCCCGGTTGAGAACTTTGAGACCGAGAAGGTGCTCAACCAATTCGTAGCGGGCATGGGTGATGCCGGCGGTCGCGGAAAACTGGCCAATCCGCCCAAATACACCATTGAACGCGTGGAGCTCCAGGGTACCGTGGTTCTGGTCATCACGATTGAGGAGCTCGACCCGTCGAGCAAGCCCTGCTATGTAATAGAGCGCGGTGCTCAAGGCGGCAGCTACAAACGCATCGATGACAAAGATGTTCCGCTTTCGTCGACTGAGGTCCTGTCCTTGTCATCGTATGAACGGACGAGCCCCAGTGATCGCGATGCAGTGCCCGGCGCGGTCGCAGGCGATCTTGACGAGGCCCTGGTCGACCGCACGATAGAGCGTGCTTTCTCGCTGACACCTCGTGCAATGCGCGGCGCGCCGGACAAGAAAACGAAGCTGGAGCGCCTGAATTTCCTCGACTCCCAGGGCAATGTTACTAAGGCCGGGCTCCTGGCCGCGGGTGCCTATCCCCAACAGTTCTATCCCAAGCTCTTTATCGATGTGGCGGTCTATGCCGGAACGCAGAAGAGCGCGGCGGGGCCGTTGAGGTTCATGGACCGTACGATCTGCGAGGGAACATTGGGCGAAATGATCTCGGATGCCGTCGCGGCAATCGCCAAGAATTTGCGGCGAACCTCGACGATCCAAGGCGTCTCGCGTGTCGACTCGCTGGAGATTCCCGAGGAGGTCCTGCGCGAGGCAATCGCCAACGCCGTAATCCACCGAGAATACGGAGATCGGTTCTGTGGGCAGTCGATCGCCGTTGACGTCTTTGATGACCGTATCGAGGTGACGAACCCCGGCGGCCTATACGGAGGAAAGACTCGCGAGAACCTGTTTGACGGCAGCTCCCGATGTCGCAATGCGACGCTTGTGAAGCTCATGTCGCTTGTCCCATTGCCCGACGGTGCGGGCTCTCCTGCCGAAGGCAACGGGTCGGGCATTCCAATGATGCTCGATGCCATGCGTGCGCAAGGTCTGGCCGAGCCATTGTTTTGCCCGGGTTTCGACCGGTTTAAGGTTATCCTTTACCGCTCAAAGGTTGAGCAGGTCGATCATGGCGGGGACTTGATCATGGCGGCCCTTAAGCGCTATGACGAGTTGGGAACGCGCGAGCTGGCAGAATGCACGGGACTCACCGTCTCCCAGGTTAGGGCACGCGTCAATGCGCTCATCTCACAGGGCGAGCTTGAACCTACGGCGTCGGCGACAAGCCGCAACCGTAAATATCGACTGTCGGAGCGCGCAGAGCAGCTGCACTAGCGGCCCCCGCGCCCCGCATCCCGCCATTTCACGCGCCGCACATCGAAACCTGCAGCAAAGCAGTTACAATAGCCCAATGTGCATCGCGCACGACGATGATATCGGCGCCCGCGACTGGGGGAGAATACATGGCAGAGCAACAGATAACGCCGGGGACTAAGCTTCAGGTGGCATTCGACGTGCCCATGGGCCAAAAAACCGACTTCAACATGCTCGCCACGTACAAAGAGAACCTGGACGAGGCGTACTTTCTTATGAGCGCGCCCATGCTCACCGGCAAGCCGCTCATCATGGACGAAAACCAAAAGCTGCTGCTGCAATACAAAGTGGGCGAGGAGACGTTCGTGCTCGCCGGCTACCCCGAGGCAGTCGAGAAAAAGGGCATCCGCACCTACTGGAAAATGCGCAAAGTCGCCGAGCAGCGCACCTTCGTTAAGCGCCGCGACGAGCGTTTTAAGATCGCCATGCGCCTGACCTACCAGCGCGACAACGCGCCGACCCACGAGCCCGAGGACGCCATGACCATCGACGTCTCGGCCGGCGGTCTGGCTATCTACCTTAACGATTACCCCGACGTGGGCGAGGCCCTGGCCGTGCAAATGCCCACGATCCGTCTGCAGGGCGAGCGGCACGAGCTGCCAGAGCAGCTGGGCATCGTGTGCTGGGTGCGCCGCGCGCCCAAGGGCAGCCTGTACCGCAACGTCTGCGGCCTGCAGTTCCGCTACGCCGACGACATGGAGCGCGAGCTCGTCAAAGAATACGTCGGCTACATTCGCACCAAATATAAGATCTGATCGCCATGGCTATGTTCAAGCGTAACAACAACAAAGATCAAGCTGCCGAGGATTTGGACGAGGACACGTCGCAGAACGCGCCCGGCACCAATGCCGAGGATGCGCCCGGCGAGGACTCCGCGCCCGAGCAGGCTCCCACCTCCCGCAAGCGCTTCGGCAAACCCAAACGCAAGCCCAAGCGCAACCTGCGCGGCGTGGTGCGCATCGAGGAGCTGGAGCAGGCGCTGGCCGACCAGGACCTCGACGACATCGACCCTGACGCGGTCGTGTCCATGTATATGCCCAAGCGCCGCATGGAGCGCATCGGCGCGGCGCTGCTGCGCATGGACAAGCTGCAAAAGGCCCTCGTGGTGCTGGCGCTTGCCTTTGGCGTGCTGTTCGCCCTGTCGTTTATGCAGGAAAACATGGGTAACTTCACCATCAACCTCAACCGCCTGGAGCTGTTCCGCCGCGGCGTGGCCATTGCCGACAACGGCGACTTTAACAACGCCACCGCGCGCCTGGCCGCCGACGCCTTGGATAACGGCACCAATATCGCTGCCGAGGACCTGCCCGACAACCTGGACGATATCGACGGTAGCCACAACGGCAAGAACTACGTGGCGTACACCTTCTATATCCGCAACGCCGGCAAGACCGATCTGGGCTACAGCGCCAAGCTCAAGGTGGTCAGCGCCAGCAAGGGCGTGGAGAAGGCGGCGCGCGTGAGGCTGTATCGCAACGGCGAGCCCACCACCTACGCGGCTGCCGCGACCGACGGCAACCCCGAGCCCAACACCGAGCCGTTTGCGTCCAAGGACGTGGTGACGACCATCAGTCACAAGAACTTCCGCGTGGGCGATGTGGACAAGTACACCGTGGTCATTTGGCTGGACGGCGACGACCCGGAGTGCGTGGACAAGATCATCGGCGGCGCGGTGGAGTTTGGCTTTGACTTCGATTCGTCCGAGACCGACGATTCGAGCCTGTTTGTTAAGTTCGTGCAGGATATTACCGACACTCTGACCGGCAACGACCCCATTAGCGCGAGCGGCAACGAGGCGCCCGATTACTACAAGGAACACAACGTGACCTGGAGTAACCGCCGCAACCAAAAGAACTCGCCCGCAGGGGACGGGGACAAGTAGAACGAACAAGCGCCGGGCCGGGATTGATTTCCCGGCCCGGCGCTTTTGGTGACGGCTTATGCCGAGGTTTTGCCGTCGGAGGCGGTGGCGGCTGAGGCGCCGTCCAGCAAGAACAACCGCAGCGCGAACTTGATCGCGTAGCCTGGCTTGACCTGGGCCGTGTCACCCATGCGCTCGTCCAGGTCACTACAGTAGGCATAGAGGTCGCGGATCAGATCCGCGCCCGAGAGCGTGAACATGTAGCCCGTGTCCGAAAGCGCGTTGGGTGCCGCTGGCAGCCCCGCAGCTTGGCAAAAGCTCGCAAGGTCGGGGCCCATGACGGCCTCGTAGTCAATCGCGGCGCCACGGTCCCGTGCGGCCTGCTCCTGCTTGCGGGTGTACGACAATGCCGCCGCCAGTACAAAGCTGGGCGTGGGCGCATTGACGTCGTCGGTGGTGGCGACGAGCTTACCGGCCGCTTGCGTGACCAGCCAAGCGACTTCGCGCTGGCAACGAACGGCCTTGCGCGTCACCGGCTTAATCGATCCGGTGGAAACGCTTCCCTTGGGTTGATTGGCGGCAGGCATGGGCCCTCCCAACAAATAGCCCGTTTAGCAGGCAAAAATGACACGTGCCACACCAGTATAGCGAGTGGGGAAGGGCTAGGGCGAAGCGCGGCGGAGGGCGAATGTATGCGATGGCGTGGCACTGCGGTCGCAAGGCTTAAGAGGGACTTACGGCTTTGCGGGAGAGAGATCAAATAAGGTAAACGATGTTCGCATAGCACCACATATAGTCCGAGGTAGACCTATGAATCTGCCGGAATGTAGGCTGCCGAAAACTCATAAGGAAATCGTAAGAATTATGGTATTCTCAATTCCATGTCTAAAGGATGGGCAAGCAACATCCAACACGAAAGCGCGGGCTCCCCTTCCAGGCTTCTCGAGGGTCATCTGGGATGAATGGGGAAAGAAAGGGGTCCGTATGGATACCAAGGCATTAAAGAAGCAGATGGGCGCCGCCATCGCCATGGTCCTCGTGGCAGCCGTAGCCCTCGGCTCCGCCACGTTCGCATGGTTTGTTACGAACAATACTGTCAAGGCGAACACAAACACTATTTCCGCTCAGTCAAACGCTGCATTTATGACGATTAAGTACAATGCCACGGCTGTGGGTGTTGACGACACCGAGGCCACGGCGACTGATGACACGGACAAACCACTTTATCCTGCAACCTTCGGCGAGAACCCGACTGTCGATGCACCTAAGGGAAAGTTTGCATATGGATATGGTCAGAAGGTGACCGCCGATGGATACATGTTGGATAAGGATGGCCTTAAGCTTGTGAAAGATACTGGTTCGCTGGATGATGCCGTTGCAGGTGAGTATGCAGTGAGAGAGGTCTTCAACATTTCTTCTCGTGGTCAAGATCTCGCGAACTTGAGGGTTAACAAGGTTACGGCGGGGGAGACCACGTCTAATTCTAAGCTCAACTCCGCTCTTCGCGTTCTTATTTACGTCGATGGGGCCCATTGGGAGGTTTACGACGTTAACGGCAATTTCAAGTATGGTTCTGGAGATGCCGCGGGCGTTTTGGCCAACGCTGTAACTCATACTAACAATACGAAGGTTGAGCTTTACCTCTTCTATGAGGGTTCGGACGAGCAGATTTACACGAACAACCTGCCGCAGCTCACGTCCACGAAGAACATCACTGTTGAGTTCACGGCTGATCCTCAGAATAAGTAGCATTGGATTGGCCGCGTTAGGTTGAAAATGAGGGCAGGCTCCCAGTCCGGGATTCTGCCCTATTTCTTAACGAAGGGAGGCGACGGTTATGCATGATTCGGTAAAGAAGCTCAAGATCCAGCTCATTGGGGCGGCATTGACCGTCGTCGTCTCGGCGGTGGCGCTTTCTGCGACCACATACGCGTGGTTTGCTGCGAACAATAGGGTTCACGCCAATTCGAGCACTATCTCCGCTCAGGCGAACGGCATGGTGCTGCAAATTGCTCAGGGCAAAAACGTTACCCATGACGGGTCGGATAAACAGACCATTGCCAGCTCCGAGGGTCACGAAATCAGCCCTTCATCGACCAACGATGCGAAATCTTGGTTTGTGCCCAAAACCTGGAACGGCACGAATGTCTCTGGCTATCAGAAAGCCAGTGCGGACAACAGCGGTATGTACGCACTCAAGAGCGGTTCAGGCTCTTATTATGCTTTTGTTGCTGCGGACTACACGCTTTATACCGTCACCAATACGGGTGTCGCGGATGTTTATCTAGACGGTACGAATCCTGTCACCATCAAAGCTTCTGACAACGCGACTCGGGAGTGGTTTGACAAGATTAAGGGCAGCCTGCGAGTCGGCATCGTTATTAATGACGAGCTTAAGGTTGTCTACGCTCCAGTTGAGCCTTCGACTGCCGAACATGGCAACGATGCCTCTTATACGATCGGCTGGAGCTGTGTTGCTGCTGAAGGCACCGAGACCAAAGCGCCCGATTATGCTCATGTTTCCGGCGCGACCCTAGTTGACCAGAACGGTGGCGATTGGGCCGCCACCGGATCGGGCGGTTCTTATTCCAAGCCTGACGGAGCAAAACCGCAGGCCATCGCAAAGAACGTTGACTACAACGGCACGAACATGAAGATCGTCATCTGGATGGAAGGCACCGATTCCGACTGTCAAAACTGGTCCGAGCAGGGCAAGAACACCACTGCTCCGACCTTTGACGTAACGGTCAGCTTGGTCGGTATCGTGCCTGACGGCAAGTAATTTGAAGTTTTCGATAGCTAAATAACGAGGGCCAGTTCTGGATTGAACTGGCCCTCGTTTTCTTTATGCTAAAAGCAGTTTAATTACAGCCCGTACACCTCAACCATGGCTTCGCCGATGCGGTGGGGTACGCCGGTGACATGACCAGGCAGTCGTTCTGGTTCAATAAGGGCTATCTGGAGCACATTCTGGGGCTGTAGCCTTCGAGTCGGCAATTCAGCTACCTGCGCATACTCGATTTACGAGGATATTCACACTCGATTTTCGAGGAAATTGGGACTCGATTTTCGAGTTTTGCCCTACAGGTAGATCCCCTCGAACAGGGTCTTGTGGAACTGGGTGTGGTGATCGCGTGCCCAGGTGAAGAGCGCCTGGTCAAAGTCGCCCTGACTGACGGGGATACCATAGACGCCGGCGACTTCCACGCGCACGAACTCCAGCGCGGGCAGCTTGTTGATGGCCGTGAGCGCAAACGGCGACGTGGACTCCTCGAACAGGTAATGGCTGCCTTGCAGCGCGCCGCAGCCGGTACAGGTGCTGGCGAGCGATGCGGTCTTGGTGGTGCGCGACGTTACGGGCTTGTAGCCGCAGCGCTCGCGCAGGTAGTCGCGGATCTCGGCCGGCACGCAGCCCAGCGCGGGGACGATGGCCACGGCGTTGGCGCGGACGGTGTCGATCGCGATGTGGCCCGTGTCGTCCATGGTGAGCGCAGCGCCGGGCGCAGCCTTGCTGCCCGAGTCCTCGGCCGCCCAATACGGAATGCCAAAGGCCGCCACCGTCGTCTGCTTGTGGCACTTCCAACATTCGCGCTTGCCCAGCACCAGGTAGATGTAGGGCGCGCTGGGGTCGGAGCGATCCACGCCGGGCAGCCACGCGGCAAAGGGCTCGGGGTTGACGCCATCGGGCACGTACCAGATCTTCTTGGCCCGGTCCCACTTGGCGCCCAGGGCCTTGGCCTCGTCTTTGTGCAAAAAGGGAACATCGAGCTCGGTGCGCATGGCGGCTCCTTTGTGCGGCTTGCGGTGCATGTGCTCCAAGGATACCCCAGCGCTGGGTGCTCGATACACGCGGCTGGGGTCGGCGGTGTTTGAGCTGGTGGCCGGTGGCGTCTGCTGTCTTAACGAGGCGATTGCGGCGTGGCGTGCGGTCGCTGGGTGGATGCTTCGGCCGTTCAAGAGGTCGCGGGATGTTTTGGCGGGGGCGTGTTGTCAAGCAAATGGGCAAGTGCATGGTCGGCTTTTGGTCGGTTGAGCGGCAACCTTGCCAAAAGCTTGACGGATTTGCAACTAGACGTCGACGAATGAGCACTTTGGACGCGCCGCGGCAAAAAACCGCCGATCGTTTGCCGAAAACTTAGCAGGACCGCCAATGGCCGCCGACGTGCGTGCTATCTTCGCGCCATGAGGTACTTTATCGTTTCACATAACGCTGCGCTGGCGCTTTTGGCGCACATGCCGAACCCGCGCTTTGGGGATTCGGAACCAGAGGTCGTGTCGATTGCAGGCGCCTGTGCGCTCTTGGACCAAGAAGCGCAGGAGGTTATCGATCGCTATGACCTGGGGATCGAGACGCTGGATTTGTTGGTGCCGTCGCGCGCCGATCGTCGGCGGAGCAAGCATGTTAAGACGCACCTGTGCACCAACGAGCTCCCGGCGGGTTCGTTTATCTCGCTGGGCCACTGGATGGGCGATCTGGATGCGTACGTGTGCTCTCCCGAGCTGGCGTTTTTGCAGACCGCGCACGATGGTGATGCGGCGGCTGCCATCTATGCCGGCTATGCGATGACATCGGACTATCGGCTGGATAACCTTGCTCCCGGTGGGGTAACAAGCAGGGATGCGGGCATGCGCGATGGCAGGCTCACGACCAAGGAGCTCATCGCGGCGTATATCGAGAAGTCCCCCAAGGTGAGAGATCTTGCGAAGGCAAAGGCGCTCCTTGCATATGTGATCGAGGGGTCGCGCTCTCCGAGGGAGTCGGGGCTGTGCATGTTTATGTCGCTGCCTACGCGCTACGGCGGGTATGCATTGGGCAAGGCCGAGCTCAACAAGAAGGTCTTCATCCGCGATGGATACAACGATGGGCGCAATCGCAGGCTTCGCGTGTTGGAACGCACACCCGACATAACGCTTACGGCTAAAGTCGAGGTGGGCATGGATAAAGTAAAGGCCGGGCTGCTGCCAGAGGTACTGACCGCGATGGTCGATTACGACAGCGATGCCATCCATGACGGAAGCGAGAAGATCCACAAGGATGCCGAGCGCCGCAACGAGTTACAGCTGCTGAGCGGCGTGGCGTACTTTACCGTGACGACTGACCAGGCAAATGACTACGACAAGCTCGTCCGGCTGTGCGAACGCATCCGGCGGAAGCTGCATCGGAATAAGCGACCCATTTTTAACAAGCCCATGAGCGGGGAACAGCGATATTTTGCCCTCAAGCGCGTCGAAACGAAGCGTTTTAAGCTTTGGCAAACGGTTATCGAGGCGCGTCAACATTGGTAGGGGCGGTTGCTGGGGGTGGGGCCAGGGGCCTTATTTTCAGGTCTAATACTTTTCCCGAGAAGTGAACGAGTCAAAACGGACCCCCCGAAACATCGACACTTTTGGTGGCTTATTTCCTGCGGTTTTGTCATTGGAATCCTGCGGTTTTTGCTTCGAAAAGTGTGGATGCTTCGGTGGTCCAAATAAGCTCGTTCACTTCTCGGGAAAAGTATTAGACCTGATTATGGGAAGGCTATCTGGATGTGGCCACGAGGCTTGTGAAGGCCAGATTGGGGCGGTCACCAAGGCTGTTTGGGTGGCTTTGGGCCTAATCGGGGTGATCGCTGGGGCTACTTGGGCGATTTTAGGCACGGCTGGGATGGTTATTGGAGCTGCCGAAGCGGCCTTGGGTGCCGCGGCGCCCTTTTGGCTTGGCGGCGTAAAACAAAACAGCTCAGAGGCGAAGCCTCTGAGCTGCGAACATTTGGTGGGCGTTAGAAGATTTGAACTTCTGACCTCTTCCGTGTCAGGGAAGCGCTCTCCCCCTGAGCTAAACGCCCGATCAAGGGTGCGCGAGTGCGCAGGGAATAATATAACGGAGCCTGAACTCGGTGGCAAGAACATTTTTAAAAATCGCTTACATTGTGGAATTCGGGGGCTTTGTCATATCCATTTCAAAAGAGTCTGCTGCCGCGATTTGGCTGTCGACTAATGCAAGGCCATTGCGGTATCGAGCTATGGAAAGACGCCTGCGGAATTGTCCTACCGATAAGCGGACAAGCCTCAAGCTGGTGCCTTCGCCGTGGTAAGGTAAGCCGAATTGTTTCCAAGCTGCTTCGGGGGAGTGGAATGAGCAAAGAGTGTGTCGAGCGGGTCGAAGGCGCAGGGGCTTCGGTGCCGATGACCGATATATCGAACATAGATGTGCCCGAGGGCACCGATGAGCTCAGCCGCAACACCCGTCGCGCATGGCGCGACCGCCTGAACAGCGCTTCGACGCGCAAGATGATCACGGGCGTCTTGGCTACGCTGGTGGGCGGTTCGTTTTGGGGCTTCTCGGGCACCAGCGCGAGCTTTCTGTTCGATACCTACCACGTCGACACCTTGTGGCTTATGAGCGTGCGTCAGATTCTCGCCGGTCTACTCTTTATGGCCGTAGTTGTTACGCGCGACCGCGAGCGCCTGATTAAGCTCTGGACCACACCCGCCGATCGCAAGCAGCTGCTGCTCTTTACCGCCTTTGGTCTGCTGTTCAACCAGTTTTGCTATCTTTCGGCCGTGCGCCTGACGAACGCCGGAACCGCGACGGTGCTCCAGTGCCTGCAGCTCGTTATCATCATGGGCTACACCTGCGTGATCGATCGCCGCATGCCGCGTACTCGCGAAGTCATCGGCATTGGCCTGGCTCTGGGTGGAACCTTTTTAATCGCCACCGGCGGCGACCCCACCAGCCTGAATATCTCGCCGCTTGGCCTGGCAGCAGGTCTTATGTGTGCGGTCAGCGCCGCGTGTATGGCGGTGATTCCCGCCAAGATCCTGCCCGAATACGGCAGCCCCATCGTCACGGGCTCGGCAATGCTCACGGCGGGCGTGATCTCATGTGTCTTCGTGCAGCCCTGGGCGCATATGCCGGCACTCGACGCTGCCGGCGTCGAGGCGCTCGCGGTGTTCGTGGTTATCGGCTCGTTTTTTGCTTACATGCTCTATATGCAGGGCGTTAAGGACATCGGCTCGGTGCGTGCGAGTCTCATCGGAACCGTGGAGCCCGTCTCGGCGACCATCACCAGCGCCGTTATGCTGGGCACGGTGTTTTTGCCGACCGACCTTATCGGCTTTGTCATGATCATCGTGATGATGTTCCTCACGGTGTAGCTGGCGCCGCCACCAAGACAGAAAAGGTGTTGTGCCGCATTTTCGCCAATTGATGTCCGTGTCTGGAGTTTAGCTGTCGATGCTCAAAATGCCATAAACTAGTAACGTTATGGACTTTTTCATTGCGACTCAATTGCGAGGATTTCTTTATGGCTGGTAATCACTTTAAGGGTAGCGATAGCGGCCGCCCTGCAGTTCCGCCGCGTCCGAACGGGGCTGGTAAGGCCGGCACGCCGGGCGGCGCTGGACAGGGCGGTTCCGGTAAGCGCGTGTCCCCGGGCGAGACGGCGATGTTTACCGCTCTGTACGAGCAGTCTCAAAAGGCAAAAAAGACCGGCCGTGCAAGAGGGAATGTCTTTGCGGGCGGTGCAACCTCCACGTCGCAGCCGAGCGGGGCTCCTTCGGTACCCGCGAACAACGCAGGTGCTGCCAACGCCGCGAATGGCGCCGGCAACGTTAATGCCGGCAAGGCCGCCAACAATACTCCCTCTGCCGGTGGCGCGGGGCTTACGGGTAACCTTGGCACGATTTACACCGGCGCCTCCGAGACTGGCACGTTCGCCCGCCTGGATGATAGCGGTGCCGAGTTTGCGGGCTCGGGTTCCAAGGAAGATTATTACGATTTTGGCTTGAACTACGGTAGCGACGCTTCGTCGAGTTCGACCTCTGACGGTCTGGTCCGTCATCGCCATCGCAAGGGCGAGCGCAAAAAGCGTCACACCGGCGCCATTATTGCCGCTGTAGTCGCGGTGCTTCTCGTTGCGCTTGGCGCAAGCGGCTTTATGCTGCTTAACTCGGCAAAGACCGTAAAGAGTGAAGCGAAGGAGGCTGTCGAGATCGTCGGTGGCCTTAAGGACAAGGTCACGTCGGGCGATTTTTCGACGCTGCCTGACGACGCGAAGAAGATCGATGAGCTCTGCGACAGCATGAAGGCGGAGACCTCGAGCTCGCTGTGGACGGCGGCATCGTTTATCCCGGTGTATGGCAGTGACATCAACGCAGCCCGCACCATGATTGATGCCCTGTCCGATGTCTCGAGCAACGCGCTGGTTCCCATGGCCGATAACCTCTCGCAGGCCACGCCCGGCAAGCTGTTCCAGGACGGCATGATTAACGTGTCCGCGCTACAGGCGGTCGCCGATTCGCTTTCCAGCAGCTCGAAGGTGTTCAAGAGCGCCAACGAGAAGATCCAGGGCATTGGCGATACTCATATTTCCCAGGTGACCGAGCTGGTCGATAAGGCCAAGGACGGCTTTGCCACCCTCAACGGCGCGGTTGACGCGGCGGAGAAGGTCGCCCCCGTCCTTCCCCAGATGCTCGGCGTCAACGGCCAGACGCGCAACTACCTTATGTACGCCATGAACAACGTCGAGATTCGTGCTTGCGGCGGCTTTGGCGGTTCGCAGGGCCTGATTTCGGTCACAGACGGCCAGATGTCGATTGGCGAGTTTGTTCCCCGCATTGGACTCAGCGAGGATGAGGCAGTCGAGAGCGTCGACGAAGAGGATGAGGCGCTGTTCGGCAACCACAGTAACCTGTACAACTCGGGCAATACCTATTCGCCTGATTGGCCCCGCAACTCGCAGCGTGTCGCCGCGCTGTGGAAGTCCCAGTATGGACAGGACGTTGATGGCGTCATCGGTATCGACCCGGTGTTCCTGCAGTATCTGCTGGGCCTGGTCGGTAACGTGTCACTGCCCGACGGAACGGTTGTCGACGGCACCAACGCCGCAAAGGTCCTCATGCACGATGTGTACTGGAACTATCCGGTCGAGGAGTCTGACGGCATCTTTGCATCCGTCGCCAGCGCTGCCTTCGACAAGATCCTTGGCGGTATCGGCGATGTCGATGTTACGAAGCTTGTCAGCGCCGTTGAGCGCGGTGCCGAAGAGGGCCGCCTGATCGCTTGGATGAGAAACGATGATGAGCAGAATGCCATCAAAGAGACGGGCATTGACGCTTCGCTGCCCGATCCGGATGATCCGAGTGCCGATCCCGTTGCCGGCGTTTACTTTAACAACCTGAGCTTCTCCAAGCTCGACTGGTATCTGAACGCCGACACGCAGATTGGCCAGGGCGTGAAGAACGGCGACGGCACGTGCTCCTATCGCATCACCGTTACCCTGACGAACATCATGACGCAGGAGGAGGCCGGCAAGCTGCCCGACTACGTCGCGGCGAGCGCGCCCGATGCCGCGCGCGACGACGAGCGTCTGAATGTCTCACTGTTTGCCCCGACGGGCGGCAACATCAGTGACCTTACGGTTGAGGGCACCCAGTTTGGTCTTGGCGCCGCTACGTGGCATGGAATCCCCTTCTATTCGGGCACCGTTGACCTGCATGCTGGCGAGACGACGACGATCACGTATACGCTGACCACGTCGGCTGAGGCGGGGGACAAGCCGCTTACATTGCGTCAGACTCCTACATGCCAGGCGGCTCGCGATAGCGCGTCGGCGTAGGGTTTTTCTGGTAGCGCAGATAATCGAGTACCATTTTGGGGCGGACAGGTAATCTGTCCGCCCCTATTTTGTAAGGAGAGCGCATGAAGTACTTTGGCACCGACGGCTTTCGCGGTGAGGCCAACGCTGGGCTGACGGTAGAGCACGCTTATAAGATTGGCCGTTTTGTGGGCTGGTATTACGGCGCCAACCGCGAGCGCAAGGCGCGCGTTATCGTGGGCAAGGACACACGTCGCTCGAGTTATATGTTCGAGGCGGCGCTGGTGAGCGGTCTGGTCGCGAGCGGTGCGGACGCCTATATGCTGCACGTGATCCCCACGCCGGGCGTAGCGCATCAGACCGTGGAAGGCTGCTTCGATTGCGGCATCATGATCAGCGCGAGCCACAACCCGTTTTGCGATAACGGCATTAAGCTCGTCAATAGCGACGGTTTTAAGATGGACGAGGACGTACTGGAGCTCATCGAGGACTACATCGATGGCAAGAGCGAAGTTCCGCTGGCCACGGGCAACCACATCGGTGCCACGGTGGACTACATGCAGGGCCGCAACCGCTACATTGCTTCGCTCATTGCAAGTGCGAACTTTTCGCTGCAGGGCGTCAAGATCGGTATCGACTGCGCCAACGGCTCGGCTTCCTCGGTGGCCAAGCCGGTGTTCGACGCGCTCGGTGCCGACGTGCGCGTGATCAACGCCGCGCCCGATGGCTTTAACATCAACGTCGACTGCGGCTCCACGCATATGGAGCGCCTGCAGCGCCATGTGGTGGAGCAGGGCCTGGATGTGGGCTTTGCCTATGACGGCGATGCCGATCGCTGCTTGGCCGTGGACGAGCGCGGTCGCGTGGTAGACGGCGACCAGATCCTGTACGTGTGCGGCGTGTATCTGAACAAGCACGGGCGACTCTCGGGCGGTACCGTGGTGCCGACGATTGCCAGCAACTTTGGCCTGGTCAAGTCGCTGGAGCTTGCCGGTCTGAGCGCCGTGACCAGCGGCGTGGGCGACCGTCACGTGTATGCCAAGATGCGCGAGGGCGGCTACAGCCTGGGTGGCGAGCAGACGGGCCATACGATCTTTGGCGATATCGAGCGCACGGGCGACGGCATTATGACCTCGCTGCGCGTGATGGAAGTGATTCGTGCCGAGCGCGAGACGCTCTCGCAGCTCACGGCTCCGTGCAAGCTGCTGCCGCAGGCGCAGGTGGCCGTGCACGTGGCGGACAAGGACGCCGCGCTCGAGAACATGGGCGTGCAGAACGCCATCGCCGAGGCCGAGGCCGCGCTGGCAGGCGAGGGCCGCGTACTGGTGCGCAAGAGCGGAACCGAGTCGGTTATCCGCGTGCTGGCCGAGGCGCCCGACCAAGCATCCGCCGATGCCGCCATGAAGCGCATCGCAAGTGCTCTGGAGGCTCTTTAGTTACGCGTTTTTACCAAACCGCGTAACTGCTCGACGCTACAAACGGCCCCAAGCGGCAGCCTGATGTTCAATTTCAAGGGCGCGACCAGAAGGTCAGCGCCCTTTCATTTCACGTCACCTTGCTCGCTTAGGGTCGTTTTCGCTGACGTTGCCAAGACATTAGCGTCAACGAACTAGTCATTGGGTACCTAGTTATTGGGTGAAAAAAGGGGACGCTGCGGATTGGTTCCGCGGCGTCCCCTTTGCGTTGGCGTGTCGGTTATGCCTTACAGCTCGTACAGCGTGGTGAACTTGTCCTGCAGGTAGCTGCAGTAGTAGCGGGCGTCAAAGTCCATGCCGCACGCGCCCTTGATGAGCTCCGGTGCGTCCTTGGCACGGCCCCACTGCCAAATGTGCTCGCCCAGCCAGGCACGGACGGGCGCCAAATCGCCGCTCGCACAGGCACCGGTAAGGTCGACGCCGTCGCGGCACATGGCCGGCACAAACATAGCGTCGTAGGCGCTACCCAGCGCATACGTGGGGAAGTAGCCAAACGAGCCACCGCTCCAGTGCGTATCCTGCAGGCAGCCGTGCGTGTCGTCGGGAACGGGAATGCCCAGGTACTCATCCATAAAGCGATTCCAAAGCGCGGGGATGTCCTTGGCCGTGGCCTCGCCGGCAAACAGCATGCGCTCGATCTGGTAGCGCACCATAATATGCAGGGGGTAGGTGAGCTCGTCGGCCTCGGTGCGGATCAGCGACGGCTGCGCGATGTTCACGGTGCGGTAGAGCGTGTCCTCGTCCACGCTGCCGTAGACCTCGGGTGCGTGGCGGCGCAGTACCTCGAGCAGCGGTCCCATAAAGGCGCGGCTGCGGCCCACGGTGTTCTCGAAAAAGCGGCTCTGGCTCTCGTGGATGCCCGTGGAGGTGCCGCCCTCCAGACAGGTGCGCGCATAGGCGGGATTGACGCCCAGCTCGTACATGGCGTGCCCAGCCTCGTGGATGATGCTGTAGACGTTGGAGATGCAGTCGTCCTCGTAGATGTGCGTTGCGATGCGCGCATCGCCCACGGCAAAGCCCTCGCTAAACGGATGCTCGGTAAAGGCAAGCGTGGTGTCGCCCAGGTCCAGGCCGACGAGCTTCATCAGGTCGAAGCTCATGGCGCGCTGGGCGGCCTCGGGCACGCGGGCGTGCAAAAAGTCGGCATCGGGCTGCTGGCCGCGCTCACCGATGGCGTGCACGAGCGGCACGACCGTGGCCTTGACCTCATCGCAAAACGCGTCGAAGCTCTTGGCGGAAAGGCCGCGTTCGTACTGGTCGAGCCACACATCGTACGGGTCGCGCTTGGGGTCCATGAGCTCGGCCTGATGCTTAAGCTGGCCGACGATTCTATCCACATAGGGCTCAAAGCTCGCCCAGTCATTGGCCGTCTTGGCCTTGTGCCACACGGCGTCGGCCTCGCAGGTGAGCCTGGTCCAGGCCTCGGCCTCCTCGGTGGGAATGACGCTCGCTTCGCGCTGGTCGCGGCCGAGTACGCGGATCTCGTCGAGCAGCTGCGGGTCGTCGATCTTGCCGCCGGCGACGGTTTCGCGTGCCAGCGAGCGCACAAGTTCGACAGACTTTTCGCTGGTCAGGAGCTTATGATGCTCGCCGGCAAGGGTGCCCATGGCGTCGGCGCGCGCTGCGGCGCCGTTGGCGGGGGCAATGGTCGCGCCGTCAAACTCGGCAATCTTGAGCAGGTACTCGCGGGTCCACAGCTTGCCCTCGAGCTTGCGGAATTTTTTGACGGCCTTATCGACCTTCATGCCTTTGGGCGTCTTGCCCGCTGCGGGCTCGGCCTTCTTATCGTGCTTCTTTCCCATACCATATCCTTGATCTCGCGAGCCGAGCGCCACGGATGGGCGCACGGCCAGTTTGCACAGCTACCTGCCTTGTACCCAGCACGAACAAAACGGAACGCGGCGATACGCTCGCACAATGTGGTATCCTATAGCCCAATGCGTTGACGGAGAGGGTTTTGCCCGCCGCGTCGCCGGCAAGAGAGGGAAGGTCATGGGCTGAAAGCCTTCCTGCGGTGGCAAGGGCCAAGCGTTCACTCCCGAGCAGTGACCTCAACGGGCGCGCGGCCAGCGGCGGCGATGTCCCCAGTAGGGAAGCCGTGAGCCTCGCGACAAGGGGCAAAGAGTGGGCGCGGCGGGCCAGACATCCGTCGGGTCAAACAAGGTGGTACCGCGGAATTCAACCGTCCTTGGGCAATGCACATGCCCGAGGACGGTTTTTTTGTTACCGAACCGGGCCGCGTTTTCGCAATGTCAGACGGCGGCAGCCGCCTCGGCAAGCGGGGAGCGCGAGAGACGAAAGGGAAGACATGAGTCTGATTGATGATCTGGTCAAACTCGAGGAAGAGGCCAAGGAGCTCGTCGCAAGCGCCGACGACGCCGCCAAGCTCGAGGCTGCGCGCGTTGAGCTGCTCGGCCGCAAAGGTCGCATCACCGGCCTGATGCGCATGATGGGCAAGCTCGCCCCCGAGGATCGTCCCGTGATGGGCAAGCGCGCCAACGAGATGCGCCAGCTGATCGAGGGCATGCTCGACGAGCGTACCACCGAGATGAAGGCCGCCGCCCTCAAGCACGCACTCGAGCACGAGGCCGTCGACATCACGCTGCCGGGCATCCGACCGCAGATCGGTCACCAGCACCTGATCAAGCAGATCATCGAGGAGGCTGAGGACATCTTCTGCGGTATCGGCTACACCGTCGAGTCCGGCCCCATGGTCGACACCTCCTACTACAACTTCACCGCGCTCAATGCCCCCATGGATCATCCGAGCCGCTCGGCTCGCGATACCTTCTACGTGGTCGACAACAACCCCGGCAGCGTCGCGCACCCCGAGGCTCACGCCCACGGCGAGTCCGACGTACTGCTGCGCACCCAGACTTCGGGCGTGCAGATCCACACCATGGAGTCGCAGAAGCCGCCCATCTACATGATCTGCCCGGGCACCGTCTATCGTCCCGACACGGCCGACGCCTGCCACCTGCCGCAGTTCAACCAGATCGAGGGCCTGGTCGTCGACGAGGGCATCACCTTTGGCGATCTTAAGGGCACGCTCGACTACTTTGTTAAGTGCATGTTTGGCGAGGACCGCAAGACGCGCTATCGCCCGCACTTCTTCCCCTTCACCGAGCCTTCCTGCGAGGTGGACGTGAGCTGCCACGTCTGCGGCGGCAAGGGCTGCAACTTCTGCAAGCACAGCGGCTGGATCGAGATCCTGGGCTGCGGTATGGTCGACCCCAACGTCCTTATCAACTGCGGCATCGACCCCGAGAAGTACACCGGCTTCGCCTTTGGTATTGGCGCCGAGCGCGTCGCGGCCCTGCGCTACGACCTGCCGGACCTCAGAACTCTCATGACGGGCGATATGCGCTTCTTGAATCAGTTCTAGGCTGCGGCTTGCCCAAGCACGGCACCTCGGCGCTCATTCGTCGCTTGCGTACCAAAGTACGCGGCGCTCCTCTTTCGGGCCGATCTGCCGCACTTGGACAACCCTCGCTTTGTAAGGAATGTTCACAAAGTTGAAGTTTCCACCTGCATCTCTTCGCAGGCTTTCAGTATGAAAGGAGAGCTAGATGCGTGTTTCTTACGACTGGCTCAAGACCATGATCGATATTCCGGAGGATCCCAAGACCCTTTCGGACGAATATATCCGTACCGGCACCGAGGTCGAGGCGATCGACACCGTGGGCGAGTCCTTCGACCACGTGGTGACTGCCAAGGTGCTCACCAAGACCCCACACCCCGATAGCGACCACATGTATGTGTGCTCGGTCGACGTGGGCGACAAGAACCTCGACGCCGATGGCAACCCCGCCCCGCTGCAGATCGTCTGCGGCGCGCAGAACTTCGAGGCCGGCGACCACATCGTCACGGCCATGATCGGCGCTGTGCTCCCCGGCGACGTCAAGATCAAGAAGAGCAAGCTTCGCGGCGTCGTGTCCATGGGCATGAACTGCTCTGCGCGCGAGCTCGGCCTGGGCGGCGACCACTCCGGCATCATGATCCTGCCCGAGGATACGCCCTGCGGCATGCCGTTTGCCGAGTACGTGGGCTCGAGCGACACCGTGCTCGACTGCGAGATCACGCCCAACCGTCCCGATTGCCTGTCCATGATCGGCATGGCCCGCGAGACCGGCGCCATCTTCGACCGCGATTTCCACGTTGAGCTGCCCGCCATCAAGGCCGAGACCGGCCGCGCGACCGACGACGAGCTTTCGGTCGAGATTGCCGACGAGGGCCTGTGCGACCGCTA
Source organism: uncultured Collinsella sp. (assembly GCA_902496005.1). Classification (GTDB taxonomy): domain Bacteria; phylum Actinomycetota; class Coriobacteriia; order Coriobacteriales; family Coriobacteriaceae; genus Collinsella. Next base: position 19,750 of record CABUZI010000010.1, read on the forward strand.
TGTCGCCCGCATCGTGCGCAACGTGAAGGTCGGCCCGTCGCCCGACTGGATGGTCAAGCGTCTCAACGCCCTGGGCGTGCGCCCGCACAACAACATCGTCGACATCACTAACTATGTGATGATGCTCACCGGTCAGCCGCTGCACGCCTTTGACCTGGACACCTTTGCCGAGCGCGAGGGCAGGCGTCGCGTGGTGGTTCGCGCCGCCCAGCAGGATGAGAAGTTCACGACGCTCGACGGCGAGGAGCGCGTGCTCGACGCCGGCATGGGCCTTATCACCGATGGTGAGCGTCCCGTGGCACTGGCTGGCGTTATGGGCGGCATGGATTCCGAGATCGAGGACGACACCGTCGATGTGATGGTCGAGAGCGCCTGCTTCAACGCCGGTCGCACCTCGCACACCAGCCGCGACCTGTCGCTGATCTCCGATGCCTCCATCCGCTTTGAGCGCCAGGTCGACGAGACCGGCTGCGTTGATGTCGCCAACGTTACCTGCGCGCTCATCGAGGAGATTGCCGGCGGCGAGGTCGCTCCCGGCTATGTCGACGTTTTCCCCGCGCCCAAGACCATCGACAGCATCAAGCTGCGTCTGGCCCGCGTGCATGCCATCTGCGGTGCCGACATCGAGCCCGACTTTATCGAGCGATCGCTCACCCGCCTGGGCTGCACCGTCGAGCGCGACGGCGAGGACTTTATGGTCACCCCGCCGAGCTTCCGTCCCGACCTGCCGCGCGAGATTGACCTGATCGAGGAGGTCCTGCGCCTATGGGGCATGGGCCGTGTGACGGCGACCATCCCGGCTGCCAAGAACCACATCGGCGGCCTGACCCGCGAGCAGAAGCTCACCCGCAAGGTTGGCGAGATCCTGCGCGCCTGCGGCCTCAACGAGACCACGACCTTTGGCTTTGCCGCTCCGGGCGACCTGGAGAAGATCGGCATGTCCACCGAGGGCCGCGGCTGCCCCGTGGTGCTTATGAATCCGCTGGTGGCCGAGCAGACCGAGATGCGTCGCTCGCTGTTGCCGGGCCTGCTGCAATCCGTGGCCTACAACGAGGCGCACGGTACGCCCAACGTGCACCTGTACGAGGTCGGCAGCCTGTTCCACGGTCGCGAGAACGCCAGCCTGCCCAAGGAGACCAAGTCTGTGGCGGGTGTGCTCTCGGGCCAATGGAGTGAGCAGTCTTGGAACATGAAGTACCGCAAGCTGCGCTTCTTCTTCGGCAAGGGCATTGTCGAGGAGCTGCTTGCCCAGCTGCGCATCGAGAAGGTTCGCTTCCGTCCCGTGGAGGGCGAGGGCTACGCTTTCTTGCAGCCGGGTCGTGCGGCCGAGGTTCTGTCCGGCGGTACCGTGCTGGGCTGGGTCGGCGAGATCCACCCCGAGGCGCGCGAGGCGATGGGCATCGATGAGGTCGTCGTTGCCTTTGAGCTCGACTTGGACAAGCTGATCAAGGGCGCCCGCAATCAGGAGAACTACCGCGAGTTCTCGCAGTACCCGGCTGTTGAGCATGACCTAGCTATCGTGGTCGACAACACTGTGACCTGCGAGGATCTTGAGCGCCGTATTACCAGCGCCGGAGGCAAGCTGCTCGAGGATGTGCGTCTGTTCGACGTCTACCGCGATCCCATCCGCATCGGAGCGGGCAAGAAGTCCATGGCCTTTGCGCTTACGTATCGCTCCGACGACCACACGCTTACCAGCGAAGAGGTCGAAAAGGCGCACCAGAAGATCGTTACCAAGGTGTGCAAGGGCGTAAACGGCGAGGTCCGCGGCTAGGTCCTGCGCCGGATATAGGCCAGCGTCGGCTGCCGCCGAGTCTTACGTGACTGCTGTTTTCGGTATAAGGCACCGTTGAGCCTGCATATATGACACGCGCATTACATAACGGCGTGCTGCTTTGTCGGCAGTGCGCCGTTTTGCTATGATAGCCCGCGGCGTGTTACGAATCTGACATTACGTAACACTGGAAAGGTGATTCAAGCGGCGTTGCAATTCCGTGCGCCGATAACCGGGAGGCGTACATGCACATTCCAGATAATTATCTGTCCCCGCAGACCGATGCCGTCATGGCGGTGGCGATGGTGCCCGTCTGGGTTCACTGTATCAAGAAGGTGCGCGCCACGCTCGATCGCGAGCACATGGCTTTCCTGGGCATCTGCGCCGCATTTTCCTTCTTGCTTATGATGTTCAACGTGCCGCTGCCCGGCGGCACCACTGGCCACGCCGTTGGTGGCGCACTCATCGCGCTGCTGCTGGGCCCCGAGGCCGCGGCTATCGCGGTTTCGGTCGCGCTGGCGCTGCAAGCGCTGCTGTTTGGCGACGGCGGCATCCTGTCCTTTGGCGCTAACTGCTTTAACATGGCCTTCGTGTTGCCGTTTGCCGCAGCCATCGTGTTCCGCGCGCTTAACAGCCGTTTGCACGACAAGAGCTGGGGCACCTCGGTTTCGGCCATCGTAAGCGGCTGGGTCGGCCTGTGCCTGGCGGCCCTGTGCGCAGCAATCGAGTTTGGTATTCAGCCGATGCTTTTCACGAATGCTTCGGGCGCTCCGCTGTACTGCCCCTTCCCGCTGTCCATTGCCATTCCGGCCATGATGATTCCGCATATGTTGGTAGCCGGCGTGGTCGAGGGCGTGGCGACTGCCGCGATCTACGGCTTTATCAAGAAGACGGCGCCGAGCGTTATCGTCGGCCCCGAAGCCGCCGATGGACAGCTTGCTGCCGAGGGCGCTGCTGCCAAGAAGACCTCGCTGGTCCCCACGCTCATCTTGGTTGCCGTACTTGTCGTGGCTACGCCGCTCGGCTTGCTTGCCACAGGTGACGCATGGGGCGAGTGGGACGCCGAGGGCGCCGCGACCGCCGTTCAGGAGGCTGGTGACGACAGCCTGCAGGCTTCGGTCGGCCTTGATACCCCGACCTTTGCCGACGCTCTGCCTACGGGTGATTACCTGCAGGCCTATTCCGAGGAGCAGGGTCTTGGCTTTGCCGGTCAGGCTGCCATGTATATCCTGTCCGGCGTGATTGGCGTGGCGGTGCTTACCATCGCATTCCGTCTGATCTCGCTGACGGTTAAGGAAAGCGGTGCTCATGGCAATAGCCGAGCTGCCTAGCTGGCTTGCGGTCGAGCAGCGTTACGAGCCCGTGGGGGCTCGGCATCGCGTGATGCAAAAGAATGTCCTGCACCTGGCGAGCCTGCTTGAGCGGGTTCGCCTGGGTGGGGGTGCGCACGAGGGCGGGTCGATGGTCGACCGCGCCCTTTCTTGCGTTTCGGCTCCGGTGCGCCTGGTGGGGATGTTCGTCTGCATCCTGTGCGTGTGTCTGACACAGAGCCCGCTGTACCTCATGTTGATGGCGGCCATTGCGCTGGTGCTCGTTGCCGTGCGCCCCGTACGCGGGCTGCGCGCGACCTTTGTGCCGGCGCTTGGCGCCGCGGGGCTCGCCGTGGTTTTGGCGCTGCCTGCCCTGCTGCTGGGCGCTTCCGCTACGGGCGCCATGCTCAAAATTGCGCTTAAGACGTTCATTAATGTGTCGCTCGTGCTGGGCGTTTCGTGGACGCTCACCTGGAGCCGCATGTCGGCGGCGCTCAAGATGCTGCATCTACCCGACGAGGTCATCTTTACGTTTGATATGGCGCTCAAGCACGTCGAGGTGCTGGGTCGCACGGCGCACAATTTGTGCGAATCGGTCATGCTGCGCAGCGTTGGCCGTGCGCCTGAGGGATTTTCGCGTACCGATTCGATCGCGGGTATCATGGGCATGACCTTTATCAAGGCGATGGAATGCAGCCGCGCGATGGACGAGGCCATGCTCTGCCGCGGCTTTGCCGGCGCGTATTCGGCTCCCGCGCGGAGCGGCTTTGGCTGGCGCGATGCGGTCTATGCGGTCGGCGTGGCGTTGCTCGCCGTGTTGTGTGCGGTACTGTAGCGCGGGCGGTCTAGCCGTCGATGTGAGTAGGGAAGGGCGACGTTTTGACGATCGATATGAATAGTGCGGCGGGCACGAACGGTGCGGGCGGCGCCGAGGTCGCGCCGCTCATCGAGCTGCGCGACGTGGTGTTCTCCTATGCGGGGCATACGGTTGTCGATGGCGTGTCGCTGCAGGTCGATCGTGGTGAACTCGTTGCCCTGCTCGGTCCCAACGGCTGCGGTAAGACGACGATTATGCGCCTTATTAACGGCCTTGAGCTCGCGGACGCAGGGGCATACCTGTTCGACGGGCACGTGGTCGATGCGGCGTTTCTAAAGGATTCCGCGGCCGCTCAGCGTTTTCATCAGCGCGTGGGCTTTGTGTTCCAGAATGCCGACGCCCAGCTGTTCTGCGCTACGGTGGGCGAGGAAGTTTCTTTTGGTCCCGCGCAGATGGGACTGCCGGCAGACGAGCTCGAGCGCCGTGTGCGCGATGCCATGGGGCTGTTCCAGGTTGCCGACCTTGCCGACGCCTCTCCCTATCAGCTCTCGGGCGGGCAAAAGAAGCGCGTTGCGCTGGCTGCGGTGGTGTCGATGAACCCGGATATCTTGGTCCTCGACGAGCCTACCAATGGGCTCGACGAGGATTCATGCGACATCGTGGTCAACTTCTTGCTGGCCTACGTCGCGGCGGGTAAGACGGTCTTGATGAGCACACATCACCAGGATTTGGTGCGACGCCTGGGTGCCCGCGCCATCTATATCGATCGATATCATCACGTGGTCGAGGCACCTTCGCCGTCGTATGGAACTGAAAGCGGTGCGACGGACTAGTTGCTGCGTAGAGCGTGCGTAGCCGCCCGCGTGGCTTTGGCGTGATGGTATAGTTATCCAGGTTTTTATGGGGGTGGCTATGCCAAGCTGGAACATTCATATCGCTCAAACGGAGCGTTTGCTGGAGCGCACCGGTGCGCTTGCCAAGAGCGTGCGCGACCGCAATGCCTTTTTGTTTGGCTGTGTGGTTCCGGATATCTTCGTGGGCTATATGGTCCCTGGCATCGCCGATCCCATCCCGTACCGCATTACGCACTTTGCAAAGCCCGAGCCTATCCCTAAGCCGCGCGAGCATGAGTTTTGGGACACCTATGTGGCGCCGCTGCTCAAAGGGGCGCCTGTTGGTACGCCGGCTGACGCGACCTCGATTGTCGAGGAGCGCGAGCGACTCAATCGGGTGCATTATCCCCAACGCTACAAGGATGCCGAGCCGGTTGCCGGTCCCGGTGCTAGCGAGCTTTCGCTCGCGCCCGATGACGTGGCGCAGTCGCTGCTCGATCTGACGCTGGGCGTTTGGTCTCACCTCGTGGCCGATACCGTGTGGAATACGCGCGTGAATCAGTACCTGGAGGCGCACGGCGGCAAACCGTGCGAGGAATTCCGCATTAAAAAGCAAGGCGACTTTGACTGGTTTGGCAAGACACTCGGCATCGTTTCGATTCCGCGCGCGACCGATCGCCTGTATACTGCGGCGACCCGTTTTGGTCAGTATCCCATCCATAAAGAATATGTGCTCAAGACCATTGGCGTTATGCACGAGATTGTACGCGAAAACCCCGGCGAGCCCGATCATCCGCCGTATCGCTTGCTAACCGAGGAGTTTTTCGATGCAACGTTTACCGAGGTCATCGAGCTGACCGAGGCGGGATTTGCGGCTCGCGTTGCTGCTTCTGACGTCCCCGCAGCCCCCCTGATCGCTAGCTGCTAGCCGGCCGGCTTGACGGTGAACAGCTCATCCCAATTGACCAACAGCTCCCGTCGCAGGGCTTCTTCGGTGGTGCGCTCGGCATCGGAGAGGCTTGCGACTGAACGCAAATCGATGAGGCGGCATATGAAGAAGGTCTTAAAAAAGCCCGGAAGGCAATGCCTTCCGGGCCCTTTGCAATGCAAATCTGCTTGCAAGTGCGATTTAGCGCACCTGAGCGACGTAAGCGACGTTGGTCGAGGAGACCTTGTCCTCGAGCTGGACGCTCATGCGGGGATCGCCGGCGGTAGCGACGGTCAGGTCGCCGGCCTCGACGTAGCCGAGCTCCTTGGCGGTCTCGATCGCCTTGACGATCGTGCCGTTGACGGTGCCCTGGGTAATCTCGGCCTGGTGCGGGATAACGCCCCAGTACATGATCATCTGCTGGACGGCCCACTCGTGGCGGGAGAATGCGCAGATCGGCATGTTGGGACGGAAGTGCGAAATCAGGCGTGCCGTACGGCCGGTGGTGGTAGGAACGGTGATGCACTTGGCGCCGATGGTGGTAGCCATGTTGACGGCAGAAAGACCCACGACGTTGTTGACGGCGCGCGTGGTCGA
>CABUZI010000011.1 GCA_902496005.1 uncultured Collinsella sp.
CGCAGGCGAGCGCGGCGACCGGCGCGGCGGTAAGCTCGGGCGCGCGACGCAGCTCGCCGATCAGCGTCATGGCGTCGTGCATGAGCGAAAGCGGTGTCTCGGTCGTATCCGCGACCACGGCGGCACCGGCGACGGCGCCCACATGGTCCAGCACGGTGACGGGCTTGGCGGCGCAAAAGTCGACAAAACGCTTGTAGCCAGCGCTCTTGACCATGCGCTCGGTGGTCTTGCGGGCGGCGGGGTCGATGTCTACGGCCACGATGCGTGCCTGGCGCTCGCGCGCTGCCGCCTCGCGCTCGCGCGCCTCGGCAAGCAGCTGCTCCCACAGAGCGGCGTCGTGCAGCTGCCAGCCCTCAAAGCCCCAGCGCTCGCGTGCGGCGCCCGGGGCGCGGTCGGTCAGAATGTTCACGGCCTCCAGCAGCAGACCGCCGCCGGCGCACGAGGCATCGATCAGCGTGGGAAGGGCTTCGTTTTCGTAATCGTCGGCCGTCAGCTCGCGCTCGCATAGTGCGGTCCAGCCGACCTGCGCCAGCACCAGGGCGGCGTAGTCGGGGCGCAACACGTGTGCGCCCTCGCCGGCACGAGTCGCAGCGGGCGGCAGACGCTTGAACAGCGGGTCGCCCGAAAGGTCCAGGCTGATGCTCGCGCGACGCTGACGCAGCGAAAGCAGTAGGTGAACATCGGGGTCGGCGGCATCGACGTCGGCACGACGTCCCGTGGTCTCGGCCAGGCGGTCGCACAGCGCGTCTTTGGCGCGCAGGGCCGAGAAGCGCGTGTTGCGCAGCTGCTCGGTCACGCCGCGGGCGGTGATGGCGATGGTGGCGCCGGGGCGGACGATGCTCTCCCAGGCGATGTCGTAAACGCTATCGTACAGTTCATCGGCATCCTGCGCCTCAAAGCGCCCGAGTACCACGAACACACGGCTCGCCAGGCGCGACCACAGACAGGCGCGGTAGCCTTCTTCGAGCTCGCCCTCAAATGTAGCGCGGCCCTTCAGCCGGCGAACATGCGAAAGCCCGAGGCGTTTAAGCTCATCGGCGAGTGCGGACTCAAAGCCCTCGGGGCAGCTTGCGTAAAATTCCATGGGTGACCTCTCTGGTTGCGTCGCTCCATTATATGATGGATGCTTCGTTTGCCCTTATCCTCGAAAGGAACTCATATGATTGATGCGTGTCCCAAACCCGCTGTGCTCTTTTTTGACGTGGACGGCACGCTGACGTCGTTCGATCCCGACGATATGACCGATAAGGACTTTTCGGCGGTTCGCCCCTCGCAGGCGGTGATCGAGGCGTTTCATCGTCTGCGCGACGCAGGGCACAAGGCGTTTATCTGCACGGGTCGTCCCTTGTGGCTGATTGCCGATGGCCTGCGTGCTTTGGAGCCTGCGGGTGTCGTTGCCATGGCGGGCGCCACGCTCGAGGTCGAGGGTCGCGTGGTGCATGAGGACTGCTTTGACGAGGACGTTATCGAGGAGCTTGCGCGCCGTATGGCCGCGGCGGGGATTGAGGCCTTTTTCGAGACCAACGTGGCTACTTTTGCCCTGGAACCCGCGGGCGTTGAGCAGTCGTCTCTGATCGGCACTTCTGTGGTGCACAGCACCGAGGAAATGCGCGTCGACGGCAGTCTGCGCGTGGGCAAGGTATGCCTCAATGTGCCCAGTTTGGCTCGCGTAGCCAACGATGATGGCTTTATCGATCGCGAGTTTGAGCTGTGCAACACCGGTGGTCAGAATCGCGAGCTGAGTCCCAAGGGCATTGACAAGGGCGTGGGCGTGGCGCGAGCGCTGGCGTATCTGGGCCGCACTGGCAACGCGCGCACCTTTGGCTTTGGTGATTCGGGTAACGACCTGGGCATGCTCGCCGCTGTCGAGACGGCCGTGGCCATGGGCAACGCTATGCCCGAGGTCAAGGCGGTCGCCGACTACGTGACCGACGATGTCGCACACGACGGTACCGTCACAGCGATGCAGCATTTCGGCCTCATCTAATGAATCCCGCGTTCTGACGTTTGCTCAAACTGCGACTCTTCGCTTTTGCATGCTCAATCGATTTATCAATCCAAACACTGAGGTGTTTATACCGTTCGCCGAGAAGATAAAAAACCGCAGCTCACGCCTTGATAAACGTAGGTAAAGTGTTTAGCAGTTTAACGCCCATGTGCAAGCGAAAGGAATCAGGCAGATGGCAATCAAGGTGTTCGCTGACGGTGCAAACCTCGAGGGCATGCTCGACATGTACGAGAACGGCAACGTTCAGGGTTTCACGACCAACCCGTCCCTTATGAAGAAGGGCGGCGTGACGGATTACCGCGCGTTTGCCAAGGAGGTCCTGACCCACATCACCGATGTGTCCGTCTCGTTTGAGGTCTTTGCCGATGACGTCGAGACCATGGAGGTCGAGGCGCGCGAGATCGCTACCTGGGCCGAGAACGTCTACGTCAAGATTCCGTGCGTGACCACCAAGGGCGAGTCCACCGCCGAGCTGGTCCGCAAGCTTTCCGCCGACGGCATCAAGGTCAACGTCACTACTATCTTTACGCCTACGCAGGTCGATGAGATGGTCGAGGCCGTTGACACCGAGACGCCGTCCATCATCTCGCTCTTTGCCGGCCGCATCGCCGATACCGGCGTCGACCCCATTCCGTTTATGACGGAGTCGGTCAAGAAGGCCGCCGCAAAGCCCAACTGCGAGGTCCTGTGGGCGTCCACGCGCGAGCTCATTAACATTTACCAGGCCGAGGCCTGCGGTTGCCAGATCATCACGGTGCCCAACAGCATCCTGGCCAAGCGCAAGAACATTGGTCGCGACCCGTACGAGGTCTCGCTCGATACCGTGCGCGGTTTTGCCAAGGATATCGCCGCTTTGGGCTTCCATATTCTGCCGTAACGCGAACACTGGCTACGCCGCGGGCTGCTCGCTCCGGCCTTTCCTTTCCCTATCGCTCACGCGCTTCGCGAAGGTCGCGCTAGGCAAAGGAAAGGCCGGGGCTGCCGGCACGAGCTTGCCAGTAGGTTGGTGATTGGCTTCCATATCCTGCCGTGGACAAAGGTACCCCCGCCTGCGACGTGCAAAATTGAGAGTATTCAGCAAGGTAAAGGTCTTTATCAGTTAACCGAAGCATGAAACGGCCCCCGTTTTGGCTCTGACGACGCTAAAATGGGGGCTGTTTTTTTGAGGTTATTGTCTCTGAGGGGCATCCGGAACGGTGGAATTTGCAGAATACTCGCGATTTTGCACATTGCTACAGGGGGTACCTTTGCTTTGGCGGTTTACTTGCCCTGCACCATGGTGAGCGAGATCTTCTTGCGGTCGCGATCGACCTTTTCCACCCACACCTTGACCGTGTCGCCGACGCGTACCACGTCGCTCGGGTGCTTGACGAAGCGGTTGGCCAGCTTGGAGATGTGCACAAGGCCGTCCTGGTGCACGCCCACGTCGACGAAGGCGCCAAAGTCGACGACGTTGCGCACCGTGCCCTTGAGCTCCATGCCGGGTTCCAGGTCGTCGATGGAAAGCGCTGAGCGGCTAAAGACCACCTCGGGTGCGTCGTCGCGCGGGTCGCGGCCGGGCTTCTTGAGCTCGTTGACGATGTCGATGAGCGTGAGGGTGCCGCAGTTCAGGTCGCTTGCCAGCGCCGAGATGCTGCCCAGGCGGCGCTCGATGTCGGGCACGCCGCCGCGGCTGAGCTCGCTTGCTTTAACGCCGGCGCGTTCTAGGACGGACGTGGCCACCTCGTAGCTCTCGGGGTGGACGCTTGTCGCGTCGAGTGGGTTCCTGCCGCCGCTAATGCGCAAAAAGCCCGCGGCGTTGAGATATGCCTTGGGTCCCAGCTTGGGGACCTTCTTGAGCTGGCGGCGATCGGTAAAGGCGCCGTTTTCCTCGCGGTAGGCCACGATGTTTTTGGCCACGCTCGGCGTGATGCCCGATACATATCCCAGTAGGCTCGCGCTCGCGGTATTCACGTCGACGCCCACGCGGTTGACGACGTCCTCCACCACATGGCCCAGGGTGCGCGAAAGCTCGGCCTGGTCAAGGTCGTGCTGGTACTGGCCCACGCCGATAGACTGGGGCGGAATCTTGACGAGCTCTGCCAGCGGGTCTTGCAGGCGACGGCCCAGGCTCATGGCGCCACGCACGGTGACGTCCAGGTCGGGATATTCCTGGCTGGCGAGCTCGGAGGCGGAGTACACGGACGCGCCGGCTTCGCTAACGATGGTGTATCGCAGCCCAGGCGCCTGCTCGGCGATGAACTCCGAGACGACTTCCTCGGTCTCGCGGCTGGCGGTGCCGTTGCCGATGACGATGGTGTTGACGCTGTCCTTTTTTACGAGGCGGGCGAGCTCGCGCTTGGTGCCGGCGACGTCGTGGCGCGGCTTGGTGGGGTAGACCACGCCGTGGTCGAGCAGCTTGCCGGTCTCGTCCATAACGGCGACCTTGCAGCCGGTGCGGTATCCCGGATCGAGCGCGAGCACGCGGGCACCGCGCACGGGGCGTGCCGAGAGCAGGCCCTCGAGATTCTTGGCAAAGACGTTGATGGCCTCGGTCTGCGCACGGACGGTGAGTTTGGCGCGGGCCTCGCGCTCCAGCGAGGGGGCCATGAGGCGCTTGTAGCCGTCGGCGATGGCGGCGTCAAAGACGGGCGCGAAGACGCCCTGGCGTCGGGGCCAACGGCTGCCGAGGCGTGCCGTGGCGGCGGCGCCGTCGACGTTCACGCGCACGCGGAGCTTGCCCTCGCGCTCACCGCGGTCGATAGCCAGCACGCGGTGGTTGGGTATACGGCGCAGCGGCTCATCATAGCTGTAGTACGGCTCGTAGGGGGTCTTCTCGGTGGGGTCGGTGGCCTCGACGACGATGTCTGCGGTGTTTTGCGTAAAGGCACGCAGGTCGGCGACGTTCTCGGGGTCCTCGGCCACCGTCTCGGCCACGATGTCCGCCGCGCCGGCGAGCGCCTTCTCGGGCGTGTCGAAGCCGGCTTCCTCGTTGACGTATGCCGCGGCGGCGTCGAGCGCGCTGCCCTTGGCCGAGGCCTGCATGATGACCATGTTGGCAAGTGGCTCCAGGCCTGCCTCGCGGGCCTTCTGTGCGCGGGTCATGCGCTTTTTGCGGTAGGGCTTGTAGAGGTCCTCGACACGCTGGAGCTGCGTGGCCTCGCGAATTTGCTGTTCGAGCTCGGGCGTAAGTTTGCCCTGGGCGTCGATGAGCAGAATGACGTCCTCTTTGCGCTGTTCAAGATTACGCAGGTAGGACAGGCGCTCGTCGAGCGCGCGCAGGGCGACGTCGTCCATGCCACCCGTGGCTTCCTTGCGGTAGCGCGAGATAAAGGGGATGGTGTTGCCCTCGTCGATGAGCTTGACGGCTGCCTCGACGTTGGCGGCCTTAAGGTTGAGCTCGCGGGCGAGCTGGGCGATAAGATCCATGGGACTCCTTGCGTTTAAGGTGCGTTTGCAGCACAGGGCTACCAAGGATACCACCCGTCCCAAAAGACTGTTTTGGGGCCGCGCCATGAAAACGGCCTATCTACTACGTTTGAACCGTATTGGTCGACCATCCCCCGGTTTTCCGAAAATATGCAACCCGTCTACCTGCGGTTTTTATTTCGAGAAATTTGGCATGGTTGAGGGCGATCGGCTAAACGTAGTAGATAGGCGCGTTTCGTGGCGAACGAATCAAGCCGAGGTGCAAAATAGCCCCCCGCTCCAGAAAAATCGTCGGCAAGGTAGCAAAATGCCCCGCGGGCAGGAGGCTGCTCGCGGGGCAAAGAAGAGGGGCTTAATTTGTGGCGGACCGAGGGACTCGGCATGGGGTTTCTGCCGCGGTCGCTCTTAAGGCATTACAGCTCGACGAGCTGACCGGTCTCGGCGGCCTCCTTGATAGCGTTGAGAAGCGTGAGCGTCTTAACGTTGTCGGCGGGGGTCACGACGGGCTCGACCTCGCGGCGGACAACCTTCACAAAGTGCTTGAGCTGCATCTTGTGCGGCAGTGCCGGGTCGACGGCCGGAATCTCCATCTGCAGCGGCTTGTGCCAGTTAGAGGCGCCGTCGTAGGAGAACTGGTGCAGGCGGGGCAGCGACAGGGCGCCCTTAGTGCCGCCGATAAAGTAGGCGTCGGCGTCGAAGGGGCGGTACTGCGGATCCTCGCGGGCGGTGGCCTCCCAGTTCCAGGGGCTGGCGGTGGCGTCGGAGATGGTCATGCTTGCGAGCGCGCCATCGGCAAAACGGACGTTGACCACGGCGGAGTCCTCGGTCTCAAAACCGCGGGCGGCGCTGGACTGCATACCCTGGACGGCAACGGGCTCGCCCAGCAGGTAGCGGAGCAGGTCAACGTCGTGCACCAGGTTGACCAGGATCGGGCCGGCACCCTTCTTGCGGCGCCATTCGACATCGAAGTACTCGTCATTCTTATAGATCATGTAGTGGAAGCTCGACACGGTGAGCTTGCCCAGCTCGCCGGACTCGATGATCTCCTTGGCCTTGTTGACGAAGGGGTTGTGGCGACGGTGCTGACCCACGAGCACGGGCACGCCGGCGGTCTCGGCCTCGGCAGCGAAAGCCTGGGCATCCTCCAGGTCGTTGGAGATCGGCTTTTCGACCAGCGGCACGATATTGCGCTTCACAGCCTCGCGGGCAACGCCCAGGTGCAGGTCGTTGGGCGTGGCGATGATGACGGCCTCGGGCTTAACCTCGTCCATCATCTGGGCGGGATCGGTGAAGAACGGCACGCCGGCGGCCTCAGCCGTGGCGCGGGCGCCCTCAAAGGCGTCGGCGATGGCGACGAGCTCGGCCTCGGGCTCCTCGGTGACAAAGCGGATGTGGTTGCGGCCCATGGCGCCGGCGCCGATAACGGCAATGCGGACGGGGTTGAGCTCAGACATTTCGACTCCTTAATACTGGTGACCGGTGGAATGCGACAAAGGGACTGTCCCTTTGTCGCATCGGTAAAACTAGGCGGACTTCTTCTTGCTGTCGGAGACCATCATGTAGACGGTGAGCACGACGGCGATGGCGGCGATCACAATGGCGCCGTAGAAGGACTGCTGGTAGGCGGCGCTGCCGGCCTCGGCGTGATACAGCACGGCGGTGATGGGCTGGCTGATCCAGGTGGAAGCGGCATAACCCAAAAACATGATGCCGTAGTTGACGCCGATGTTGCTGGTACCAAAGGCGCCACCGGTGAGCGGCGGGTAGATGACGAGCAGGGCGCCAAAGCTAAAGCCGAGCAGAGCGAGCGCCACAAAGAACATGGCCTGCGTAAAGCTCATCGACATGATGACGAGTGCGACGATGGTGACGACAAGGCTGATGAGCAGCGACTTATAGGCGCCGAGCTTGTCGATGATCTGGCCAAAGGACAGACGGCCAACCAGGTTGGCGCAGGTGTTGACGGAGACAACCACACCGCCGAGGGCGACGGCCGCGGCGCTCGTGGGGTCGGCGAAGAGCTGGACGGCGGCGATGGAGGCAACCTTGCCCACGAGCAGGGTGCCCGCGGTGGCGGCAAAGGCGAAGGTGACGATGAGGACCCAGAAGCGCGGGGTCTTGACCATCTCGCCCGGGGTGAGGTCGCCGAAGGTGCCGGCATGTGCACCGCCCTTGGGGGCCTCGAAGCCCTCGGGCAGCCAACCGGCCTCGGGGGCCTTCAGGAACAGGGCGGAGGCGGCGATCGTCACAAAGAAGATGACGCCGAGTGCCTTGAGGGCGCCAAAGATGCCCAGGCTCGGGATGAGCAGCGAGGCGAGCACCGGGGACAGCACGGCGGGGCCGGCGGTCGAAGCGGCCAGGGTGATGCCGGAGGCAAGGCCCTTCTTGTCGATGAACCACTTTTGGCCGGTGGTGAGCGCCGGGTTGTAGCCCAGGCCGTTGCCGATGGCGGCGACGAGCGAGAACCACAGGTAGAACTGCCACGGCTCGGTGACGGTGCCGGACATGAACCAGCCCAGGCCGTAGCACACGGCGGCGGCGATCACGACGTTGCGCGGGCCGATCTTATCGGAGATGCGGCCGGCGAAGATGCCCGTTACGGCCATGATGGTCTGAAAGACGGGGAAAGCCCAGGTAAGGGCACTCGACCACTCGGGGTAGACGGCGAGCAGATTCTTGCTCACGACGGAATACAGCGCGATGGAGCTAATGAAGAACATGGTGACGCACGCGGCGGAAAGCACGACGGCGCGACCCTTGTTGGAGTTGGTGGAAGCCATTGGACTCTTTCTAATCGATACGGGGGAGGAGCGGGCGTGTCCGCGGGGCCTCCCTGTCAGGTTGGTTTACTGGTCAGTCGGCTTGGCGACGCCGGACTCATCGGACCAAAGCTCGACACCCTTGTTCTTAAGGTAGTTGTCGGCATAGGCGCGACGGCCGCCGGGCTTGGCGGTGAGGTCGCCCATCATATTGGAGAAGCCGCCATCGACCTTGATGGCGTCGCCGGTGGTAAAGTCCGAGCGCTTGGACGCCAGGAACATGACGGCGTTGGCGATATCGCTGACCTCGCCGATGCGGCGCGTGGCGATCAGACGGCTGCGGCTCTTTTCGACCTCGGGGTCGGCGTAGAAGTTGGCCGACATCGGGGTCTTAACGAAGCAGGGCTCGACGCAGTTGGAGCGGACGCCGTAGGGGCCCCACTCGGTGGCGAGCATCTTGGACATCATGTTGACGCCGGCCTTGGTGGAGCTGTACACGCCCGAGAACGTCTCGGGGGAGTGGCTGGCGACGGTCGAGATGTGCACCAGGCGGCCCTGGCCGGCCTTGATCATCTCGCGACCAAAGCGCTGCGAGGTGATGAAGTAGCCGGTGAGGTTGACGTTGAGCACCTGCTCCCAGTCGCTCAGCGGCAGGTCCTCCATGGCGGCGAAGCGCAGGATGCCGGCGGTGTTGACGAGAACGTCGACGCGGCCGAAGTCGGCGATGGTGGCGTCGACGGCGGCCTGAACCTCGGCCTCGTCGGTGGCGTTCATCTTGTAGCCCTCGGCGTGGATGCCAAACTCGGCGGCGAGGTCGGCGGCTGCGGCCTTGACCTTCTCCTCGTCCAGGTCGAGCAGGACGACGTTGGCGCCGTTGCGGGCGAACTCGCGGCAAATCTCGACGCCCATACCGCCGAGCGCGCCAGTCACGGCGCAGACATCGCCCTCGAGCTTAAGCCAATTGCTCATAGGAACTTCCCTTCTTGTGCCTCCCGGTGGGTCGCTCCCATTAACCGACCCACGTGGTTTTCGCTGGTTATCGTATGCTTTGCATTTGCGCAGGTGAATTGCATATTTGTTAGAATGGTGTTAACCGTAGGTTTACACTGTGCGATGCAGTTTATGCTCAATTGAGCGCGTGACCTGCGAAAACAACCCCCTGTGGCACCATGTGGCCACGGGCGCGAAAACGGGAGATTGACGTGTACGATCGACGACTAGAGGCCATATCGGCCGCCGCGGAGCTGGGAAGCTTTTCGCGTGCGGCGGCAAAATTGCGCGTGTCGACTCCGGCGCTCGTCAAGCAGGTGTCGGGCTTCGAGACCGAGTTCGGCATCACGTTGTTCGAGCGCTCGCATTCGGGTGTCAAGGTGACGCCGGCGGGCGCTCTGCTGGTGGACGATGCGCGCTCGATCATGCGGCAGTCCGAGGACGCGCTGCGCCGTGCCCGACGCGCGGCGGGCGATGGCGGTGCCGTGCGTCTGGGCGTGTCGATGATGTGCCCGGGGCGCCAAACGCTGTCGATGTGGTCGGGCATCCATGACCTGGAACCGTCGCTGCGATTTGAGATCGTGCCGGTAAGCGACCTCTATGACGAGCACGAGACCGTCATGCGCAGCTTGGGCCGCGAGGTCGATGTGGTGCAGTCGAGTTTTTCGACCCCACGCTGGGGCGACGCCTGCCAAAAGCTCCGCATCGTCAACGTGCCGTTTTATATCGACCTGCCGCGCACGAGCCCGCTGGCGCGCAAGACGCGCATCACGGTTGCCGACCTGGAGGGCATGCGCCTGCGCGTGCTCCGCCACGGCAACGATGCCATGGACAGTCTACGTATCGACCTTTTGGCCGACGGCGGTGTGGACGTGATCGATGTGGATAGCTTTGGCTTTGCGCTCTTTAACGATGCAGAGGAAAAGGGCGACGCGGTGCTCACCTGCGGCGCATGGTCGGGCGTGCACCCGGCCTTTGTGGGCGTGCCGTTCCTCTGCGGGCGAGAGGTGCCGGTCTTTCTGCACTACCCGCTCGAGCCAACCCTCCAAGTACAAAAATTCGTCAACGCCATGGCCCAACTCCTCAACTAGTTCATCCTTACAAAACGAGGCCCTGGCCAAACGGCCAGGGCCTCGCAAACTTTTATTCCGTTCTAAATGACGGGCTGATCGCGCGCAGGAGGGCGCCCCCGGGGCGCCCTCCGTCAGTAACCGGTCCTACTCCAGCTCAAAAGCTCCAGTGTAGAGCTGATAGTAATATCCGCGCTTGGCGATTAGCTCGTCGTGGTTGCCGCGCTCGATGATGCGGCCGTGGTCCAGACAGATGATCGCGTCGGAGTTGCGCACGGTGGACAGGCGGTGCGCGATGACAAACGTCGTGCGGCCTTCCATGAGCTTGTCCATGCCGGCCTGCACGATAGCCTCGGTGCGGGTGTCGATGGAGCTCGTGGCCTCGTCCAGGATCATCGCCGGCGGATCGGCGACGGCAGCGCGTGCGATCGAAATCAGCTGGCGCTGGCCCTGCGACAGCTGCGCGCCGTTGCCGGTGAGCATGGTGTCGTAGCCGTCGGGCAGGCGGGTGATAAAGTCGTCGGCGCCCGCGAGCTTGGCCGCCGCGATGCACTCCTCATCGGTAGCGTCCAGGTTGCCGTAGCGGATGTTATCCATCACGGTGCCGGTGAACAGGTTCACGTCCTGCAGCACGACGCCCAGCGAGCGGCGCAGATCGGCCTTGCGAATCTTGTTGACGTTGATGCCGTCGTAGCGGATCTTGCCGTCGGCGATGTCATAGAAGCGGTTGATGAGGTTGGTGATGGTCGTCTTGCCGGCACCGGTGGCGCCGACAAACGCGACCTTCTGGCCCGGCTTGGCAAACACAGACACGCCGTGCAGCACCTCGTGGTCGGGCGTGTAGCCAAAGTCGACGTTGTCCATGACCAGGTCGCCGCGCAGCGGTACGTACTCGATCTCGCCGGTTGCGCGGTGCGGATGTTTCCATGCCCACATGCCGGTGTGGTGGTCGGCCTCCTCGAACTCCCAGGTTTCGGGGTTCACCTGCGCGTTGACGAGCGTCACGTAGCCTTCATCGGCCTCGGGCTTCTCGTCGATGAGCTCAAAGATACGGTCGGCGCCGGCGAGGCCCATGACCACGGCGTTGATCTGCTGCGAGATCTGGCCGATCTGTCCGCAGAACTGCTTGGTCATGTTGAGGAACGGCACCACGACGGCGATGGACAACGCCATGCCCGAGATG
This sequence comes from uncultured Collinsella sp., assembly GCA_902496005.1. Taxonomy (GTDB): domain Bacteria; phylum Actinomycetota; class Coriobacteriia; order Coriobacteriales; family Coriobacteriaceae; genus Collinsella. Next base: position 11,419 of record CABUZI010000011.1, read on the forward strand.
CTCAGGTTAGGCACGCCCAGCGCCAGGAAAATGCCGCCGGCCAGTGCGACCAGCACGTAGAGCAGGTTGCCCAGGTTCATAAGGATAGGCATGAGGATGTTGGCGTACATGTTGGCCTTCTGCGAGACCTCGAAGAGCTTTTCGTTGCGCTCGTCAAAATCGGCCTCGGCGGCAGACTCGTGGCAGAATGCCTTGACGACCTTCTGGCCGTTCATGACTTCCTCGATATGGCCCTCGACCACGCCGAGCTCGGTCTGCTGCGCAATGAAGAAGCGCGCGGAGTTGGAGCCGAGCAGCTTGGTCATAAAGGTCATAAAGGCGACGCCGGCCACAATGACCAGGCACATCCACACGCTGTAGTACAGCATGATAAAGAACACCGTGACGATGACGATGGTCGTCATGAGCAGGTTGGGCAGCGACTGGCTGATCATCTGGCGCAGCGTGTCGATGTCGTTGGTGTAGTGGCTCATGATGTCGCCGCGCTGATGCGTGTCGAAGTAGCGAATCGGCAGGTCCTGCATACGGTTGAACATCTTCTCGCGCAGCTTTTCGAGCGAGCCCTGCGTGACGATGGCCATGGCGCGGTTCCAGAAGAGCGAAGACAGGATGCCGATGCCGTAGATGCAGGCGAGGGTGGTCACGAGCTGTGCGATCTTGGGCTGTGCGGCTTCCCAATCGCCCGACTGCCACGATTCGCTAATAATCTGCAGAGCGCTCTGAAGGAAGGTCGCACCGATGGAGTTGATGATGGCGCAGAGCACCACGCCGACAACGACGAGGGGCAAAAGCACGGGGTAGAAGCCAAAGAGCGTCTTGATGAGGCGCGACATGGTGCCGCCCTTGCGGTTGAGTGCGCGCTCGGCGGTCGTTGCCTTACTCATGTGCCTCGCCTCCTTCCTGGGTCTGAGCTTGCGTTACGGATGCCTCGGTGTCGGCCTCGACGGCTCCTTCGCCCTCGGCAGACATCTTGTTTTGCGAGGTAAAGGTCTCGCGGTAGATCTCGCTCGTCTTGAGCAGCTCGTCATGGTTGCCGATCTGCGCGATACGGCCACCCTCCATGACGATGATGCGATCGGCGTCCTGCACGGAGCTGATGCGCTGGGCGATGATGAGCTTGGTCGTGTTGGGCAGATAGCTTGCCAACCCTGCGCGGATCTTGGCGTCGGTCTTGGTGTCGACAGCGCTGGTGGAGTCGTCCAGGATTAAGATCTTGGGGCGACGCAGCAGGGCACGCGCAATGCACAGGCGCTGCTTCTGACCGCCGGAAACATTGGAGCCGCCCTGTTCGATCCAGGTGTCATAGCCCTTGGGGAAGCCATCGACAAACTCGTCGGCGCAGGCCAGATGTGCCGCCTCGCGGACTTCCTCGTCGGTGGCGTTCGGGTCGCCCCAGCGCAGGTTCTCGGCAATGGTGCCGCTAAACAGCACGTTTTTCTGCAGCACCATGGCCACTTGGTGGCGCAGCGCGTCCAGGTCGTAGTCGCGTACGTCCATGCCGCCCACGCGCACGGTGCCTTCGGTGGCGTCGTACAGACGGGCGATGAGGTTTACAAGCGTGGACTTGGCCGAGCCGGTACCGCCGATGATACCGATGGTCTCGCCGCTCTTAATGTGCAGGTCGATATCGTCGAGCGCCTGGCGCTTCGCATGCGCGGAATACTTAAAGCTCACGTGGTCAAAGTCGATGGAACCGTCGGCAACCTCGAGCACGGGCTCGGCGGGCTCGGCGATCGTGGGCTCGGCGGCCAGCACCTCGGTAATGCGGTGCGCCGATTCGTCGGCCATGGTCACCATGACAAAGATCATCGACAGCTGCATCAGGCTCATGAGGATCGCGAAGCCATAGGTAAAGATCGAGGAGAGCTGGCCCACGTCGAACAGCGTGCCCTGGCTCGTGATGATGAGCTTGGATCCCAGGTAGATGATGATGACAAATGCGCCGTTGACGCAGATGTTCATCATGGGGTTGTTAAAGGCGAGCAGCTTCTCGGCGCGGGTGAAGTCCATCTGGACGTCGTGCGCGGCGGTGGCGAACTTCTCCTTCTCAAAGTCTTCGCGCACGTAGCTCTTGACCACGCGCATGCCGGTGACGTTTTCCTCGACGGACTCGTTAAGGGCGTCGTACTTGTGGAACACGCGCGAGAAGATGGGGCGTACCTTAAAGATGATAAAGAACAGTCCAAAGCCCAGCAGCGGAATGATGACCAGGTAGACCATGGCGACGCTGCCGCCCATGGCGTAGGCCATGGCAAAGGCAAAGACCAGCACCAGCGGCGCGCGCACGGCGATGCGGATGAGCATCATGAATGCTTGCTGGACATTGGTGATATCGGTGGTGAGGCGTGTGACGAGCGAGGAGCTTGAGAACGCGTCGATGTTGGCAAAGCTGAACGTCTGGATCTTGTAGAACAGGTCGTGACGCAGGTTCTTGGCGAAGCCGCAGCTCGCATGACTGCAGGTGACGCCGGCAGCGGCACCAAAAGCGAGCGACGTCAGTGCGATGAGCACCAAAAAGCCTGCGGTGGGAAGCATCTGGGCGACGGTGGCACCGTCTTTGATGGCGTCGATCATGTCGGCGGTGATAAACGGGACCATCATTTCGCAGAGCACCTCGCCAAGCACCAGCAGCGGCGTGGCGATCGTGACCGTCTTGTAATCGCGGATGCTTCCCATGAGGGTTTTAATCATCCAGTTCCTCCCAGGTTACGCGGATTTTTTCGAGCATCTCGGCGAGCTGTTCGCGCTCGTCGTGCGTAAGGGCGCTAAAGGCCTGTTCCCTAAAGCGAATGCGGGCTGCCTGCTCAACACGGGCCTTTTCCCATCCCGCTTCGGTCAGGCGGATGGTGAGCTGCCGACGGTCTTTGGGATTGCGACTGCGCTCGATAAGACCGCCCAGTTCGAGCTTGGACAGAATCTCGGAAAGGGACCCTGGCTTGAGGTCGAAGTGCATGCCGAGCTCCTGTTGGGACAGCTCGCCGGTCGGCTGCTTGGCGAGTAGGCAGACAATAGGCGCCTTGCCAGATATGCCGCCGCCGTGAAAATGCATGTAATGGCCGCAAAACCCCAGCCCATGGAGGATTCTCTTGGCGAGACGGTCCTCCTTGGACTGAGTCTCGGGCTCGTCTACCGGCTGCGAGGGGTCGTCGCCGGGTTCATGCGGATGGGCGTGTGGTTCAACACACATATCTAATCTTCGCTCCTTTCTTTAGTTAGGTAGTGGAATTGTTTTGTGCCTAACTAATCTAGGAGCATGAGAAATGAATGTCAAGGTACCAAACTAGTGGTTACGCGGTTTTACCAAACCGCGTAACGGCTCGACGCTGCAAACGCTCCCTGCGCTACACTTAGTCGCACTGTGGCGCTGCTGCGCCGTGCCCGAACCAAGGGAGACCCTCATGAAGAACACTCAGCTGCTGCTGATCAACGATATGTGCGGCTACGGCAAGGTTGCGCTTTCCGCCATGCTGCCGGTGCTGTCGCACATGGGTTACCGTATCCACAATCTGCCGACGGCACTTGTGTCCGATACGCTCAACTATCCCAAGTTCTACATCCATGACACCACCGAGTACGTGCGCCAGAGCCTCGCCATCTGGGAGGATCTCGGCTTTGAGTTCGACGCCATCTCCACCGGCTTTATCGTGACCGAGGAAGAGACGCGCATTATTTCGGACTTCTGCCACCGTCGCGCGCAAAAGGGCACCAAGGTGTTCGTCGACCCCATCATGGGCGACAACGGCAAGCTCTACGCCGGCGTGCCCGAGTCCACGATCGGCCTCATGCGCAGCCTGCTCGAGTGCGCCGACTATGCGGTGCCAAACTACACCGAGGCGTGCCTGCTCACCGATACGCCCATTGCCGAGCAAATCACGCCCGATAAGGGCCGCGCTCTTGTGGATGCCGTGCGTGCCTTGGGCGCCAAGTCGGTGGTCATTACGAGCGCTGTGGTCGACGGTGCGAATGTCGTCATCGGTTACGACCATGTGGCGGGGGAGTACTTTACGATTCCCTTCGACCTGATCCCGGTCTACTTCCCGGGCACGGGCGACACGTTCTCGGCGGTGCTCGTCGGCCGCGTTATGGCAGGTTGGAGTCTGCAGCGCGCGACGAGCGATGCCATGCGCGTGGTAGCCGAGCTTATCGAGCGCAATGCCGACCAGGAGGATAAGTCCGCCGGCCTTCCCATCGAGGCCTGCCTGGATGTGATTGACCATGAGTAACGCCGACGAGAGCAGTACCGAGGCGGCGGGCGAGAACAAGCCGCTCGGCGCGCCGCGTGGCAAGCGTCCGCGTATTCGCATTAGCTGCGTGGACCAGCTGGGCACATGCCGCTGCCATCACGGGCACAAGCCGGGTGACGTCTTCGACTTCGACCGCGACCGCGGCAAGATGTGCGCCATAGCCTGCCATGTGGGCTTTCCCTATATCGACATCCTGCGCTATGGCGGTACCGTGCCCGGCAACGAGCCCGGCACGGCAAAGTTCTGCTGTCCCGAGGTCGATACGTTGAACGTCTGGCTCGCCGAGATCGTCGACGAGTAGTTGAGCGTGGATTTTCTCCCGTTTAGAGCGCGCTTGAACGCTCAAAGTGGGAGATCATCCACGCTCGTTTTATGCCGATGGCGTGGCACGTGCGTCCGCGTGCTCGCTTGCCTATAACTGCTCGAGCATGGCCGTGCAGCCGGCGAGCACATCGCGGTAGGTGGCATCGAAGTTGCCGGTGTACCAGGGATCGGCCACGTCGCCGGGGCGATCGGTCCAATCGAGCAGGCGCGAGATCTTGCCATCGGGGTCGCTGCCAAAAATGCGACGCAGACCTCGCGCGTTCTCGGCATCCATATAGACAATGTGGTCCCAGTTACCATACTCTGCGCGACGCACCTGGCGGGCGCGGTGCGCAACGACGGGAATCCCGACTTCACGCAGCTTGGCAACGGTGCCACGATGCGGCGGATTGCCGATCTCCTCGGTCGACGTTGCAGCGGAGTCAATGACAAACTCCGCCTCGCGTCCAGCGCGGCGCACCAGCTCGGTAAACACCGACTCAGCCATCGTCGAGCGGCAGATATTCCCATGGCAGATAAACAGTACACGTTGCATATGCGGTTTCCTTTCGATCGCCATCATCGAGCTCGAGTATCGCATCTACGCCTGCGCCCTCGCCCGCTTGCGCTCCCAGCGAGCCAACTTAATCGTCACCAGCGTGAGCGCCCAGGCCACAAGCGAGAACACGGCACCGACCGCGCCAACGTAGGCAATGCCAGCTCCGCTTACCACGGCGCCGCCCACCGCGGTGCCAAACGAAATGCCGACATTAAACGCCATGGGTTCTACCGAGCTCGCGAGCACCATCGACTTGGGGTGGCGGCTGCGTGCCACGTCCATAAAGTGCGTGATGCACGACACCGAGAACAGGTACATGAGCATCGCCAGGCTAAAGACAAAGACAAGTGCGAGCGGCATGGCAGCGCCTACGGCAAACAGCCCAAACAATGCCGCCGCCTGCAGCACAAACGTCACAAGCAGCGCCTTCATGCCAAAGCGCGCATCGATCCATCCGCCCAGGATGTTCGAGACCAGGCAGAACACGCCGTAGGCCATAAGCGTGGTACTGGCTTCGACCGTGCCCATGCCCAGCACCTGCTCAAGATAAGGCGTCACGTAGCCGTAGAACACATAGACCGACCCCACGCCAAACAAGAAGATGAGCATGCCAGTGATGATGCTCGGCTCGCGCAGCAGACCCGCCTGCTCGCGAAAGGTGGCAGGCTCGTCGGTTTGCCCGGCGCGCGGCATAAACGCCACGAGCGCTCCGCAGATCAAAACGGCAAAGGCCAGCGTGCCGTACATGGCCACGTGCCAATCGAGCGTGTCGGCCACAAATTTGCCAATCGAGGTCACAAAGACCATCGCCACGGAAAACGCACCGTACACTACCGAGATGGCAAGCGAAGTTTGCTGCGGGGACAGAAGCTCAGGGATGTACGTCACGCCTACGGCGAGCAGTGCGCCCGAGACGGAGCCCAGGACAATGCGCGAGATAAAGAGCACCTGGAAGTTGGGCGCCAACGCCATGACCAGGTTGCCGAGCACAAAGACGATGCTGTAGCACACGAGCAGCTGGTAGCGGCGAAAACGCCCCGTGCTGAGCGCGAGCACCGGCGTCGCGATAGCGTAGACCAGTGCGAACACGCTAATAAGTTGGCCTGCGGTGGCAAGCGATACGCCGAGTTCCGTTGCCAAGTCACTTTCGATGCCGATGACCACGAACTCGGAGCAGCCGAGCGAGAATCCCAACAGCACGAGCAGCGCCAGGCAGAGCTTGGTGCGCGCAGGGGAGAGCGCGGCGGCGGTTGACTTACTTTTAGGCGTGGTTGCGGCGATCAAGGTTGTCACTCCAATGTCGCATTGATAAGCGGGATTCAATCCCTGCAACTCTAACAGAATGTGACAAAGGGGCAGTCCCTTTGTCACATTGCGCTGCCGGCCAGTCGCCCAAACCATCACAACATTCGATGAAAATCTCGAAAACGAGGAAAAGCGTCGAATGTTGTGACGGTTTTCGTGTCCGGCGCGGGTGAGCTTCGGTGTCGTCTGGGGGTATAAGACTAGCGAGTGTTTATTTGCGAGGCTTAAGGGGCGCCCCGTATGGATATCGATAACTTTGAATGGTGGTATAGCGAGGGCGAGGCTCCGGACGAGGAGTGGGACGAGCCCGCACCGCGTGACGCGTCGAGCGACGAGGACGAGACCGGCAACGATGCCGTCGAGGTGGACGCCGCTTCCGACTCCGCCGAGCCCCTGACCTTTGAACAGGCCTGGGCCCAGGCCGAGGCCGACGAGGCAAAGGCCGATGCCACGGCCACGTTGGATGAGCCGGCCGACATGTCCATCTCGCCGGCCAAGACCCCGCAGCCGCGCCACACCATCGACCCCGGCAGCACAGCATCTTTCAGCATACTCGACGTGCCCGCGCAGGGTGCTCAGGCGCCTGCGCCCACGCATCGCCCCGACCTGGCTCGCGAGGAAGACGCGGGCCGCCGCTCTCCGCTCGGCCCCATCCTCATCGCCTTCATGGCCGGCGTCATCGCTTGCTCGGCGATTGGAAATGTCTGGAGCCATGTGGAGCAACAGCGCAGAGATGCCGCCAAGGTCGAGATGCCTGTCGAGCAATCGCTCAGCCGCACGCGCTCGGTGCATGTGTCGGTCGAGGTCAAGGACGGTGCGACATGGGACACCGCCCGCGGCGACAGCCAAATGCTCATCCATATCGTGGGCCGCACGCTCAGGGGGCAGGCGATTGACGAGTATCAATATGTCAACTCCGCTGGCGACGGCGTCGAACTCAAGCCCGGCGACTACGAGCTCACGGTCGACGAGCCGCCCGTCGCCACCGATGGCATGCGCTTCCGCGCCTCAAAGCGCATGGTTCCCGTGAGCTTTAATTCGCAGGCGCCCGATACGGTCGACAGCACGCCGCAGGGCGGGTTCGACCTTTACGCAATCGTTCAATAACTGCGCCTGCCGCTTCTTCTTGCCGCCAAGAGTGGGACAATAGCCCTCGACACTGTTGTTTACTTTTGGAGGAAGTAGCATGTCCACCGTCACCACCATCAAGCGCGGCGGCCTCACCGCGGCCATCGATTCCATGGGAGCCCAGCTCACGAGCCTTGCCCTCGACGGCAACGAGTATCTGTGGCAGGGCGATCCGGCCTTTTGGGGCAAGCATGCGCCCATTCTGTTCCCTATCGTGGGCTCACTGCGCAACAACACGGCGACGTCTGCGGCCGGCACCTGCGAGATGCCGCGCCACGGCCTCGCGCGCATCGTCGAGCACAAGCTGGTCGAGGTCTCCGAGGATGGCTCCTCAGTAACGTATGAGATCACCGATACGCCCGAGTCGCTCAAGGCTTTCCCCTTCCACTTTAAGCTTAACATGACCTATGCCCTGACTGGTGACGCCACGCTTACCCAGACCTTTGCCGTCACCAACACCGGCGACGTGGACCTGCCGTTCTCGGTGGGCGGCCACCCTGCATTTAACGTGCCCGCCCCCGGTGCCGAGGACGAGACGTTCGAGGATTACGAGCTGGCATTTACCGAGGCTTGGACCAACGAGGCCCCCATCATCACGCCTGATGGCCTTATGACGTTCGAGGGCAGTTACAAGGCCCCCGATAACTCGGATGTGCTGCCCATCACGCACCGCAGCTTCGATAACGATGCCATCATGTTCACCGATACCCCGGGTTCCACGCTCACGTTGCGCGGTCGTAAGTCGGGCCATGGCGTCAAGATCGACTTTGAGGGCTTTAAGTACATTGGCGTGTGGTCTGCCGCCAACGACGCTCCGTTTGTGGCGCTCGAGCCTTGGACCGGTCACACCACCATGGACACCGAGGACGACGTTTTTGAGCACAAGGTCAACACCATTACGCTGGCGCCGGGCGAGACGGACAAGCGTACCTTCGAGGTAACGCTGCTTTAACAGGCTGCATACCTGGATGTCGCTCGCCGGCGACAAAACTACGGACTAGTCGTTGGGGACGTTCCTTAACGACTAGCCGTTGGGGACGTTCTTGTTTGACTAGTCGTTTAAGAACGTCCCCGACGACTACTAATCGTTTTCAGTTCGTTAACTTGGATATATGCATCTGCTGGAGGTAGCGCTGAGCGGTATCCTGTTAAGTCGTTAGCATACGATTCGGCAGGGAAGGCAGATTATGCATTCTCCCCATCAACGCGACGCGTATCCACAGCCGGTATGCAGCCGTCGCATCTTTTTGGGTAGCGCTCTCGCTGCGAGCGCTACCGTCGTCGCCGGCGCGCTCGCCGGCTGCCAGCGCCCGTCCACGCTCAAGGTGGTTCAGCCCACGACGGGCGGCGGCCGCGACGACCTGTCCGATTCCGTGATCGGCAAGGACAAGATCCGCATTGGCATGGAGGCGGCCTACGCCCCGTACAACTGGCAGGTTTCCGAGGCCAGCGAGTTCACCATCCCCATCGATAACGTGCAGGGCGCCTATGCCGATGGCTACGACGTGCAGATCGCCAAGATCGTCTGCAAGGCCCTCGGCGGCGAGCCCGTTGCCGTCAAGCAGAGCTTCTCGGGTCTTATCGATTCGCTCAACAGCGGCCAGATCGACCTCATCATCGCCGGCATGAGCGCCACGCCCGAGCGCGAGGAGTCGGTCGGCTTTTCCGATCCGTACTTCATTGGCTACTTTGGCCTGTTTGTAAAAGAGGGTTCCCCCTACCAAAACGCCACCAAGCTCAGCGACTTTAGTGGCGCTACGGTCCTTGGCCAAAAGGACACCATGCTCGATACCGTCATCGACGAGATTCCGGGCGTTGTGCACAAAAACCCGGTCGACTCCGTCCCCACGGTGTTCTCGAACCTGCTGCAGGGCACCTGTGACGCCGTGACCTACAACACCGAGAACGAGAAGGGCTATATGGCCCAAAACCCGGGCATTGTCCCCATTCATTTTGCCGATGGCGAGGGCTTTAAGCAGGAGGTCGCGGCAAACGTCGGCTGCCGCAAGGGCTCGGACAAGCTCCTTAAGCTCATCGACAAGACACTCAAGGGCATTAGCCAAGAGGAACGCGACCAAATGTGGGACGCGTGCCTCGATCGTCAGCCGGCATAGGGAGGCAGCATGAAAACCATCAATCGTCTGGCCTCCTTTATCAAGGCCGACCACCGTTATGTGTACCTGGGCACGAGCGTTATCGCGGCGCTCGGCCTGGCGTTTAGCCAGCGCAACCCCACACCGCTGAGCTTCTTGGCTCCCACGGGCGTGTTTCAAGATTGCCTTTGGGCAATCCTGTGGGCGTGGCTCGTCGTGTCGGCGGCGGCGCTGGTCACCAAGCTTATGCACTGGAGCGACTATCGCGAAAAGTCGCCGTTCGCATCCGAGCGTTTCCGTCGTGGAGCACGTTTAGGCAGCTACGTCGTGGTCGCCATCGCGGCAGTTTTCTTTATCGACCGCTGCGTCATGTCGTTTATCGACCTGGTGCAGGTGAGCATTGTCTCGGATTCCAACCCCAGCGACTTTTTGTCGAGCCTGGTCTACATGACCTACAAGAGCGGCGACTTCTTCATTCGCGGTATCGAGATCACCATCGCGCTTGCCACCTTCGGCACCGTCATCGCATTCTTCCTAGCACTGCTCTTTGTGTTCCTGCGTATTCAGACCTTCGACCGCGTGGATAACGACCTGGTGCGCTTCTTTAAGAGTATCGGCCGCGGCTTTGCGACCATCTACTCCACCATCGTGCGCGGCACGCCCATGATGGTCCAGGGCCTGCTCATCTATTACGCGGGCTTCACCGTTTTGCGCGGCATGGGCTTCGAGACCGCCCAGGCCAACCAGATCTGGAGCACCTTCACCGCCGGCCTCGTCACCATCTCGCTCAACTCCACCGCCTACATGATGGAGGTCCTGCGCGGCGGCATCGAGTCCATCGATCCCGGCCAGGCCGAGGCAGCACGCTCGCTGGGCCTGTCGCAGTGGCAAGCCATGCGCAAAGTCGTGTTCCCCCAGGGCATTAAAAACGCGATTCCGGCGCTCACCAACGAGCTCATCATCAACATCAAGGATTCGTCGGTGCTCTCGGTTATCGGCGTGTTTGACCTCATGTACGCCACCACCACCGTCGCCGGCGTGTACTACCGCCAGATGGAGGTCTACTGCGTGGCGCTCGTGGTCTACCTGATCCTGACGCTCGTGGCGAGCCGCCTGCTCGAGGCCTTTGGCAAAAAGCTCGGCGCCGAGGCTCCGGTCACGCTGCCCAGCTCCAACTAGGCTCAAGACGAGGAGAATCATCATGGCAGATACCGCCACTACCGGCACCGCGGCCGCCGCACAGACCAATGAGCCGCTCATCCGCGTCGAGGGCCTGCGCAAGAGCTTCGGCTCGCTCGAGGTGCTCAAGGGCATCGACCTGTCCGTTAACCCCGGCGAGGTCGTCACCATTATCGGCGCCTCAGGCTCGGGCAAATCGACCTTTCTGCGCTGCCTCAACCTGCTCGAGACTCCGGACGCGGGCCACATTTGGTTCCACGGCCAGGACCTCACGGCCGAGCGCTGCAACATCAACAAGCTGCGCGAGGACATCGGCATGGTGTTCCAGGGCTTTAACCTGTTCAACAACATGGATGTGCTCGACAACTGCACGCTCGCGCCCGTCACGCTCAAAAAGATGAGCAAGGCCGAGGCCGAGAAGGTCGCGCTGGAGCATCTGGCGAGCGTGGGGCTCGAGAAGTTCGCGCACGCCGCCGTGGGTCGCCTGTCCGGTGGTCAAAAACAGCGCGTGGCCATCGCTCGTGCCCTATGCATGAACCCGCAGATCATGCTGTTCGACGAGCCGACCTCCGCACTCGACCCCGAGATCGTGGGCGAGGTACTCGAGGTCATGCGCAAGCTCGCTGCCGACGGCATGACCATGGTCGTCGTCACGCACGAGATGGCCTTTGCCCGCACGGTGTCCGACCGCGTGGTCTTCATGGACAAGGGCGTGGTGCTCGAGGATGCCGCGCCGGCCGAGCTCTTCGGCAACCCCAAGCACCAACGTACCCGCGAGTTCCTCTCGCGTTATCTCGAGGACAAATAACCAACCGCAAGCGCTTATGTGGCAGGGCCGCTCCGGTGGGGCGGCCCTTGTCGTCACAATCGAAAGGATGTCATGGCCGAGGTTTGGCGCTTCTTTGCGCATGAGGATGATTTTGCCGATCTGGACGAGGCTGGTGCGTGCGAGCGCCTGGGCCGCGTGCTGTCGTTCCCGACCATCTCGAGTATGGATGCCGAGGCAGTGGACTGGCAGCCGTTCGACGACCTGCGCGCCTATATGCAGCGGGCCTGGCCGCACGTATTTACAGCGGGTAAGGTCGAGCTCATCGATCATTCGTTGCTGGTGACGCTTTCCGGCTCCGACCCCGCACTCAAGCCCGTTGTGCTCATGGGTCACATGGACGTGGTCCCCGTGGTGCCGGGTACCGAGGACGACTGGACGTACGCCCCCTTTAGCGGGCATGTAGACGACACCTACATTTGGGGTCGCGGCGCCATCGATATGAAAGACCAGGTCGCAGGCATTCTCGAGGCGGTTGAGTATGCGCTGGCGCACGGTTGGCAGCACGAGCGCACGCTGCTCCTGGCCTTTGGCCAGGACGAGGAGACTACGCAGTACGGCGCAGGCGCCATCGGCCGCGCGCTCGAGGAGCGCGGCATTGAGCTTGAGTACCTGATCGACGAGGGTGACTACCGCATCGTTCCAGCTGCCGAGTACGGCGCGGGCGAGGGCTGGCTTATGCATGCCGACCTTGCCGAGAAGGGCTACGCCGATATTGTGCTCAAGACGAAGAGTGAGGGCGGGCATTCGTCCAACCCCTACGGCGGCACATCGCTCGAGGTGCTGAGCCGTGCCATCACCGCAATCTGCGATATCGAATGGCCGACGCGCGTCACGGACCTGCTTGCCGCACAGCTCGTCGAGCTGGGGCTTTACACGGCCGACGAGATTGCCTCCAACAAGGACACCATCGTGCGCGAGTGCCTCGCCAGCAAGAAGCTCTATCCGCTGGTGACGACCACCTGCGCGCCCACGCAGATCGAGGGTGGCAGCACCGGCGCCAACGTAATGCCGCAGGATATGTGGGCCAACATTAACTTCCGCATGCTCGAGGGCACGAGCGTGGCCGACGTTGTGGCGCGCTGCCGCGAGGCGGTTGCCGCGGCGGGCCTTGCCGGACGTGTGGAGGTCGAACTTGGCCCCGGCAGCTCCGAGCCTTCGCCGTCCCCGCGCGTTGGTGGACCGGGACTCGAGGCCGTTCGCGCCATCGCCGCCCGCTATTTCCGTGATCCAAAGGGGACGGAGGAAAACGGATCATTCGAGCCGTTGGCGATTGTCCCCTCGACCGTGATCGGCGCGACCGACGCTGCCAACTACCAGCGCATTTGCTCCGAGTGCATTCGCTTCTCGGCCTTTGTGGTCGACGATGACGAGTGCGACCGCGGCGTCCACGGCACCAACGAGCGCATCACCCGCCGCGCCTACCTCCAGGGCGTGCGCTTCCTCATCGCCCTGCTCCATACGCTCTAGCCAAAAAGGAAGCCCTTGGTGCAATGGGGTCAGGTTTGTTTGCACCAATCATTCCGTGCGGGTTATATGCAGGTTTGCCTGCGCACGCTATCATATATGGGTTAGACCGCAACTATGTACCCCATACGCGAAGGGATGCGCATGTATCTGAAGATCGACATGTTCTAGCTGGGCTTACCCCCGCAGTGGCGCCGCGCGCCCCATCAACTCTGCCGATTTTCACCTTCACGCACATAAAGGAGTCCCGCCATGCGCGACAAGCTCGAAAAGATCATTAAGGCCTACGAGGAGCTCGAGAAGAAGCTTTCCGACCCGGCCGTCGCCTCCGATATCAAGGAGTTCACGCGCCTCAACAAGGAGTACGCGCACCAGTCCGACCTCATCGCCGCTTCGCGCGAGTACATCGGCGCGCTCGATGACATCGAGGCCGCCAAGGAGATGCTCCGCGACACCACCGACGCGGACGAGAAGGAAATGCTCCAGATGGACATCTCCGAGAACGAGGAGAAGCTTCCCCAGCTCGAGGAAGACATCAAGTACATGCTCATCCCGAGCGACCCCAACGACGACAAGAATACCATCGTCGAGATTCGCTCCGCCGCCGGTGGCGACGAGGCTGCCATCTTCGCCGGCGACCTCTACAAGATGTATCAGCGCTTCTGCGAGTCGCGCGGCTGGAAGACCACCGTGCTCGACTCCAGCCCCAGCGAGGCCGGCGGCTTTAAGTCCATCGAGTTCAAGGTTGAGGGCGACCGCGTCTACTCCGTCATGAAGTTCGAGTCCGGCGTGCACCGCGTCCAGCGCGTTCCCAAGACCGAGTCCCAGGGCCGCATCCAGACCTCTACGGCCACCGTCGCCGTGCTTCCCGAGGCCGAGGAGATCGACGTCCAGATCAACCAGTCCGACCTGCGCATCGACACCTACTGCGCCTCCGGTCCTGGCGGTCAGTGCGTTAACACCACCTACTCCGCCGTGCGCATCACCCACCTGCCCACCAACACCGTGGTGCAGTCGCAGGAGCAGCGTTCCCAGATCCAGAACCGCGAGGTCTGCATGCAGATGCTGCGCGCCCGTCTGTACGAGATGGAACTCGAGAAGCAGCAGGCCGAGCTCGGTGCCGAGCGCCAGAGCCAGATCGGCCACGGCAACCGTTCCGAGAAGATCCGTACCTACAACCAGCCCCAGGACCGCGTGACCGATCACCGCATCGGTTTCAACTCCACCTACAACGGCGTCCTTCTGGGCGATCAGCTCGGCACCGTCATCGAGGCGCTCGCCGCCGCCGAGCGAGCCGAGAAGTTGGCGCAGGCTGTGTAGGTTCCGCCGTTCTACCGAACGGCGGACCAGCCGACGCTGCGCGGGCCGCATTTGGACAATCTGACGTTCAACTTCAAGGGCGCGACCAGAAGGTCAGCGCCCTTTCGTTTCACGTCACCTTGTCTCAAATGCGGCCCGC
>CABUZI010000012.1 GCA_902496005.1 uncultured Collinsella sp.
GCATCGAGCGGGTTACCCGCGGCGCGCAAGCCGGCCTCAAAACCGCGACGGCGGTCATAACCGGCCGCGCGGTCCTCTTCGGTAACTCCGATGTAGGCGATCTTGCCATCCACCCGACCCGCAAGCGCACGGCCGAGCTCAAAGGCAGCCTCGTAATCGTCGTGATAGACGCACGCCGCGCCCTCGACATGTTGGCCGATCAGCACAATGGGCACACGGCACGACTCAATCGCGCGACGGTGCTCGTCGGTGATCATGGTTGCCACCAGCACAATGCCATCGACCGGGTGGTTTTGGAATAAATCGAGGTACTCGAGCTCGCGATCGGGGGCGTTATCGGTATTGGCAAGCAGCATCTGGTAGCCACGGCGACCGAGCACCTGGCCAATACCGGCGGTAATGCGGCTCACGGATTCCGAGTTAATCTTAGGTACGATGACGCCGATGAGCTTGGTGGAACCGGTGCGCAGCGCGCGAGCCTGGCTGGACCGCACGTATCCGGTCAACTCAATCGCCTGCTTAATGCGATTGGCCTTATCGGCCGAGATATATCCACCGTTGAGGTAGCGCGAGACGGCGGCGCTCGAAACGCCCGCCAGCTCGGCCACATCTTTCATCTTTACCACGAGTACCCCTGACAACGAATTCACAGGCACCATGATAGCTGCCTTGCCAGCAAATTGAATAAATAGAATTCCTGGTCGAACAAACGTCAGCGAGCGGGCAGCTGCCGTGGCGAGGTGCGGCGAAAGAGGAGCGAAGCGTACTTCATGTACGCGAGCGACGGTTTGAGCGGCAGATCGCCCGGCAGATGCCCGCGCAGCGTCGAGCGGTCCGGCGTTCGTTAGAACGCCGGAACATAGTTATCCATGATACTCGCCGTTGTACTGGATGAGGGTCAGGTCCTCAACGCCATCGAGCGCGCGGATGGCGTCGGCATAGGGCATGTCAACGCCGTCCGAGAACAGCTCGACGGCCATTTCGACCTTGTCGCCGCGCATCGTCTTGGACTTGACGGTGAACTTGGTGCGCCCAAACGCGCGCACGATATCGTCGCCGGTGGTCTGGCCCGTGTAGTGGATGACCATCATGTACACGCGCGCCTTGTCCTGGTGGCTCGCAAAGCCGGCGATCATCACCACGATCACCACCGCAGTGAGCCCCACGAGCGCATACATGCCGGCGCCCGCCGTAATGCCCGTGGTAATGGCCCAAAACAGATACAGCAGGTCGAGCGGGTCCTTGACCGCCGTACGGTAGCGGACGATAGACAGAGCACCGACCATACCGAGCGAGATGACCACGTTCGTCGAGATCGCGAGCGTGACCATGGAGGTAAGCACGCACATGCCCACGAGCGTCACGGCAAAGCTGCGAGAATACACCACGCCGGTAAAAAAGCGCTTGTACACGTAATAGATCAGGATGCCCATGGCGAGCGCCACGAGCAGCGACAGGCCGATCTTGGCAGGGTCGACCTGGCCAAACGCCTCCAAAACGGAGTTCTTAAAAAAGTCCCTGGTGCTCATGGTCTAAATATCCCCTCGGTTCCCAAAATCCGATTCCCAGTAGTTAAATCCGCGCAGGTAGGCGGTCTTGTCGTAGCACAGGCAGTACTTGGAGACCGCCGTAAGCTCGGCTGCGCCCGGCGGCACCAAATCGCGCACCAGTTGCGGGCAAAACTCCGTAAACTTGACCTCCATCACCAGCTTGCCGGGTTCTAGCACGGGCAGCGCGGGCAGCGTCGCATCAAAGATGTCGAAGCTACCCACCGCGGCACGCACGTTCATGTCAAACGTGATGCGCACGGTGCCCTCGTCCATCACCCACGGCTCGCGCTCGTAGTCCACGATGGTCCGCGGGCGCATCATGTTGCAGATGCACTCGATGTAGAACTCGCGACAGAGCGGATAAGGGCTCCTCAGCAAAAAGTCGTAGTCGCCAGCCAGAATCTGCTCAAACTCACCGCGCGTAAGCGGCGCGTCCTCCTTGTAAATCCAGCTGCCGTACTTCTTTTTGCGCTCGAGCTTAATCACCTTGTCGCTGCCGTTATAAATGCGTACGCGATACTTTTTGCGCATGAGAATGCCGGCGTCTTTTTCCTCGTAGGCCGAGTTGCAGTAGTCGTCAAAGTACAGGCTGCGAATGGTGTAACCGCCCGCCCGCGCATGCTTGTCCAGCTTAAACACCGGCGCCATGCGACAGGCAAGCGCGGCGTGCTCGCCCTCGTTAATGAGATATTTGAGCTCGTGGCGGTAACGCTCCTGCGTGGCACGCACAGGCGGTGCCGCCAGGCACTCAAGCAGCGCGCTAGCCCTCCTCATACGTATCCTCCACGACCTTACCGCCGTCTTGCACGTAAAAACACTTCATGCCGTAGTGCTTGCCGTCGTCGGTCACATAGTAGTCAAACGCATCTTGCGTATAGCCGTCGGAGTTGGTGGCACGCACGCGCACAAAATACTGGCCGGTATCGGGCGCATCGCAGGTCACCTCGGGAAGCAGCACGTCCTCGGCCTTAAAGACCACGTCGCTTATGGCATAGTCGCGCGCAAGCTCAACGGTGTAGCGAATGTCGCGCGCCTCAAAATCGTAGGACGCATCCCAGTTAATGCGCAGCTTGCCGTTATCGATCTGCGGCACGCCGATGTAGAAAGGCATGGGCTTTTTAAAACTCTCGCGAAAGCTCTTGTAGTTCTCCTCGATCTCGGAGGGAATCGCCGCGGCGATCTGCTCATATTGGTCCTTGGTGACAGGCAGATTATCGATATCGGGCGAAGCAAAGACTAGCGATTCGGTAACCTCGCGATAATGCTTGATCATCTTGGTCAGGCGCGTCTCGGTCAAATACGTACGCAGGTCCTTGACGGCGCGATCGAGCTCACCGCGGAACGCCTTGCTGCGCAACGCGCGGTTAAACAGCACGTTGCCCCAGTAGTTGCTTGCGCCGCGCTCCCAGCTCGCGTAGTCCGAAAACCCGGTAAGAGAAAGTTCCAGCTTGCGCAGCATGCCGTCGTTGTCCCAATCCAAAAAGTACCAGGTATTTGAGTTGAGCGGGCTGTACAGATAACAGTTGCGGTTCTGCGTATCGCAGTTGCCCGTAAGGATCTGAAACGCCAGCCAATAGACCAGGTTCTCGGTATCAAAGTAGGTGTCGAGCACGTTATCTATCTTTTGCGATTCGTCGTTGAGCGCATCGAGCATCTCGATGAGCTTGGTGTGGTCCGTATCGCCCTTAATCTCGAGCATGCCCTCAAAGTTTGCCTGGTTATAGTCGGGATCATCGGCAAGCTTAATGGTGTCCTCGTAGCGATGGAAATCAAAGCTGTTCACCTTGTACAGGTGCCCGCTCTTATCCAAGCCGTGCGCCTTAAGCGCCGTCTTATTGAGCTGCTCCACCTGCGTAAACAGGCCGTAGTCCTCAAAGGTATCGTTGGACTTTTCGGTCTGGTCGCACACCCACAGATGCACAAACTGCGTGCGCAGGCCCATCATCTGGGGAATCCCGCGGATAAGGTCATAGGCCATCTTGTTGCGAAAACGCATACCCTCGCCCATGTGCTTGTTGAGCGCAATCGCGCGCTGTTGGCGCCAGGTACCCTTGCCCTTTTTGAGCTCCACCTTGTAATTCTTTTGCGAGTTCATGCTCGACGTCTGGCCGCGCACCTGCACGGTAGCATTGGGCGCTTCCTCGCCATAACCAACCTCGCCGGCCACCGGGCCGTCTTCGTCGCCCGCCTGCAAAAGCCCCATTACCTGATAGCGCGTCACGCCCATGTCGGCGTAGTCATACACCGAGTACGTATTGATCTCGGCCCAGCTATGATCGGTGTTCTCGGAGCTGTTACCGCGCGAGACCGTCAGGTACATGGTCACAATGCCCGAGTCGTCGTAGACCTCGTACAGCTCGTCCTTATCGCGAAGGTGCTTGGTCTCGCCCGAGGCCTCAGCCTTTTTAATCTTGTCCTGCTTTTTGACCTTTTTGGTCGAGGATTCGTCCTGAGACGAGCAGCCCGAAAGCAACAGCGCACCGGCAGCCGCCTCGATCAGGCAGCGGCGAGACATCAACTTATCGATCATCAGAACCTCCCCAATGTTTTTGGTACAGGCGAACCACCATACGTTCAAACGCACTGCGCGGCTCACCGCCCACGCGCTTGGCCTCGTAGCGTTGCTCAACACGGTCGAGCACCCGGCCAAGTTCGGTAAACCAGCCCGTCTTGTCAGTCGCCACCATGGGCTGCTGGCTCAGGATACGATACGGCAAGTTGGCGGTATAGGTATCGAGCCGCAGCAGCGCCACGATAAAAAACACCGCTGCACCCAACAAAAAGCCAAAGCCGTAAAACTGCTGCGGCAAGAGCAGAGAAACGGCATTCGCTAGCCCGGCCACACCAGCAAACAGCCCCGAGGCCAGCACGGCCCCCTTGTAGTCGGTAAAGTACAGCAAGATGAGCAACACCGTATTGCCCACGGCATACAGGCCATAGCCCACGCACAGCGTGCGAAAATACCCGTGCATCAGGTTATTAAAGCCCAACGGTAGGGCCGAGAGCACCGTGGTCCCGAGCGAAATGACCGCCGCGGTCACAAACAACTGTTTGAGCGCACAAAACCGCAGTTCTCGGTTGAGCGTGGAGAGCATTTCCTCCTCGGCCACCACAATGTCGCCCACCACGCCACCGTCGTTGAACAGGCTGTAGTAGTCGCGGTAGCGCGGATAGAAATTGACCTCGACCGAGACCACAAAGTTGACGGACGTGACCAGGATTGTCAAAAACGCGATAAGCGCCGGCACATCGTGGTAGGGCGCACCATAAAACAAGCCCTTGACCTGCACGCCAATGGGACCGGCCCAAATTATCACCAAATGCGCAAAGAGGCCCAGGTTGGTGAACAGGCCCGTAAGCGCCAGCGGCATAAACTGATCGAGCCACTGCAAAAAGAGCCAGGGGCTGCGGTCGCTCTGAGGAAAATACCGGTATAGCAGCACCACGTCCCAGGCGAGCATAACGCCGTAGCCCAGAGCAATTGATGCCAACAGGCCCTCGACCGGCGGCAGCCCCAGCGCCAGCGCGGCCAGGGCGCACAGGCACGCCACGCCAATGGCGGCCGCAAAGCTGCACAGGATGCCGCGGTAGTCTTTGATGGCCGTGAGGTAACTCATGCCGTTCCAGTTGACGATCATAATGTTGAACAGCCACAGGCACAGCAGCCCCTGCAGCAGCGTGGCGCCCGAGAACAGCAAAAAGACGCCGTAGAGCACCGTGCCCGCAACGAGCATGATGGCGTTGGAGCCCCAAAACGAAGGCAGTATCTCATCCTCGCGCTCGGCAAACAACATATCGGCCAAAAAGCGCGTGACCGGCATGGAGAAAAAGCTCGTGAGCAAAAGCGAGGCCAGCAGTGTGTAGGTCACCATGCACACCAGCAGATCCTGGTTGGCACGCCCTACGCCCCACAGACCGCACAGCACCAAGATACCCACCTGGAGCAGCACGCCCAACAGCATGGGACCCGTGCACACAATGCCGGCGTAGCCGTAAGCGCGCATCGTGGCAAAAAGGCCCTTGCGCCTAAACAGGCGCTTAAGCTCAAAACCGATTCCGGCCACCGGCTACTCCCCCTCTCTGGGCAGGTCAAACGCACGCGCCGTCTCGTCGTACAGCGCGCGATAGTTGGCGAGCATCTGCTCGTGCAAAAAGTACGTGGCAACGCGACGCTGCCCGCGCTCCCCCATCTCAATGCGACGGGCGCGGCTCACGCACATGCGCTCCATGGCATCGGCCAAGCCCTTGCGATACATGGGCGGCGTCACAAAACCCGCCACGCCAAAGTCGTCGCCCGGGGCGCCTTCGAGCAACTCGCGGCAGCAGCCCACCTCGGTCGTCACGCAGGGACGGCGCGCTGCAAGCGACTCCAGCACGCTGAGCGGCTGGCCCTCGGAGATGCTCGTCAAAATGGTAAAGTCGAGCTTTTCCATGTACTCGACCACGTTGACGCGGCCGGTAAAGATCAGGTCGCGCACGCCTAGGGTATCGACCAGCGCGTGGCACTCGGCGCCGTACTCCTCGTCGTCCACGCCGCCCATAATGTGCAGGCGCACCTTGGGCAGGCGCTCGTGCAGCTCAAAGAAGGCATAAATCATTGTCTTGACGTCCTTGATGGGCGCCAAGCGCACCACCGCGCCAATGTCCACCCAGCCGTCATCGGGCTTTAAGGGAATATCCTTAAAGCGGTCGAACTGGATGCCGTTGGGGATAACCAGGCATTTGTCCGCATCGCAGCCCATATAGACCTGCGTCTTGCGGGCGTTATGGAACAAACTCGTCACGCGGAAGGCGCGGCGGTAGATTTCCTCCGAAAGCAGGTAGAAAAAGCGGATCCAGCGGTCCTTGAACGACGGCACCACCCAATCGGCGCGAATGATCTCTTCCTCGCGCTCGCGGGTGTAGATGCCATGCTCGGTCAACAGCACCGGCGCATGGTGAACGCTTGAGCCCAGGCAGGCGAGCAGACCACCGTAGCCGGTCGAGATGGCATGGTACACATCGGCCACCGGCACCTCGCTGCCCAACAGGTAGAGCACGGGCAGCAACATGGAGCGCATGGTGTGGAATGCATCGGCAAAGGGCGTGTAGGGATACTCGGCCAGGCACACGTCGCGAAAGATATCCATAAACGTGCGGCTCTGCAAAAACGAGAGCGGATGCACGCGACGGCGGTAGAAGATATCGAATAACACGTCCCAGTCCGGATTGGAGAGCGACACCAGACGGCGTAACGCCTCGCGCTCACGGTCGTTAAAACTGGCTTCATGTTGCTCACCCGAAAGCCGCAGGGCATCGTCCAGGAACACCTCGTGCACCTCGACCACGTTGCCGGGCAGCTCGTAGACAAACTTGCCACGGTCGGCAGCATGCGCGCCGATCACCCACAGCACAAACTCGTGCTCGGGCATGGCCTGGATATAGCCATGCATCCAGGTTGATACGCCGCCGTGCACATAGGGGTAGCAACCCTCGAGTACCAAGCAGATTCTCATTTGTCGCCACCCTCCTTGCGCTCAATCATCACGGTCTTATCATTTGCCTTGAGCAGATACAGATCGCCCGTAAGGTGCGTAATCTCGCCACCCGTGACTGCACCCGGCTCGCCGTTGTTGGCGCGAAACATGAGCCACGACTCGTCGTGGAAATTGCCCAGGCTGAGCGTCCAGGCATCCGCGCTGGTATCCACGCTCACCGTCACGGACGAAAAGCGCTGGATGGCACCAGAGCACTCCGACGCCGTCTGGTGCCGCAGATTGGGCGCGGATTTGGTAAGCCAGTCCAGGTAGTCGGTCAGGCCGCCCTTGTAGACCTCCCAGCCCTCCGTAGCGCCGCGATCGGGATCCAGTAGGTCGTCCGGATGCATAAAGTGCGTACTCACGTAGTGCATATTGAGCTCGGACACTGCGGCCAGGCGCATATAGGAATCGTCGACCATACCGCCCGAGACAATGCGCGGCTGCTCCACAATGCCATCGCTCGCCACGCCAAACTCCTGCACGTACGGCAGATCGGTGCCATCCTCAAAATACGTACTGGCGATGGTCTTAATGCGCGGAACGTCGGCGCCGATAAGCTTGCGCGCGCGGGCCGAAAGGATATTTGACGGCGGCACGTAGACCGAACCGTGCGCGTTGGGCAGTACCTCGTCTTGGAAGGCGATGAGCTCGTTGAGCGATGCGACGAGCGTCTCTTTGTTCTTCCAGGTCTTGTAGTCGTACAGCGTGCCATAGTCGGTATCCCAGAGAGCCAGAGGCTGATGGTTGTAGCCGTGAAAGCCCAGCTCACCGCCCATCTGCAGCAGCATGCCGCCAAAATAGCGGAACTGCGTGGTATCGGCCTGTCGCGCGGGCTCGGTCTGGTTGACCGCGTCCTCGTAGTTTTCGATCATCACGCCGGTATAGCGAATGCCATATTTTTGCGCGAGCTTTTGCAGATCGGGCCACCAGACCTTGGTGTAAAAATCCGCAATGGAAAGGCCGTAGTCACGCTTGATATAAGTACCATCGCCCGAGGGCACGGGGCTAGGAAAGTCGTCCAAATAGAACACGGCGCTGTTGATGACCGGATAGGCCGTGGCATCACCCAGCAGGCTGATCGCCGCGGCGTAAAAACCGCGCATGACCTTGTCATAGATACCGATATTGCACACCACGGTGCGCCCGCTACCGCAGTCATTAGACCAAATGAGCGGGGCGCCCGCATCGCCAGTCTTAGCCCACTCACGCGCCGTCTCGCGCAGCGATACTGAAAGCGACGAATCAAAGGGGTCCGAGAGCTCGTAGCGCTCTCCCCCGCCCAGCATAAAGTCCTCACTCGGCACAATACTTTCGGCTTTTACATAGTCATATCCGGCCGATTCAATGCCAAGCTTGGAGGCAATCACTTGCAGATAGCTCGAGTTATCCGGCGGCATGGCGAGCATAAGCGAACCGCCGGCACTCACCCAACTCATAATGTCGGTCAGATGCGTACCGAGCCCATCGAGCGACGGCATGAGCAAAATCACGCGATCGAAGGAGGTCAGCGAGGGAATGGCATCCGCACCATCCAGGGCAAGGTCAACGTCGCGGTGCGCAATCTTCATGTCGAGCAGGATCTGGTCGAACTGCTCCTTTACGTCCTCGACGCCAGCTTGATCGGAATCGGTAATGACCAGGCACGTGGGCTTTTGGCCAAAGATTGCCGAGGAGGCCGGCACCGCATCGTTGGCGGCAAGCATCCCCAGCTTATGCTGGCCCGCACTGTACTGCACGCCGGCACGCTCCACCAGAAGCACGGCGGCCATGGCAATAAAGACCGCCCACACCACGAGGAGTCCCATCCAACGAAAGCGGCCTGCACGGTCGCGGATATGTCGGGCCACGCTCATCTGGCCTCCTCCCCGTCGCGCCAAAACGCCAACTTTTCGCGGTTGTCGGCGCTCAAATACACATGTTGCTTGTCAATCGCATCGATCACACGGTGAACCTCGTCACCGTCGCGGCGCATCACGGCCAGGCGCAGGCAAAGCATCCAAACCTCCTGCTCCTCGGGCACGTCGAGCACCAGCTGGTCGGTCACGGCCTGTGCCTCGTCGATCTGTCCGACATCGGCCAGCGCCGTCGCGTATCGAATGCGCAGCTCAAGGGTATCCTCGCGCTCGCAGCGACGCGCAAGCAGGCGCGCGTACTGTTGACGCTGAATCTGAGCAACGCGCCCCTCAGCCAAGCCCGAGCCCAAGTATTCACCAAGATAATCGCAGTATTCGTTGAGGTTTTGAGCGCTCGGGTCCGTCTTAAAGGCACGCTCCAGCTGCTGCAGTTTAAGGTCGGACTCCTTGGAGATCTGCGCCACCGCCGTCGCGGCATAGTGCGCCACCTCAACGTCATCGTTAAGCTTAGCCGCCTGCAGCTGCGCCAGGTACGCGTCGGGCTCCTCGGTGAGCATGGAGAGCATTAGGCGACGCCGGTATGCCGGGTCGTTGACGATGAGCGCCTCCTCGAGCGGAACTACGCCCGCATCGTCCTCACCACTCGGTACCGACATACTACGATGCAGGTCGTCGTTGAAGCGCAGCGACTCCAGCGCAGACACTTTCAGCCCCTCGCCAAACACCGCGCTGCGGACCGATAGCAGAACCACCAGCAACGGGCCCCACAGCGGCACCAGCACTATCACAGCCAGCATGTGCCCGCGCACCGGCAGCAGGCCCAGCTTCATGAGCGTCCACAGCATCAGGCAAACCAGCGCATGAATCAGCAGCAAGACGGCAGCAACGACAAGCGAGATCAAGCGACACCCCCCTCATCGTCACCGGTGTAAGCGATGTGCTGCAGCAGCGCCACGATGTCCTCGCCGTCGACGGGCTCCACAGCAATCTGCTTTGCGCTCAGGCGCTCGCGGATAATGGGCAAATCGCACGCCTTTGCCTGACGCATAAGCAGGTAGAGCACGTCGCCGTCGACCAAGCCCGCCGCGTCGCTCTCGCGGATTGCCGACCCAATTGCGCCCACCAGCTCGCCGACAGGCTCCATGCCCGGTACCACGCGCAGGAGCAAAAAACTCCCCATCTTGCTATCCGCCAGCGCCTGCTCCGCCGCAAGCTCTTGGCCAAAGGCAGCCTGCTTGAGCACGCAAGTGCCGTCAACGCAGCGTTTATCCTGCGCCACCGCCTCATAGTCAAAGGCACGGCCCAGCGCGCTTTCGACCAGCCCGCACAAGATGCGGAACAGGTTTTGATAATAGAGGGTCATTTGGTTTTCGGCCGCACTACGCACAAAGATCAACACGGCGGGTGCCCCGTCGCGCTCGATCGTGTATCCAAACATGGGAAGCCCCGGCGTCAGCTCGCGGTTCACCCACAGGTTCGAACGACCCCCGTCGCCCAAAAGAGGTGCAAGCTGCTCAAGCGTGAGCGAGCGTGCGGCATCTTCGGCAATCGCGGGACTTGCTGCCACCAGGCGTGCAAATGCCCCACCCGAAACATGGTAGATCGCCACCGAATCGTTCTCGAGGATCTCGCCCAGAAGCTCGCAGCACTTGCGATAGATATCGCGCGGGTTGAGCACGTCGAGCTCCTGCGTCACGGCAAAGATCTTGCCAAAGCTGTCGTGGCGACCCACGATCTGGCGCCTGTACGCGCGCTTGTCCTCGATCGCGTCGTGGTAGAGCTGCGTAAGGAACGTATTGCGGTTGCGCACGAGCTCGTTTTGATCGCGCTCCGCCCTAATGGCTTCGCTGTTGCGCAGCTGCACATAGCCGCACACGGCACCCACCACAAAGTACGCAATAAACGGCAGCCAGTTGGACGGCTCGTAGAACAGGCCCTGGAAGGTATAGCCGTACTGAGTAAAGTAGCTCGCGGCCAAACCCACCGACGCCATCAGCGCCGCAATCAGGCCAAAGTCCAATCCATACAGCGTGCCGATCAGCACCACGTAGAGCAGGCGATAATCGAGCACGTTGAGCTGGGCCGATTGGGAGAAAAGATGCTCAAGCACCTCGAACAGGACCCAGGCAACGCCCGTCTCTAGGCATTTAATAGGCAGCGTGCGCATTTGGATGCGGTCGATGGCGGCGCGCAAGGGGTTGACCTTCTTTGCGCGGCCAGCATCCCAACGCGCTTGAATGGTCGAAAGATCGCGCAGCAAGTCGTAGCGCTGAAACCAGCCATAGCGTACGCGAGCGACGTCGCTGGCGGGCAGGGTGTAGCCGGCGGAATCGCCATAGGCAACGGCAAGGCCGGGGAACAACGCCTTGAGGGCGTCCCCCACCTCACCCGCCGTGTGATGGAAGGCATCGGCAACGTCGAGCGTCTCAAAGTTACCATGCCAGCTATCGAAGATGCGGCGCACCAGCACCGCAAGCTCCTCGGCACACAGCAAGGGAAACGCCGCATCCTGCGCGCCCTGTAGAGCGACCGATCCGGTTAAGCACGCGTCGAGCAACGGCACCAAAAACGGATCTTCCAGCGCGGCAGAGGCAGTGTACAGGAAGGGCACACGCAGGATCTTGGTCTGAACGCCCTCGCGAGCAGCGTAGTAGCGGCACAGATCGTTGGCTGCGCGCGCGATAATGCCCTTGCCCGTGCGTCCCGCGGCATCGGCGGCGCCCTCGGCACCCGCAGGCCCCGCTACATACAGCAGTTGGACCCGGCGACCCGCGCACGCACGAAAGACCGAGCGCAGCAGCTCGATATCACCCACGGTATCGGTATGCGGGGTAAGGTAATTAGACAGGTAGACCACGCGGTCGAACTCGTAGGCCTGATCCAGGTGTTGCAGAAGCTCTTTCCACGAGGCATGGGGCGATGACTCGTCGCGGCGCGTGTCCTGCGCGGCTACGACCTGCACATGGTCCTCGGGGAACGCCTTGGCACAAAAGTCATCGTCAACATATGCGGTGTTGCCAACAACCAGCACCTCCATGGCGCACCCCTCCCCTAAAATCCACTTCGTTCATAGTCAAACATGCGTATTTTACGCTGTCAACGCGAGTTGAAACGCCTTTAAGGCTGTTTTAAGAACTTTTTTAGAGGATGAGGAGACATCGAGGGTGCTAAATGCGCGCCCAATCCAGAAGTATGCGGCAAATTCTAGACATGCCGACCATACCGTATAGCGACATCGCTTCTACCTGCGGTTTCTTTTCATAAATAGGACAGTGTGCCCGAGGGTTCCGAAATTTACCGCATACTTCCGGCGGATGATTCCGGAAGTGCGGTGAAAAACCGAGACCTGTCGACCAGACCCCTGTTTTGGGCATCCGCGACCTGCGGTTTTGTTGCCGAAATTCAGTTTATGCTCAGAGGTTTCCGATTTTTCCCCGCACTTCCGAAATACACGGTAAATAACCCACTGTCCCGAAGCGAAAACACGACAGCATCCAGTAGTCGCGAATACATCAAAGGGCCGTTGATGGAAAACCGAACAACGGCCCTTCTTTGTTATCGCCTCACTTAGAGTCCGGGACGACTGTGTCACTGAGGGCATTCTCTCAGACCGCCCAGTGACTCAACAATTCGACAAGTGGCAATGTGGCTGTTCGGTTCCAGCCTTCAGCTAAATAACTAGGGGATACCCTCCTGAAAGGAACCCCTTGTAAAACGATGGCTTGCATAAGACCGCTTTAAGAACATCTTCAAAGGATGGGGTGGAAGGGGGCTAAATTGCGAACCCAATCTGTGGCAGATAAAGTGGCCCCCACACTCCACCAGCTGCGACATTTTCAATAATGCCTCTTGCATAGGAATACAGGTCCTGCATACCGGTGCTAAGTGCTTCTCTGTCAAAAGCATCGTCATCTAAATCCGCAGGAGCGCGATATATGCCGGAGACGGATATTTCGG
The DNA here is from genome assembly GCA_902496005.1 of uncultured Collinsella sp. Taxonomy (GTDB): domain Bacteria; phylum Actinomycetota; class Coriobacteriia; order Coriobacteriales; family Coriobacteriaceae; genus Collinsella. The sequence goes on from CABUZI010000012.1 coordinate 12,880, forward strand.
AACGATAGTAATGACCTTCATTGCTGGGTAGAAGCTCTATAACTAAATTGAGCTGGCGAAACCTGGTTCCGTTTTCGTCCGAAAATGCGCTGGTGATAGCATTTCTGACGTTGCATTCGACGCCAGACTTATTGACGCCCTCTTTCGGAGTCATTCCGCCATCAAATGAAAAACTATCCACTTTTCTAGTCACGCATGTAATCAGCGGAGATTCAATGCGTTGCTTCTGTAGCGTTTCCATTTACATCTCCAATCGAAAGGCATTCTCTTCTGCCAAAGGAGTCGAGTCCCTATAAGCCGGGGCTTCTCCTCCCTGTATCACCGAAAATTGTGATGTATTAAGTCCCGAGGTCGTCTCATCAGAAGAAAGGCCCAGATATTTGCGAACCTCGGGGACGTCTCGAATGAGCTTCATAAGATTATTTGCGGTAATAGACTGTTGTGACGCCCCGTTCTCCCAACGAGATGCCGTTGGTTTTGAAACCCCTAAAAGCGACTCAAATTCATGCTGAGTTAAACCGAGATCAGAGCGCAAATCTTTAATATCGGAGGGAGAAAGAAGTTCATGTGTCTTGGCATATTGCGAAGCCAGCGCATGGGCGAGCTTAGTCGCCTCTGCAGCGGTCATTTCATCGTTGCCGCACTCACAAATATAATGCTCAATTCCTTTTACCGTTATTTGCTCGCCACGGTATGATTCAGACATTGGCGCCGTGGTAAATTGCATTTCTTTGCCACATTCCATGCAACGCATGGCTCCTCCTTTAATGAATATATCCATCGATGTTCGCAGACAAAACGTTCAAATGTGCATTGCCTTCAGAATCGATTAAAAACTTGACGTACCAATCCTCGCATTCAAAACCTCGGCACTCATAGACATCTGCGTAAACACCATGCAAAGGGCCATCCATGTCGAGCGCAATGGATTTTCTAAAGTCGCCAGGCTCCAGATAATCAAAAAGGTCAGCAAGGAAATGGTCGATGTCCAGATAGCCAAACTGGTTCATCAGGTGCCTGCGCACCCTACCGTTTACCATCATCTTTCCCAAACGAGCTAAAGACTTCGCTTCGTCAAGTGAATATGTCGGTCGGAGCTTGGTTCGATTCATAACCACCCCTTAGTTAGCATGATGCTAACTATATTCGTCTTGTAGCCAATTGGCAACCTATTATGGCTTTCAAGGCCAAGCACGTTGAAGCCATATTTAGCATGCATTCGGAAGTGCGGTGAAAACCCGAGACCTGCCGGCCAGATCCCAGATTTGAGACCTTGCGACCTGCGGTTTAATTGGCAAAAATCGGGGTGCGTTCAGCAAGTTTCGATTTTCCCCGCACTTCCGAAATACGCAGTAAAAAACCCACTGCCCAGAAGCAAATTCGGACAAGTGTCCTTCGGAAACAGCCCCCTAAACGCGAAAACCGCCTTTCGGAGGTTCCCACGGACCAAGCCGAACGTATCGTCGCAAGGCCTCATCACGCCTATTACTTTAAGGGAGAACTTGCAAGGCCGTCAATCCAATACCGCCAAGCTCTCGAGTCATATTTTGAGCCCCATCATGGATCAGCCATTCATCAAGGCAATCGTATCGGAGCGGTGGTCGCCGGCAAGTTCCATACCGACACGCTCCTCTGTCAACAGGCAATCTGTCCCGATCGTCAATAGACATGAAAGGCTTCACCGTCATTGCGGCACCTTAACAAAAGAAAGGCGGCCATCCCAAGAAGGATAGCCACCTTTCCGCAGGACGCGGGGCCCGTAGGCTACCCGCGTCAATACCGCTTTTAGATAGGCTACTAATTATTGATTCATAAATCAACGCTATTAATTTGAATCGAACGGTAACCCTATAGCCCAGGCCCGCCGTCCCCTCGTGGTGCCCAGCCCCGACGAGCTCGGACGACCCCTCGTCGAGCAGCCCGTTGAGCGTCTCATTAACGGGCTTCCTCACCAGATTCATTATGTCCTTGCGCAGCGACTCCTCGTCGACCGTTACGAGGTTCGCAGACACGGCCCGTGTCCCCTTCGTCTATGATTTGTTGTTTAGCCGCTAGAAATCATATGACGGGACGAGGGCCGTGTTCTGTCATGCAGTCGTCGATCTGCGGGGGAAATTATTCGTCACCAGCGTACAACCTTACTCTTCGTCACAATTCCCCAATGAACAAATCGCGTTTTCTATTCCGCGAAGGCGCTTACCAAACTGCCTGATTTCGCGATAGGCAGCCCTTTGGTCCTTTTCAAAAGTAGTCTCACAAGAAATAGAGATCGTGCTCTCAAATGAGCCAATCTCAACCGGGCAGATAGTCGAGAAACGTCTACGCCCGTATTTCTTTGAAAAGGAGACATTCACTTCAACAATGAAGCTCCCCCACAATCCTTCGAGATCCTCAAACCTTCCCAAGAGAATGTCCCTCTCATGTTTAGGAGGCAAAATTGCGTAGCCCCTATCAAACACTACGGAAGCATGTTTATATTCGAAAGAATCCTTTAGAAACAAGTCAGGAGGAAGTCGAAACGAAACATTGTATGCAGGCGCCTCTCCAATATTTCTGATAACAAGCCGCGCTAGTGAGGGCGAGACATCATCTGGCCGAATGAACATAATAATATTCGGAGAAGTTTGAATCACCAGGGCTCTAAGGCCCGCCCACGATGCAACGACAGTTGCTATGGCCACCATCGAACTAATCCAAATGGATACTATATCTAATTCACTCATTAATTGTCCAAACTAATAGCGCCGCCACATGTCGTATAAGAAGAGGCTGCGGCGCATATGCCGATAAAAACAAAAAATAACGCGGGTCCCCGACGCTTGAATCTCGCCGGAGACCCCCATAAAATGTTTGATGTTGGCCCGCTATGTCAACATCGCGCTAGGCTTTAGTTGCCGCTAAAGCCTAGCGAATCTTTACTTTTACGGCCTTCGCGGTCGTTCCGATCTTCCCGACCGAACCCGTTGCGCCAATTCGGCACTTCGGAATCTTTACGCGAATCGTCTTCAAAGCCATATATATCACCTCCCAACTGTTACAAAATGCTTTGCTCGCAAACTAGCGATGCTTGGCAATCTGATGCTTGACCAGCGTCTTCGCAGCCGCAGTCTTCGCGGCTTTACTCGTCGAGGAGCTCGCGAGCGTCTTGGCAGCAGCGCCAACCTTACCTCCATGGTGGGTAGTCATAATCTCACCTCCAATCTAGAACAGTTTGAATCTAGACAACTCAATCCTAGCATACTTCATTGCATCCATGTTCAATCAATTCTTGCTTTGTCTCGGTCTGTCTCATACAATATAACTAAGGAGAGGAGCACACATGAAGAGATCGGACATCATCGACTTAATCCGAGCGCATTCGGAACACGACGACATCGCCTTCAACAACGCAGCCACTATTATTGCGAAAGATTTTGAATCGTCCGGGCAACCCGAGCTTGCAAGCTACATCATGGCCCTCATTGCTAGGACACGTACGTTTGTGCCACAAGAAGTCACAGAGCAGGAATATGACTTCTTAGAAAAGGTAATCAGCAACAACACCTCGCTGCCCCTTCCCCAGGCCATCGCTAACGATATCCAAGGGCTGCTCAATGCTCTATCTAAAGATGTGGACATCAACACTGTCCTCTTTTACGGCGCATCGGGAACCGGCAAAACCGAAGCTACAAAACAGATAGCCAGAATACTTGGCTACCAGTTATATGCCGTTGATTTCAATCAAATCATCGATAGCAAACTCGGAGAGACGGCCAAGAATATCGCGAAGGTCTTCCAAGAAATCCACGATATCGGCGACGGCGCCATTGTCCTGTTCGATGAAATCGATGCTATAGCCTTAGATAGAATTAACCAAAACGACGTCCGTGAGATGGGGCGAGCCACAAGTGCACTCCTAAAAGAGTTCGACAAGCTGAACACGCGATCCGCCATAATCGCAACAACGAACCTTTACGACAAACTAGACCCGGCACTCGCCAGGCGCTTCGATGTACAAATTGACTTTAATAGATACACCCATGACGATCTCGTTGATATCGGCGAATCAATCGCAAAGAATCTGACCAAAAACAATCAGGCAATCAAAAACGACTCTCGGACCCTAAAAAAGGTGCTGCAGAGTTGCCCGGATCTGCCCTGGCCCGGCACACTCAAAAACCTCATCAAGACCTCCGTCGCGTTTAGTGATCCTCTTAATCCAAACGACTATCTCCGCAAGCTATATCAGCGTCTACATGGATATGAGCCTGATTCACTCGAGCTGCTTAAAACTCAAGGTTTCACTTTAAGAGAAATGGAAGTTTTGACAGGCATTTCACGAAGCACCATTGCGCGAACCCTAAAGGAGTAGCTCATGAACAGCTTAATCAGGCTCACTGGCGATTTTCAAACCGCAAGAGGCTCGCGACCGGGTCCCGCAACGCTCCCCGCTAAAGGCACGGTCACTGCAGAGAGGATTTCGCACATTCGCAAGAGCCTCGAAACCGTTCTGAGCAAATGGCCCAAAGATGCCATAATCGAAGACATCTTGGTATCCGTTGAATACCGTCAGATTGTCGCCAAGAGCAATCGAATAAAAGAGATGCTGAACGGCGGAAAAGACAGTGAACCAGAATTGTCTATCCGCGGCGCCCGTTATCTCGATTTTAATGGGAACCACCCAAGGCACCTGATGACACATTACGTTCCCGAGGCGACCATCCGGTCAACTATTAGCAAGCTGCGTGAGTGCGAGCGAATCGTAGTCGATTATTTTGATGGACTGATGAACGCAGATAAGATGGTCGATCTGGTTAAAAATGATAAGCTCAAACAAAAATGGAATCCGGCCGTTTCACACACGCTCACCCGATCGGGCTTTGCGCAACTCATACGCGATTCCTATTACGTCAATGAATTTAGAATAGACAAGCCGCCAGCGGCTACCGACGAAAACGCAATCGTTACGCTATTTGAAACGGAGAGGGACCCGCAGGACCTATTTGAGGAGCTTCACATTGACGTATCCCCTGCAAACCTCTTGGAGAACAGCGTTCTATTAACCGAAACAGAATATCGAACGCTGCTCGAGCGCGCCCCCTATCTTGTAGCCATGTCGGTTATCGATCTGTCTTCTTACGCACCTATGAGTGACGAAGGCTCAGCCTCCCCCGCCATCAGCAGCCTCCCTGAATATCCCACCGATGAGCCCGTCATCGGCGTAATCGACACTCCATTTGAAGAGAAATACCCACCGTACTTCAGCAACTGGGTAGACTACAGAAGCTGCTTACCCGAAGGCATCAATCCCACTGCAGGCGATTATCGACATGGCACATGTGTCAGCTCATTGATCGTTGACGCTCAGGCCCAAAATCCATCGCTAGACGACCATTGTGGCCACTTTAGAGTTCGACATTTTGGAGTTGCAACCGCAGGCAAGTTCAGTTCGTTTACGGTAATGAAGCACATTGAGCGCATTGTTGCCGAGAACCAAGACATCAAAGTTTGGAACATCTCCTTGGGGTCAATGGAGGAAGTGTCTCGAAACTCCATATCGCCCGAAGCGGCCCTGCTAGACAAACTGCAGCAGAAATACGACGTCCTCTTCGTTGTTGCTGGCACTAACCAGGAAAATGGTAAACCCACATATCTTGGTTCCCCAGCGGACTCCATTAATGCCCTTGTTGTCAACGCCGTTAATAGAAACAACGAACCAGCGTCCTACACAAGAAGAGGGCCAGTCTTAAGCTTTCATCACAAGCCAGACCTCGCGTATTACGGAGGGGATAAGGGTGATGCTATAACCGCCTGCTGCGGGACCGGTGCTTATCCGGCTGTCGGCACCTCTTTTGCGGCTCCCTTAATTGCACGAAAAGCTGCCTATCTCATTTATAAGATGCACCTGAGCTGTGAACTTGCCAAGGCCCTGCTAATCGATGCTGCATGTGCGTGGACAAAACCCGAAGACATGGATCGACTTGGCTACGGCATCGTTCCCGTCCAAATTGAAAAGATACTCGAAACCAGTAACGACGAAATTCGATTCATGCTCAGCGGCGTGGCCACCGAACGCGAGAATTATAACTTCAACTTTCCTATCCCCGTTTCGGGCACATCTTACCCGTCCGTTGCGAGAGCGACCCTGTGCTACTTCCCTAAATGCAACAGAAACCAAGGCGTCGACTATACGGACACCGAGCTCGATTTGCATTTTGGGCGAATCGGAAACGACGGGCTAATCAAGTCGCTGCAGCCCAACGACCAGGGTGAGGAAAGCTGCACGACCGATGAAGAGAAGGCTCGGAAAAAGCTGCGAAAATGGGACAATGTCAAGCACATATCCGAACCGCTAACCAGCCGTAGTAAGCCCAAAAAAGTGTATACCAACCCAATGTGGGGCATGATGATTCGCAAGTCGTCTAGATATCAAAAGGGTTCGCATGATCCACAGCGTTTTGGCGTAGTGGTCACCATCCATAATCTAAAAGGTGAGAACCGGATTGATACATTCATACGACAGTGCTCCGCCATTGGCTGGATGGTAGAACGGGTCGAAATTGATAACGAACTCAAGATTTACGAGCACAGTCAAGTTGAGGTGGAGTTTGAGTAGGCAAAGCCATCAGGCAACGACACCATAAGATATATGGCCGGCTTCACCCTCCAAGATTATCTACATTTGTGGCTAATCCAAATTGCGAGAACGAAGCCGGTCTCAGTATTTTCGAGCAATAACCCGATTCAAACGATATGTTCAGCACCCGCCCAATCAAATCATGCGAAAGAAGGCAACCACCATGAAGCGAGCAGACGAAGAGCCCACGCCTGAGGCCATTGATGCTGCGATATCTCAAGATCCATTGCGCCGGCATGGCGAGGTCGAAAGATTCCTGCAAATGCTTCTTGCTGTAGAACCTCCCTATACGATTCTCGTCAATGCCCCCTGGGGCTCAGGTAAAACGCATTATATAAAACAGGTCGAAAGAGTCCTGCGAATGGCAAATCCGGCGCTCGAGCAGGACACCGCAAAACTGGATTCGATATTTGGTGCCACAGCAAAAGATCTTCTAGCCAACCCATTTCTGCCCATTTATTTCAACGCCTGGGAAGATGATCATTTCGATAATCCAATCCTGCCCATATTGGCAACAATCGCCATGTCAGTAGACAAATCAACCGTCCATGGAGAGGTAGACCCCTGGAAAAGCATCGGCGATATCATCGAGACAACGGCCTCGGTATTCGGGCTAAACCTCAGCGTCAGCAATTTCGTTAAAGACTTTAACGGCGTCGATTTTCTCGAAAGATACAAAGAAGAGAAGAAGCTCCGAAGTCGAATAGACGAGCTCGTAAGAAACTATCTTCCCGGGATAGCACATCGAGCCGTCATTTTTATCGATGAACTTGATCGCTGCCGGCCAGAATTCGCTGTAAAGGTACTCGAGCAAGCAAAGACTTTGTTTCAGCAAGATAACATTGTCGTAGTATATTCGACCGATATTTCACAGCTAGCTAATTCGCTCGAAGGAGTATACGGGCCCAACTTTGATGGAGTTAAATACCTAGAGCGCTTTTATGATAAGCGTATAGAGCTAAACCCGGTAAAACCCGCCGACTATCTTTCGCTCAAGGGCGTTAATACGAAAATGGGATACGTTTTTGTAAATATAACGATAGAACTACTTAACTACAAAAAGGCTTCGCTCCGAGCCTGCAACAGACTGGCGGTATCAATCTCGGAACTCCTGAGCTACATTCTCAATTATCAAACTTTCTACGGAGTCAACGAGATATCGATTTTCCCAAAACAATGCCTCCTGCCAGTTCTCAATGTTCTGGCCTACTATGAGCCTCTGTCTTGGTACGAGGTAAGAGCAGGCAGATGCTATGACGCCGTATACGAGCTTGCTTGCCACAGCGAACTCTTTATTAAATGTCTCGATAGCGCAATCGAAGAAGCATGGGGGTCTAAAAAGGGTGAATTCCCCTATAACCAAGGTATTGAGAATAGGCACAAACGTTTTATAGAAGACCTTTGTGCCTTGATATATACCGACGACAGACTGGATCCAAGAATCGCCGAGTTAAATAACGACGTGCAATATTTCTCGCCAATAGACCAAGCGCTCTTCCACCGTTTGACCCCACCATCGGATTAAAGCAAAACTCGTCGGGCGGAGGCCACTAAGACCGCAACGACCTCAGCCCGACGAGTACACGGAAAATAACAGCTCAATCGTTAACAGATCACCCATCTGCTTAAGTTCGCACCCAAGAAGACTGGCATGGTGCGGCATAGCTGCTTCCGGAAACTTTTGAATCGAAAAGCCAATCCCAGGCATCCCCCTGCATGTATCGCCCGGTCCTCTACGGTACCTCTCCCCAGCTTAATCCAGAAAGTTCGCTGATGTTGACTGGGGTTCCCGTAAAATAAAACGCAACAAAATATGTGCGGAGTGCTGGCCTGGAGCTGCCTTCGGACCCTATTGGCTGCTCACCGAGAGGCTCCGCTATGAAACGACCCCTTTACTACCTGCTCTGCGCGATCGCGTGCACGTCCATGGTCGGCGCGACGATGCCCATGGCAGCCATCGCGGTAGCCATCCAGCCTCAAGCAGCCGCCGAGCAGCAAGCGCAAGCCGACGCCACGAACAGCGACACAGGCAAGGCCGAAGACGGCACCAACACAAATGCGACAGCAGATACCGTAGAGGACAGCACCGCAACATCCACCGGCGCCAGCGCAGCCAACACGGAAAGCGCTGACGGCACCACCGCCGCAACAGGCACCCCCGCCCCATCCCTCCGAGCCCAAGCCAATCCCACGCCCGAGGCGACCTCCGCCACGCCACAAATCGGCTACGCCCACTCCGCCACCGCAAGCCAAAACGGCGTCACCTTCACCGTCTCGTGGAACGAGGCCCCCGCGGGCACCGCAACGACCTTCCACGTAACCCAAGCCAACGGCTCGTCCCAGGCCAAGGCGCGCATGGACGTGCCCACCTACTGGGACGGCGGCAGCCAGGAAAGCGTCTGCGACCCGTCGCGCCCGGCATGGGCCAGCTACTACAGTCTGGGCGCCGCGGGCCACGACTTTACCTTCGACTTCACGGCGTCGGGCACGTACCGCATCCACTTCTACTTTATGGACAACGACAGAACCGACCCCCAAAACGACAAGGGGATCTACTACCTGCGCACCACGGCGGAGGTGACCGTAAACGACGCCGCCCGCCCAAGCGTCACGCAGATCGTCAACGGTGCAGTGGACCTGTGCAGGCAAGAGACAGACGGCTCGGAATACGACATGGCGCTGTGGCTCCACGACTGGGCGCTCGACCAGCTGGGGTACGACCACAGCCTCAACTGGTGCTCGGCCGAAAGCGGCCTCACGCGCCACCAGGGCACCTGCGAGAGCTACCAGCGCATCTACTCCAAGCTCCTTGACGCAGCGGGCATCGCCAACGGCCGCATCACCGGCAACGGTCACACGTGGAACGCCGTAAAGATCGACGGCAAATGGTGCCAGATGGACCTAACCTGGGACAACACCAGCGACAACTGGTACGGAGACCTGGAGCAACGCCTTACCGTTGCGCGTGCAATCTATTCCGGCTCCCCCGTACTCCTGCTCGACGAATGCACCTCGGCCCTCGACCCCAAGACCGAGCGAGAAATGCTGGACCGCATGCGAAATCTCGGCCGTACCGTCATCATCGTCACGCACAGGCCTGCCGCGCTGGAGGTTTGCGATCGAGTTGTGAGCCTTGAACCCAAATGAGGAGTGGATCGCTGCGGTTGTTTTCGACAGCGCTCTCGCCATACTCATTGATGCGCGAGACACAAGGTGACTCAATCCCGCACGATGGTATTTGACGGATAGCCGAATATATGGGTCGTAAATCAAGCCCCGAAAGGAGGTAAAGATATGGACGAGACGACTCAGCACTATTTGGACTCACTGCTTGCAATCGCGTTCCCAAACGGCCAGGCCTTTGTAGAGCGCCAGGACTTGCCTTTGGCAAAAAGGCTTATAGACCTCGGTTTGGCAGTAAATCGAATTGAGTATGCTGACTGCAGCGGAAACCGCTGGATTTGGTTGAACAAGTCGGCAATGAGGCTCTAAGCCGAGACGCAAATTGCTCAAGGCTCAATGAATAGCGGCTCGTCGTGAGTATTTGCTCGCATAAGCACTGCCGAATATCGCGAAACAGCACCGCCGTTATTGCGCTTGGGCACCGGGGCCGATATGGATCCCGGTGCCCATTTATTGCTGACATTCGACGCCGCGGCGCTGCCGCATGTTGGTCTCGCCCATGACGACATGCTCGGCGAGCCATTCTTCGTTAAACAGGCGCTAGGGTGCCGCCCTTACACCAACATTTTCGACGCGATCTTCTTGACGGCACCACAACCGGTTCTATTTAACAGCTAATTTGAAAAGTCAGTTCCAAAAACTCAGCAAAAACCGCAATGCCGACCTCATCCTCTCGCATGTGCGTGACGACAAGGTCGGCATTGTCTTTCTTGTTTATGTTCCAAAAGAGCAGCTTCATAAAACAGCTCGGAGAAAACTACTGCGCAAGCACGTCCGCGATGCGTTCGCTCGCATGCCCATCACCATAGGGGTTCGATGCATGGCTCATGGCCTCGTACTCGGCCTGATCGCTGAGCAGTCGACTGAACTCGCGGTAGATGACGTCCTCCTCGGTGCCGACGAGCTTCAGCGTGCCGGCGGCCACGCCCTCGGGGCGCTCGGTGGTGTCGCGCATGACGAGCACCGGCTTGCCCAGGCTCGGGGCCTCCTCCTGTATGCCGCCCGAGTCGGTGAGGATGAGGTGGCTCGCGGCCATGAAGTTGTGGAAGTCGAGCACCTCGAGCGGGTCGATGATGTGCAGGCGGTCGAAGCCGTCCAGCTCCTCGTGCGCTGCCTTGCGGACGAGCGGGTTCATGTGGATGGGGTATATCGCCTTGGTGTCGGGATGCTCCTCCATCACGCGGCGGATGGCGCGGAACATGCGGTGCATGGGCTGACCCAGGTTCTCGCGGCGGTGCGCCGTGATGAGGATGAGGCGGGAGCCCTCCGCCCACTCGAGCTCGGGATGGGAGTAGCCCTCGCGCACGGTGGTGCGCAGGGCATCGATTCCGGTGTTGCCGGTGACCCAGATCTTCGACTCCGGCTTGCCCTCGCCAAGCAGGTTCTGCTTGCTCGCCTCCGTGGGTGCGAAGTAGTACTCGCTCACGATATCGACGGCCTGGCGGTTGAACTCCTCGGGCCAGGGGCTGTAGATGTCGTGCGTGCGCAGGCCCGCCTCGACGTGCCCCACGGGGATCTGCAGGTAGAAGCACGCGAGCGCAGCGGCGAAGCTGGTCGTGGTGTCGCCGTGGACCAGGACGACGTCGGGCTTCTCGTCCTCGAGGACGGCTTTGAGCTTGAGCAGCACATCGCACGTCACGTCGAACAGCGTCTGGCCAGGCTTCATGATCGCCAGATCGTAGTCGGGAGCCACACCGAAGACGTGCAGCACCTGGTCGAGCATCTCGCGGTGCTGGCCCGTCACGGTCAC
>CABUZI010000013.1 GCA_902496005.1 uncultured Collinsella sp.
GGAGTGGGGCGACAGGGCCGTGTGGGAGGACCTCCACCACAGGGACCCGTACCCGTTCTGGCTGGATTAATGGATGGAAACGGGTGTTCTATCGGGACACACATTTTGTCCTATAAGCCCAGATTTAAATGAGTGGTTGCGTGCGCGAAAGGCTGGCGTGACAGTCGGTCAGCTCGTGCGTTGTTGCGAACTCGGTGAGGCAACGGTTAAAAGGGCAACTGCTGGCTGGCGCGAAGCCTCAAATGATCCGTTTTCCTCCGTCCCCAGGGGATCAGGTGATGCGCATCTGTGCGTAGCTGCGTGCGTATGATTGCGTGAGTATACGTGTATATGCGCCGTTAACTCCTGAATTTTGACCATTTAGCGGTAATACACGCAGAAGCACGCACATACACGCGCATTTGTGCGAATATAGAGCTGTCAGAAATGAAAGACTTTTCACGATGTAGGGGGCACATATGGCAGATTCCAAGCAGGCTCCACTCGACTCCGCGGCAGCCGCAAAGGCAGCGTTCGCTTCGGTCCAGGGCAAGCCGTTCCCCGATGATATCTTTACGGCTCCCGAGCTTCGTTGGGCTGTGATCGGGTGCGGCGTTATCGCCAACCAGATGGCCCAGTCTCTCGCTCTTGCCGGTCGCAAGCTTGCGGGCGTCGCTAACCGCACGCTGTCAAAGGCTCAAGCTTTTGCCGAGCAGTATGGCATCGAGAAGGTCTATGAAACGGCCGAGGACCTCTATACCGACCCTAACATCGACGCGATCTATATCACCACTCCGCATAACACGCATATCACCTACCTGCGCGCCGCCCTGGCAGCTGGCAAGCACGTGCTCTGCGAAAAGGCCATTACCCTCAACTCCGCCGAGCTCGACGAGGCACGTGCCATTGCCGACGAGCATAACGTGGTCCTTATGGACGCTACAACGGTGCTCCACATGCCCTTATATCAAGAGCTGCGCCGCCGCATGGATGCCGCTGAGTTTGGCCGCATGAACCTCGCTCAGCTCAACTTTGGCAGCTACAAGGAGTACGGCGATCTGACCAACCGTTTCTACAATCGCAACCTTGCTGGCGGTGCCATGCTCGACATTGGCGTCTATGCTCTGTCCGTTATGCGCCTCTTTATGGCAAGCCAGCCCGCTGAGGTCGTTTCGCTGGGCAACACCTGTGAGACCGGCGTTGACGTTGCGGGCGGCATCGTCTGCCGTAATGCCGAGCAGCAGCTGGGTGTTGTGAGTCTTACGCTTCACTCCAAGCAGCCCAAGCGCTCGGTCATCAGCTTTGACAAGTGCTATATCGAGGTCAACGAGTATCCGCGTGCCGATCACGCGACCATTGTGTGGACTGCGGACGGCCACCGCGAGGAGGTCCACGCCGGCACCGAGGCTTACGCCCTGTGCTATGAGATGGCCGACCTCGAGAAGGCGGTTGCCGGCGACGACTCCAAGCGTGAGCTGCTGGATTATGCTTATGATGTTATGGAGCTTATGACCAAGCTCCGCGCCGACTGGGGAGTCGTGTACCCCGAGGAGGAGTAGGCGATGCTTGCGGAAGATAGGCTCAACGCGATTGTGTCGATGGTGCAGCAGGCTGGCTCGGTTACTGTGCCAGAGCTTGCCGATACCCTGGGCGTGACGGCGTCTACCATTCGGCGCGACCTGCAGACGCTCGATCGAGCGCACCGCATCGCCAAGGTCCACGGCGGAGCGACGAGTCTTGAACGCGCGCACGTGACGCGCGACCTAACGCTCAATGAGCGCAGCGACCTCCATAACGACGACAAGGAGCGTATCTGCGCCCGTGCGGCGGCGCTTGTGGAGCCCGAGAGCTTTGTATACATCGACTCGGGCTCGACGACGCTCAAGCTCATCGAGCATCTTCCACACCTTGAAGGTGTCACCTACGTGACCGACTCCGTGCTCCATGCTCAGCATCTCGCCCTGCGCGGCATGCGCACTGTGGTGTTGGGTGGCGAGCTCAAGCCCGAGACCGAGGCGCTCGTTGGCCCCGATGCCTTGGCAACCCTAGACCACTACAACTTCAACTGTGGCTTTTGGGGTTCTAACGGCATTGCTGCCGAGCAGGGCTTCACGGCGCCAGATATCGAGGAGGCGCAAGTAAAGCGCATCTCGATGCGCCATACGGCCAAGCGCTTCGTAATCTCGGACGCCAGCAAATTTGGCATGGTGGCGCCCGTCAAGTTTGCGGACTTCCGCGACGCAACGGTTATCACCGCGGGCGAGGTGCCCGCCAAGTACCAGACGATGGAAAACGTCATCACGGTTTAGCAACGGGGCGAAGTAAGGCCAAAACCACCACAAAGGTGCCTGTCCCCATTGTGGTGGTTCCGATGGCCCCGTCGGGCATGATTTCCCAGTACCCCTGTTTCCATACGACGTGATCATGCCCGCCGGGGCCATCGTATAGATATCGCTTAAAAGCGCCGTCACTTCGGCGCTATCAATCACTCAAACACAAGGTAATACGCAGGTTGTGACCCTCAGAAGGGGAGGGCTGGGCCTGCTTGTGCAAAAGGAGGAAACATGTCAGCTGCAAACGAGAAGGTGGGGGGCGGCACTTACGATGTCGTTGCCATCACGGCATGTCCAACGGGCATTGCTCACACATTTATGGCGGCCAAAGGGTTGGAAGACCAGGCAGCCAAGATGGGCGTGAGCATTAAGGTCGAGACTCAGGGTTCGGGCGGCGCTAAAAATGTACTGACCGCGGCAGACATCGCTGGTGCCAAGGGTGTCATCATTGCGGCGGATAAAAATGTCGAGCTCGATCGCTTCGATGGCAAGCCGGTTTACTCCTGTGCGGTGACGCGTGGCATTAATGACGCCGAGGAACTTATCAATATTGCGCTTGCGGGCAATGCGCCTATTCATCATGTGTCCGGCGGCGCCGCGGTACAGGCGGCTGCCGAGGGCGAATCCGAGGGTTTGGGCCGCAGGGTCTATAAGGACCTGATGAACGGCGTTTCGCACATGCTCCCCTTTGTTGTTGGCGGCGGCATCCTCATGGCGCTTTCGTTCTTGCTGGACCAGGCGGGGCTGGGCACGAGCGCATACGGCCACAGCACTCCGGTCGCGGCCTTCTTTAACCTTGCGGGCAACCAGGCGTTCAACTTTATGCTCCCCATCCTTGCGGGCTATATTGCCATGTCCATTGCTGACCGTCCGGGCTTGGCCGCGGGCTTTGTGGGTGGCTGGATTGCAAAGCAGGGCTTTACGTTGGGCTATCTCACCACGGCAATGGATGCCGACGCCCAGGCTCAGCTTGTCTCTGCTGGCTTTTTGGGCGCGCTGCTGGTCGGTTTTGCCGCCGGCATTATCGTCAATGCGCTCAAGAAGGCTGCAAGCGTGCTACCCGAGTCGCTCGACGGTATCAAGCCCATGCTCATCTACCCCGTGCTGGGCATTCTCTTTACGAGTCTCTTTATGATGGCCGTTAACCCGATTATGGGCGTTATCAACACCGCCATTAGCGGCGCGCTCAACGGTCTTTCGGGCACGAGCATCGTTCTTTTGGGCATTATCTGCGCCGGTATGCAGGCGACCGACATGGGTGGTCCCATCAACAAGGCCGCATATGTCTTTGGCACCGCGGCCCTTGCCGAGCAAACGCTGCAGGGCAATATGATCATGGCTGCCGTCATGGCGGGCGGTATGGTACCGCCGATGGTCATCGCGCTCTCCACGACGTTCTTTAAGAACCGCTGGACCGAGGCCGATCGCAAGGCAGGCCTGGTGAACTACATCATGGGTCTGTCGTTTATCACCGAGGGTGCCATTCCCTTTGCCGCGGCCGATCCGCTTCGCGTGTTGCCCGCCTGCATCCTGGGATCTGCGACCGCCGGCGGTCTTTCGATGCTCTTTGGTTGCGCGAGCCCCGCTCCGCACGGTGGCGCCTGGGTTATCGCGGTCATCACGAACCCGGTGCAGTACCTGTTGGCCCTTGCTATCGGCGCTGTGGTCGGCTGCTTGGTTCTGAGCTTCCTTAAGAAGCCTCTCGACAAGGCTACCGAGTAGCGGGAGCGGAAGGGTCTTGCCAATGGAAAGGCGGCAACGTCCACCAGGGACGTTGCCGCCTTTTGCTGTTTGGGGATTTGTCTCGATCTGTAACAGGAAGAGAGGGATATGGGTTCCAGATGTTACAAGCTGAGATATTTTTCCTGGTGGTCCCATAACGTCTCAATCTGTAACAGGAAGGTCAAAATGCGGGCTCCAGATGTTACAGATCGAGATGATTTCTCCGGTGGGATCCGAATATCTCAATCTGTAACATCTTGGGCCGATTTTGCCGAGTTGTTGTTACAGATTGAGATTTTCCCTTGAGGGGGATTCGAATGTCTCGATCTGTAACAGATAGACCGGAAAATGGGTTCTAACTGTTACAGATCGAGACATTTTGGGACCGCGGTTGAACCATTGCGGCAAAACCACCACAAAGGTGCCTGTCCCCATTGTGGTGGTTTAGGGCTCCCAGGGGCAGGGGGCTTCGATGTGGATGTGCTCGCCGGTTACGGGATGCGTGAAGGACACGCTGTGGGCGTGGAGCATCAGGCCGCAGGGGCGCGGCGTTCCGTACAGGTCGTCGCCAACCAGGGGATGATGCTCGCTTGCCAGGTGCACACGGATTTGGTGCTTGCGGCCGGTGAGCAACTCGACATCGATATACGAGCGCGCGGGCAGGCCACGACGGCTCTTAAGACGTTTGAGCACCTTCACGCGAGTTTGAGACGGCTTGCCGCTGGCGCCGACGCGCATCTTTCGGCTGTCGTGACGGTCGCGGGCGATGGGCTTGTCGATGAGCTTCTTGTTCCAGTCGATCTTGCCCTCGGCCAGCGCCAGATAGTGCTTTTCGAAGGCGTGGTCGATGACCATTTGGTCAAAGGCGGGCTGCGTCTGTTTGTCGAGCGAAAACAACACCACGCCGGTGGTGTTGCGGTCCAGGCGGTTGAGCGGCTGCATGTCGGTCGCGGCAAAGCCGTCACCCATCGCCAGCAGCAGGTCGCTGGCGTAGTCGGTGAGCGTGCGCTCGCCGGTGCCGTCGCCGTGGACGATCATGCCGGCGGGCTTGTCGATGGCCATGAGCCAGGCGTCGCAGTAAAGGACTTGAGGTTCTTCGTTCACGTGTAAGCCTTTCGGTTAGCTAATTCCCACAAACATGCAGCCCGAGGTGGCGCCGCGCAGGCGGGCGGCGGGCTTGCGGCCGGCCTGTGCTGCTTCGACGGCACGACGGACGCGGGCGACGGCACGGCCCACCTCATCTGTCTCGAGCAGCGTTCCGTCTACCATGAGACGACGCACGCCGGCATCGAGCAGCTGAGGAACCTGCGGCGTGAGGTCGATGGGGTAGGCGTCGTACAGGCGAGAGCGGCCATGGATGTCGGTGCGTACGGGCATGACCTTGCCGTCGATATTCTTGAGTGACAGCTTGCGGGCGCGCAGGCGGCAGTTAGCGCAATCGTGGATGCAGCCATTGGCCACCTGCAGGATGCAGTGCTCACTCGTCATAACGCGCGGGCGGCCGAACACAGTGATGCCCAGGGCTGCGGGCGCGGCGGTGCCAAGCGAGACGATCTCGTCGAGCGTGATCTCGGGCGAGAGCCAAAACGCACCGGCTCCGCGCTCGGCAAGTGCCTCCATGCAGGGCGTGTTATGCACCGGCAGGCAAGAGCGAATCTCGGCCGTGGCGCCGGCATGAGCGGCTACGGCGAGCTCGGAGATATTGCCGACGGCGAGGGTGGCTCCGGCATTGATCCAAGGATCGACGCGCTCGTGGTCGACGGCGCGGCAGACCTCGTCGAGTACGGGCACGATACCCTGCTCAAATGCATCGGCAGGGGAGAGTCCGACAGCCTCGAGCGCGTCGGTGGTCATATAGATGCGCGTTGCACCCTCCGCGCGGGCTGCCTCGGCGGCCTCGAGCGAGGTGACGGTGGCGCAGATCTGCGGCTCGTCGCGGTAGTGCTTGGGCATGGGGCGCGTACATTTGTCGAGCACCGGCAACTCGAGCGTTTTTGCGCGCTCCTCGTACGGTGCCAGAATGGCCTCTTCCAGCGCCTTACAAGCGGCGGCGCGCACCTTGTGCACGGCGGAGAAGCCCATGCCGCAGCCCTCATCGAGCGCCACATCAAAGCTCGCGGCCTCAAAGGGAGAGGAGCCCATGCGCCCGACGTGCTCAACCAGATCGGATGCCTCGACGGCGCGGGTCTTGGCGGCCTCGACGGTGAAGCCCGTGGCGGTGGCGGTGAGCGCGGGGTTGTCACAGCAGGTGAGTGTGACAGTAAACGGCTCGCCCAGGCGCGCCACGACGGACACGTCAACAGCTCGGCGGCGCAGCACATCGCGCTTGAGCGCGGCGCCGGCGGCGTCAATGGCGCTCTGGCTTCGAATCACGCGCACGCGGCAGCCCTCGGGCATGCTACGGGGCACGCGGCACTCAATGATGTCACCGGCGGCGGCATCATCGGCGGCAATGGTGGTCAGGAACTGGTCAAACTCGTTATCGTGGCGAAGCTCCAGCAGGTCGCCTTTGCCCACGGGCTCAAACAGCTCAATGCGGGCGATGGCGGCGCGGCGACGGCGGTCGTCGGACTTGAGGCCGCGCACATCGCGGTTGGCCGGGCGGCTGCCCAGCACCGTGCCCACGATCTGGCCGCGGTTGTTGGAACGCTCATAGCTCATCATCTCGTCGCCCGAGGTGCCGTCCTGATAGGCGTGCGTAAAGTCGCGGTTGAAGCAGCGCTTGAGCTGGCGCTGGCGGGCGGCTTCCTCGTCCTTGGCAACGGCGGCTCCGGATAGCATGTCGTCAATTTCGTGACGATACACATCAACGATGGAGTACACGTAATCGGGTGCCTTCATGCGGCCCTCGAGCTTGAGCGATGCGGCGCCGGCGTCATACAGACGGCGAACAAGCTGTGAGGTGTTGGTGTCACGCGGGCACAGCGCGCGCTCGCGACCGGCAGGGGAGAGCGCGCGACCGTTCTCGTCGATCAACTCGTAGGGCAGGCGGCAGGGCTGGGCGCACATGCCGCGGTTGGCCGATCGTCCCGCCATGGCAAAGCTCGACAGCAGGCACAGGCCCGAGTAGCAAAAGCAGATGGCACCGTGGCTAAAGACTTCAAGGTCCACATCGGGCGCGGCGTCGTGAATGGCGGCGATTTCGTCGATGGAGAGCTCGCGCGAGAGAGTCACGCGGTCGGCGCCCTGCTCACGGCACCAAAGGGTTCCGCGGTCGTCGTGGATGTTAGCCTGGGTCGAGATATGTGTCTCGATGCCGGGCATGGTGCGCTTGGACTCAAAGAACAGACCCCAGTCCTGGATAATGAAGGCATCGGCGCCCAGCGTGGAGCAGCGATGAATGAGCTGCAGTGCATCGCCCATCTCGGACTGCTTGATGACGATGTTGACCGTGACGTAGACGCGCGACCCGGCTAGATGCGCGGCGCGGCAGGCTTGCTCAAAGGCCTCGTCGGTAAAGTTGGTTGCCTTGCGGCGGGCGTTGAAGCTGCCCATGCCGCAGTAGATGGCGTCTGCCCCGGCGGCGAGCGCGGCGGCAAAGGGCTCCGGGCCTCCGGCGGGGGCCAAAAGCTCGGGCCTGCGGTTAGTGGTTCGGCTGGCGGTTGCGGTCATATCCTGCCTTTCAAAATGCTCAGATATTCAAAAGTATAGTGGCGTCGCTGCGGTGGGCGACGCCCGCAGCCTAAGCAGGACAAAGTCTTCAGCAGCTTGGACTGGCTGCTCCACATGAGAACCGTTCAGCGGTTCGGGGAAACCGTTGGGCGATAAAATATTCTCGCAAGCTGATAATATTCTTGCATCAAACAGAAACCTTGAGTACTATCCCAATCAAGCGCGGTGTTCAGACCGAACTGTGCCTCCCGGTGTGAACACCGCGCTCACGCTCTCTCAATTGATCGTAAGGAGAAAAACATGAGCAAGACCGTCGTGTCTTCCGATAACGCACCCGCAGCCATCGGCCCGTATTCCCCCGGTATCCAGGCCGGCAACATGGTGTTCCTGTCCGGCCAGCTGGGCATCGATCCCGCGACCGGCAAGATGCCCGAGGGCGTCGAGGCCCAGGCCAAGCAGTCCCTCGCCAACGTCGAGGCCCTGCTGACCGCTGCCGGCGCTACCTTTGCCGATGTCGTCAAGACCACGGTCTACCTGGCCGACATCGCCGACTTCGCCGCCGTGAACGAGATCTACGCCTCCAAGTTTGAGGCCCCGTTCCCCGCGCGCAGCGCCTTCCAGGTTGCCGCCCTTCCGGCTGGCGGTCTGGTCGAGATCGAGGTCGTTGCCGCTCTCTAAGGCGTTGGCCACAACTAAACATGACATGCAAAAAGACCCTGCAGCGCGTGCGAGCTGCAGGGTCTTTTATCAAGTGACGGATCGCTTGTGGAGCCGCACTCCATTTTGCTCGTTAGCCTTCCTTGCGGACTTTTTGCAGGTAGCGGTAGACGCTGGGCTCAGAGATGCCCAGCGCGGCGGCGGCGCAGGCCACGGCGCCCTTGAGCATGAACACCCCGTTACCGTTGAGGTGGCGAATGACGTCCACGCGGTCGCTCTGACCAAGCGACGCTACATCCAGCCCGCGCGCGCTCAGCAACTCGGCAATGCTGCGGTCGATGAGCTCCTGTGTAGACTCCGAAAGGCTTTCGACCTCGATAGGGGCGGGCTCCGTGCGCGTCGGCGCCGCGTCGAAGCATGCCATGAGCTGCTGCGCCATGGCGTTGATGGAGCGCACGGTCGAGAGGTCGGTGTTGACGCAGAGCATACCGACGATCTCGTCATTCTCGCGGATAAAGTACGTCGCCGACTCCAGCGTCTTGCCACCGGCACCGCGCCCCTCGTAGCCCGTAATAAACGGCAGGTCGCGATACTTGGCGTCGTGCATGATCTTGAGTGCCAGATCGGTGGCGGGGCCGCCGACCTTGCGGCCGCTCACGATGCCGTTGCGAATATCGACGATGGCGTGGTCGGGATCCGAGAAATCGTGCAGCACGATTTCGCTGTTCTTACCGAGTATCTGCTCCAGGAAATCGACCATCGGCAAAAAGCGACGTACGGTCTCGTTCACGGGCAACTCCTTGGGGTGAAATCGGAAATGTTCATAACAATTTTTTCTCATGGTAACACGCTGTCCACCATCTCGTATATCCGCAGGTACATTGCGTAATGCAGACGAACGGTAGGAATTTAGCGGTAAACGGTTGACCAAAAGAAAAGTTAGATGTTATTTTGACCAGACACTTTCCTGACCTGCGGAAATGCGTTATTTCAGCTGAAGAATGGTCTGATAACAAAAAATTATTATTGAGAATGAGAATCATCTTTAATACGATATGCAATGAAGGCACAACCTCAACCCCGCACTGCGTCACAATAGAGCGTCAGATGCGAAAACAACTACTTCGAGGATTGGTGGTCAAATGACCCAGGAGACGGTTACGAACGGCACTGAAGCCCTGTTCACTCGCGAAGGCATGCCTCCCGTTAAGGAAATGATCCCGTGTGCCCTTCAGCACGTACTGGCATCGTTTGCCGGCATCATTACCCCGGCGGTCATCATGGCCGGCGTCTACGGCTTTAATAGCCAGCAGAGTACCGACATCATCCAGGTCGCGCTCATTCTTTCGGCGATCGACACGGCCCTTCAGGCCTTCGCTCCCTTCCGTCGCATCGGCGGCGGCCTGCCCATCGTCATGGGCGTTTCGTTCGCGTTCCTGCCGGCCCTGCAGGCCATGGGTGCCTCGGGCTTTAGCTTTGGTGCGCTGCTGGGTGGCGAGATCGTCGGCGGCGCCGTCGCGGTCCTCTTTGGTCTGGCCTACAGCAAGATCAAGTGGCTGTTCCCGCCCGTCGTGACCGGTACGGTCATCTTCTCCATCGGCGTTTCGCTGTATCCCACGGCCGTCAAGTATATGGCCGGCGGTATGGGTACGCCGCTGTGGGGCACCCCGCAGGCCTGGTGCGTCGCTCTTATCACCTTCGCCGTGGTCTTTGCGCTCGCCAACTTTGGCAAGGGCACGCTCAAGCTGGGATCCGTGTTCTTTGGCATGATCGTTGGCATGATCGTCTCCATCCCCTTTGGCATGATCGACTTCTCCAGCGTCGCCACCGCTCAGGTCTTCGCTCTTCCCAAGCTCATGCCCTACGCGCTCGAGTTTGATCCCGAGGTCTGCATTACCCTCGCCGTCGTGTTCCCCATGGTTGCCATCCAGGTTATCGGTGACGTCTCCGCCGCCTGCCTGGGCTCCATCGACCGTATGCCCACCGAGCGCGAGCTCTCCGGCGCTATCGTGTCCCAGGGCCTCACCTCTATGGTCGGCGGTCTGCTGGGCGGTCTTCCCA
The DNA here is from genome assembly GCA_902496005.1 of uncultured Collinsella sp. Classification (GTDB taxonomy): domain Bacteria; phylum Actinomycetota; class Coriobacteriia; order Coriobacteriales; family Coriobacteriaceae; genus Collinsella. Next base: position 10,365 of record CABUZI010000013.1, read on the forward strand.
CCAGCGCCCTTGGCCAGAACGTGGGCATCATCTGCTCCAACAAGGTCGTCAACAAGTGGGTCTTTGTGATCATTGCGGCCGTCTTTGCCATCGCCGGTCTGTTCCCGCAGCTCTCTGCCGTCCTTTCCGCTATCCCGCAGCCCGTCATCGGCGGCGCGACCGTCGGCGTCTTTGGCACCATCACCATGAACGGCGTGCGCATGTTCACCCGCGAGGGCCTCACGCAGCGCACCACCACCATCGTCGGTACCTCCGTCGTCTTTGGCCTGGGTATCTGGATGGCCAGCGGTTGCCTTGCCGGTGAGGGTATGCCCACCTGGGTGCCCACCGTCATCGGCTCCAATGCCGTAACCCCCACCGCCATCATGGCCATTGTCCTTAACCTGATCCTTCCGCAGACGCCGGTCGTGGCTCAGCACATCGATGCTGCCAAGGACGCTGCCGTGGATCTGGTCTTGCCCGAGAGCAAGAAGTAACCAATTCGGTGCTATTCGTCGGCGGGCGCATCGCCTCGTCCGCCGACGTCATGCGGTGCCAAGCCGCACTTCAAAGGGTTTGTCCCTTTGGTGAAGCGTTGACGGGAGAGGGCCCGTTTCCGGTGTAGGCCGGCGCTTCGCACTCCGCCATGTCAGAGGTGTCAAACCCCGCCCCTGATGTTGAAGGGAGCATTTATGCTTCTGGTCGCTAACGGTTCCGTCTTTACCCGCAATGCTCAGGCCCCGTTCATTCCAAACGGTGCGGTCGCCATTGACGGAGATACGATCGTCGAAGTAGGTCCCGAGTGCGAGCTCAAGGCCAAGTACCCGGATGCCGAGTACGTCGATGCCCAGGGCAACCTCATCATGCCCGGACTCATCAACTGCCACACCCACATCTACTCGGGTCTGGCCCGCGGCCTTGCCATTAAGGGCTGCAACCCCACCAACTTCCTGGAGAATCTCGAGCAGCAGTGGTGGAAGATCGACGACAATCTGACGCTCGACGGCACCAAGGCAAGCGCCTATGCCACGATTCTGGACTCCATTCGCGATGGTGTCACCACGATCTTCGACCACCACGCGAGCTTCTGCGAGATCCCGGGAAGCCTCTTTACCATTAAGGATGCAGCTCAGGAGCTGGGCATGCGTTCGTGCCTGTGCTACGAGGTCTCCGATCGCCGCGGCCAGGAAAAATGCGACCAGGCCATTGCCGAGAACGCCGAATTTGCCCAGTGGGCCGCCAAGGAGCGTCGCGACAACGACAACCACATGATCGCTGCCATGTTTGGCGGACATGCCACCTTTACACTTTCGGACGAGACCATGGATAAGATGGCCGAGGCCAACAACGGCCTGACCGGCTTCCACATCCATGTGTGCGAGGGCATGAACGACGTGTGGGATTCCCGCCTCAACCGCGGTGGTATCAGCCCCGTCGAGCGCCTGCTGCAGCACAACCTGCTGGGTCCCGACACCATGCTCGGCCACTGCATCCACGTGACGCCTGCCGAGATGGATATCGTCAAGGAGTCCGGCACTTGGCTCGTCAACAACCCCGAATCTAATATGGGCAACGCCGTGGGCTGCGCCCCCGTGCTCGAGTTCTTCCGCCGCGGCATTCCCGTGTGCATGGGCACAGACGCCTACACCCACGATATGCTCGAGAGCCTTAAGGTCTTCCTGATCATTCAGCGCCACAACGCCGCCATGCCCAACGTGGGCTGGTGCGAGGCCATGACCATGCTGTTCGAGAACAACGCCAAGATGGCGAGCAAGTACTTCGATCGCAAGCTCGGTGTGCTCGAGGCCGGCGCTGCCGCCGACGTCATCGTCATGGACTACAAGCCCTTTACGCCGCTGAGCGAGGAGAATATCGACGGCCACATGCTCTTTGGCATGATGGGCAAAAACTGCCGCACCACCATCATCAACGGCCGCGTCCTGTACAAGGATCGCGAGTTCGTTGGGATTGATGAGGAAAAGATCAACGCGTGGACCATGGCTGAGTCCAAGAAGCTCTGGAGCACGCTCAACGATCGCGCCTACTAATTACAAGTAGATTCACGCGCGTCGGATGTTTCGCCGCATCCGGCGCGCGTATAGGCGGCCTCCGCGGGGTCGCCGGCGCTGTGCTAGCACTACACCGTATTTGCGCCCGCCGCGCGGTCTCGCCGGGCGTTACAGAGAGGAGCTCATTATGAGCGACATCATGAGGCCGATCCCGTTTTCGCAGCTGATGAACTGGATCATCGAGGAGCACAAGACTCAGGGCGCCGTCTTTGGCGTGCGCAAGATGGTCACGACCAACCAGGAGGGTGCGCTTCCCATTTTTGACGAGCGTATCGAGACTCCGTTTGGCCCGGCCGCCGGTCCCAACACGCAGCTTGCCCAGAACATCGTGGCCTCTTATGTGGCCGGTTCCCGCTTCTTTGAGCTTAAGACCGTTCAGGTTATGGACGGCGAGGAGCTCTCCAAGTGCGTTAACAAGCCCTGTATCGTGGCACAGGACGAGTGCTACAACTGCGAGTGGTCGACCGAGCTCGAGGTTCCGCAGGCCTTTGCCGAGTACGTGAAGGCATGGTTCGCCTGCCACCTGATCGCTCGCGAGTACGGCCTGGGCAGCCCGGACGGTTTTGTCTTTAACATGTCGGTGGGTTATGACCTGGAGGGCATCAAGAGCCCCAAGGTCGACGCCTACATCGAGGGCATGAAGGACGCCAGCGGCTCTGACGTCTGGAACGAGTGCCGCACGTGGGCGCTCGCTAACCTGGACAAGTTTGAGCATGTCGATGCCGCGTTTGTCGAGTCCATCCCGGCGCGCGTCTCCAACTCCATTACCGAGTCCACGCTGCATGGCTGCCCGCCGGCGGAGATCGAGCGCATCGCGACCTACCTGATTACCGAGAAGGGTCTCAACACCTACATCAAGTGCAACCCCACGCTGCTGGGCTATGAGTTTGCCCGCCAGCGTCTGAACGAGCTGGGCTTTGACTACATCGTCTTTGATGACACGCACTTCCGCGAGGACCTGCAGTGGGCCGATGCCGTGCCTATGTTCGAGCGCCTGATTGCCCTGTGCGCCGAGCGCGGCCTGGAGTTTGGCGTCAAGCTGACCAACACGTTCCCCGTCGACGTGACGAGGAACGAGCTGCCCTCCACCGAGATGTACATGTCCGGCCGTTCGCTGTTCTCGCTGACCATCGAGGCTGCCCGCCGCATTACCGAGCAGTTTGATGGCAAACTGCGCATAAGCTACTCCGGCGGTGCCACGGTCTACAACATCCGCGCCCTGTACGATGCCGGCATTTGGCCCGTCACCCTGGCGACCGACGTGCTCAAGCCCGGTGGCTACGAGCGCTTTAGCCAGATGGCCGGCGAGTTTACCGACCTGGATGGCAAGCCGTTCGCGGGCGTCTCGCTCGAGGCTGTGACCGCGATCCAGACCGACTCGCTCACCAACCCGCTCTACAAGAAGCCGCTGCGCCCGCTACCCGACCGCAAGGTTGCCGGCAAGAGCCCGCTTTCCGACTGCTTTACCACGCCGTGCCGCACGAGCTGCCCCATCCAGCAGGATATTCCCGCCTACTTGGCGGCTGTTGACGAGGGCCGCTACGAGGACGCACTCAACATCATCATCGAGCGCAACGCCCTGCCGTTCATTACCGGCACTATCTGCCCGCATCCCTGCGGCCGTGCCTGCGAGCGTGCGTTCTACGAGCCCGAGGGCGCCCAGATCCGCGCCAGCAAGCTCAAGGCCGCCCGCGAGGCCATGACCGCCGTGCTGCCCAAGCTGCGCGCCCAGGCCATCGCCAACGACGGCGAGCGCAACGTTGCCGTTATCGGCGGCGGCCCGGCCGGCCTGGCGACGGCGTTCTTCCTGACGCGCGCTGGCGTGCCCGTCACCATCTTCGAGGCCCGCGATTCGCTCGGCGGCGTGGTCCGTCACGTCATCCCCGAGTTCCGCATTGCGAGCGATGACATCTCCCACGATGCCGAGCTCTGCCTGGCCTTTGGTGCCAAGGTGCAGCTCAATGCCCGCGTGGAGTCCATTGACGAGCTCAAGGCCCAGGGCTTTACCGACGTGGTCGTGGCCACCGGCGCCTGGATGCCCGGCTCTGCGGGCCTGGGCGAGGATGCCGAGCTCGACGTGCTGGAGTTCCTCGAGGCCGCCAAGAGGGGCGAGAAGCTCGAGCTGGGCGAGGACGTCGTGGTCATTGGCGCCGGCAACACCGCCATGGATGCGGCTCGCGTGGCCAAGCGCCTGGCTGGCGTGAAGAACGTGCGCCTGGTGTATCGCCGCACCAAGAAGCAGATGCCCGCCGACGAGGAAGAGCTTGATCTTGCTCTTGCCGATGGTGTTGAGTTCTGCGAGCTGCTGGCCCCCAAGGCGCTTAACGGCGCCGTGCTGACCTGCGACGTCATGGAGCTTGGCGAGCCGGATGCAAGCGGCCGTCGCAGCCCCGTCGCCACGGGCGAGACCGTCGAGCTTTCCGCCACCACGGTGATCTGCGCCGTGGGCGAGGGCATCGATGCCAGCCTGTACGATGCCGCGGGCGTTGAGCACGACCGTCGCGGCCGCCTTGCCGCCACCTCCACTGGCGTCGAGGGCGTCTGGGCTGCCGGCGACTGCCGTCGCGGTCCTGCCACCGTGGTCGAGGCTATCGCCGACGCCGCCGAGGTCGCCCGTGCCATCGCCGGTGTGGACTTTAACAAGTACGCCGACTGCAACGAGCAGGCCGGCCGCGAGGACACCTGCTACGAGCGCAAGGGGTCGCTGTGCCGCGACAAGCGCAACTGCACCAAGACCCGCTGCCTGGGCTGCGGCTCGGTGTGCGAGGTCTGCTGCGACGTGTGCCCCAACCGCGCCAACGTGGCAATTAAGGTGCCGGGCCTGGCCAAGCATCAGGTCGTCCATGTCGACGGCATGTGCAACGAGTGCGGCAACTGCGCCGTGTTCTGCCCCTACCAGGAGGGTCGTCCCTACAAGGACAAGCTCACCCTGTTCTGGAGCGAGCAGGACATGGAGAACTCCGAGAACGAGGGCTTCCTGGCCGTGGACGAGGATCACTTTAAGGTCCGCGTCGCCGGCACGGTCCGCACCGTCTCGGTCGATGCCGTCAACACCGGCCTTCCCGAGGCCGTCCGCCTGACTATCAGGGCCGTGCGCGACAACTATTCGTACCTTCTTAAGAAATAGGCGAGTCTCTTATGGCCAAATCCATTCAACATAACGTGGCCTACGTTGCCTGCGGAAGTGGTTGTGCCTCCGCAGGCGGCGACGCCCGCTGCAGCGAAGGCTGCATTGGCTGTGGCGCCTGCGTCACGGCCTGCCCCCACGGCGCCATTGCGCTGGTCGATGGCATCGCCCGCGTGGACCGTTCCAAGTGCACGGGCTGCGGCCTGTGCGGCATGGCGTGCCCGCAGCGCGTGATTGCCTTCGTTCCCGGCTACCAGAACATTCTGGTGCGTTGCAACAACACCGACAAAGGTGCCATTGCGCGCAAGATCTGCGACACGAGCTGCATCGGTTGCGGCATGTGCGCCAAAAAGTGCCCTGCCGGCGCTATCCGCATCGAGGACAACTGCGCCCATATCGACGGTGCGGATTGCCTGTCGTGCGGCATGTGCGCCGTCGTCTGCCCGCATGGCGCCATCCACGACCGCACCGGCATCGCCGCTGGCGTGTAGAAGGGAATCACCATGGCACAGGAATTCACTTTTACCGTTAACGGTGTCGAGCGCACAACGACGGAGAATAAACCGCTGCTGCGCTACCTGCGCGACGACCTGCACATTCACTCCGCCAAGGATGGCTGCTCCGAGGGCGCCTGCGGTACCTGCACCATCCATGTGGACGGTGCGGCTGTGAAGGCGTGCGTTCTGACCACTGCTCTTGCCGCCGGTCGCAACATCGTGACTGTTGAGGGCCTGCCCCAGGACGTGCGCGAGGCCTTTGTGTACGCCTTTGGCGCCGTGGGCGCCGTGCAGTGCGGTTTTTGCATCCCCGGCATGGTCATGGCGGGTGCAGCGCTCATCGCCGAGGACCCCGAGCCCACCGAGGAGCAGATCAAGTACGCCATTCGCGGTAACGTCTGCCGCTGCACCGGCTACAAAAAGATTATCGAGGGTATCTCGCTGGCCGCTGCGGTGCTCCGCGGCGAAAAGCAGATCGACGAGGATCTGGAGCGCGGCGATGACTACGGCGTGGGCAAGCGCGCCTTCCGTATCGACGTGCGCAAGAAGGTGCTCGGCGAGGGCAAGTATCCCGACGACATCGACGAGCTCGATCAGCCGGGCCTGACCTATGCCAGCGCCGCGCGCTCCAAGTATCCGCGCGCCCGTGTGCTCTCCATCGACACCTCCAAAGCCGAGGCCCTGCCCGGCGTGGTGGGCATCCTGCGCGCCGAGGACGTGCCGGTCAACCAGGTCGGCCACCTTATCCAGGACTGGGACGTCATGATCGCGGCGGGCGATATCACCCGCTGCGTGGGCGATGCCATCGTGCTGGTGGTCGCCGAGGACGAGGCGACGCTCGAGAAGGCCAAGAAGCTCGTAAAGATCGATTACGAGCCGCTGGAGCCCGTGCGTAACATTGTCGAGGCCAGGGCTGCCGACGCCCCGCGCCTGCACGACAGCTTCTTTGCCTTTGGCAACACAGTGGAGCTCAAGGACAACGTGTGTCAGAGCCGTCACGTGACGCGCGGCGACGCCGCCAAGGCGCTGACGGAGAGCGCGTTTACCGTGACGCAGCGCTTTACCACGCCCTTTACCGAGCATGCCTTCTTGGAGCCCGAGTGCGCCGTGGCATTTCCGTACAAGAACGGCGTCAAGGTGCAGTCGACCGACCAGGGTGCCTACGACACGCGCAAAGAGTGTGCCCACATGTTTGGCTGGGACAACGAGCCCGAGCGCGTGGTCGTCGAGACCATGCTCGTGGGCGGCGGCTTTGGCGGTAAGGAGGACGTTTCGATCCAGCACCTGGCCGCGCTCGCCGCATATAAGTTCCAGCGTCCTGTGAAGTGCAAGCTCACGCGCGCCGAGTCGCTTGCATTCCATCCCAAGCGCCACGCCATGGACGGTACCTTTACACTGGGTTGCGACGTCGAGGGCAACTTTACCGGTCTGGATTGCGAGATCAATTTTGATACCGGCGCCTACGCGTCGCTGTGCGGCCCGGTGCTCGAGCGCGCCTGCACGCATGCCGTCGGCCCCTACAAGTACCAGAACACCGACATTCGCGGTTTTGGCTACTACACCAACAACCCGCCCGCCGGTGCGTACCGAGGCTTTGGCGTTTGCCAGTCCGAGTTTGCGCTCGAGAGCCTGATCGACCTGCTGGCCGAGAAGGTCGGCCTGGATCCGTGGGAGATTCGTTACAGAAACGCCATCGAGCCGGGTGAGGTTCTGCCCAACGGCCAGATTGCCGACTGCTCCACGGCGCTTAAGGAGACGCTGCTCGAGGTCAAGGATGCCTACTATGCGCATCCCGGCCACGCCGGCATTGCCTGCGCTATGAAGAACGCTGGCGTGGGCGTTGGCCTGCCCGACGCCGGCCGCTGCAAGATTCGCGTCGAGGATGGCCGCGCCGTGGTCTACGCCGCTACGTCCGACATCGGCCAGGGCTGCAACACGGTCTTTTTGCAGGACGTTGCCGAGGCCTGCGGTCTGCCGCTGAGCTGCATTGCCAATGGCGAGTGCTCCACCGAGAACGCTCCCGACTCCGGCACCACGTCTGGCTCGCGTCAGACGGTCGTGACTGGCGAGGCCGTGCGCGGCGCCGCCTTCCTGCTGCGCGACGCCATGCTTGACATCGAGGCCGGCAAGCCCGCGCCCGATGCTCCCGTGAGTGCGCATGGTGATGGCGTCAAGATCGAGTACGACGACGGTCGCGCCTATCAGCTGCGCACGCAGGAACTCGTCGCCGGCCAGGGTATGTATCCTCAAGATCCCGCGGCTGCTATCAAGGCACTCGAGGGATGCGAGTTTGGCTACGTGTACCTGGAGCCGACCGACAAGCTGGGTGCGGATGTTCCCAACCCCAAGAGTCACATCTGCTACGGCTTTGCCACGCATGTGGTCATTTTGGACGACGACGGCCGCGTGAGCGAGGTCTATGCCGCGCACGATTCCGGCAAGGTGGTCAATCCCATCTCCATCCAGGGTCAGATCGAAGGCGGCGTGCTCATGGGTATGGGCTATGCGCTTACCGAGGATTGGCCGCTCAAGGACTGCGTGCCCCAGGCGAGGTACGGCACGCTCGGGCTGTTCCGCGCGCCCGAGATTCCGGATATCCACGCCATCTACGTGGAGAAGGACGAACTGTTGCCCGTGGCATACGGCGGCAAGGGCATCGGCGAGATCGCAACGATCCCCACGGCGCCCGCCGTGCAGAACGCCTATCGCGCGTTTGACGGCAAGCTGCGTCCGGATCTGCCCATGGCGGATACGCCGTACAGCCGCGCCCGTCACCGCGGGTAGGGTAGGGCGCGGACAGTCATTGCTGATGGGCTGTTCGCGCTGAGCATCAACTACATACGCTGCGCCTTTGGCCCCAGCTCCATCGAGAGCCGGGGCCTTTTGTTTGGAGCGCCTCCGCATGCGGAAGCTGCGTCCCGGAATCCAGCCTCGGAACGGGATGAACTTTCCCAACGGGGCCGCATGCGGAAGCTGTGTCCCGGAATCATGCCTCAGAATGGGATGTGTTTTCCGCTGGCCGGCCGTTTGGAAAGTGCATCCCAGTTTGAGCGTTTATTCTGGGATGCGGTTTCCGCTGAAGGACTCAACCGGAAAGCACGACCCGTTCCGAGACCTGATTCCGGGACACGCTTTCCGCTAGGCCCGCCATCCGGAAAGCGCATCCCGTTTTGAGTGTCCAGGCTGGGACGCGCTTTCCGTTGGCGTGGCCGTTGGGAAAACGCGGCCCAGATAGGGGGGATGCGATTCGGCGATGCGTGGCCTAGCAGCTCCTACAGGTCCACCTCGTTGAGCCATGTCGGTAGAGCGGTCTGCCGGATGCCTGCCGTCTGCAGCTTTTTAGCGAGCATTCCTGCCGAGCGGACCTCGTTCATGGTAAAGCGCAGCAGAGGGTGGCCGTAGAGCGATAGGTGCGCCTCGCGCTGTCGTTCGGCAACGAGCGCCTCGGCGGTGGTGCGTCCGGCCAGCATGGTCTGGTCGGTATATTTGACAAGCCCGTCGAGCTCGCCCAGCGTGAGTTCCCGTGCCTGGCGCTCCCAGGCAAAGTCCGTTCGTATGGGCTTGGCCGAATCGAAGGGGTCCGTCAGCTCGTATTGAAGCCAGTCGGGCGCAAAGCCCGTCTCGATCATGACGGCTCGGGCGTCCGATTCCCCGCCGCTTTCGGCGCGGGCGTCGGCATATTGAAGCGTTGTGAGGGCGGTGCGAATCGCGCGACCATTGCGGGCAGTCGCTCGTTGCTCAACGGCCTCCATCAGCTGTTCCGGCGCAAGGCCGAGCTTTGAGATCGCCGAATCGGCAATGGGCATGCCGTCGGCAAAACCAGTTTGCAGCAGGCAATCTGTGGCCGTTTGGATGGGCGGCGTTACCGATATGCCGGCTCTGCGTATTGCTCCGGCCGGCTTAATCTGGTGTCGCTGAATATGTGCGCCCGGACGAGCCGACGGCTTTGTCGAGCTGCAAACATGCACGACGTTCAGGTGTCGCCACGAGACCTCGAGCCCCAGCAGGCAAGCTGCCGAAAACGAGCAGAACGTCCAATCGGGATGGATGATCGCAAGGGCGCGGATAATCTCGCAATGGCGTTGCGCTCGGTTGAGTTCATCCCAGCGCGTTTTTCGCGCAAACAACCCCGGCATGGGCGAGACAACCGTGCCGCCGGTGCGCCGAAGGAGCGCTTTTCGGATCGCCGTGCTCGGGGGAATCAGACAGCGCCCCTCTTGTTCGGCTTGAGTGAGCAGTTGGTCGATGAGCTGGTCATTGCAATGGGTCATGAGCTACCGCCTCCTTTTGGGTAGCAAAAACGTATCAGCTGGAACTTGCCGCTCAGCTGACCAAAAGCTGACCAAAATCTAACCATGCAGGTAGATGACATGCTTTTGACGACATATTTCTTGTTTGAATCGGTGGGCGGTAATCGGCGACCGTGAACGGTAGCTGGATATGAAGTCTTGGTAAGTTTCGGGACGTGTACTTTTTGAAAAAGAGCATTCTATCTGCTGTTTTGTGTTTCTGGATCGCATATTTGAAGGCATGTGATAAGGGCGGAGGATCGTCGTCTTGTACCTGAGGAAACCGTGACCCGGAATTGCCGCTCGGAACGGGACGCGCTTTCCGGAACAGCCCTCAAGCGGAAACTGTGTCCCAGATTTCGGCCCCAGAGTGGGATACCGTTTCCGGATCGGGCCTCAAGCGGAAATTGCATCTCGGAACGAGCCCTCAGAGCGGGATGAACTTTCCCAACGGGGCCGCATGCGGAAGCTGTGTCCCGGAATGAGCGCTCGGAATGGGATGCATTTTCCGGTAGAAGCTTCAGCGGAAAGTGCATCCCAGAATTCAGGCTCAGAACGGGACACGCTTTCCGGATGGCATGTTTGGCGGAAACTACGGCCCAGTTTTTGGCTCCAGAACGGGATACATTTTCCGGAACGGTCCACGTGCGGCGGTGTATCGCCCCTTTTCGTGCGCCGCTTGTCGAATTACGTTATAGCTAGCTATATTATAGGAAGGTATAATATGGCTAGCTATAACGTGAAGGAAGGATGGCCCTATGTTTATCGGAAGAACAGCGGAAATGTCCGAGCTCAATCGACTGTATGGCACGGGCTCCTTTGAAATGCCTGTGATTTACGGCCGCCGTCGTGTGGGTAAAACGCGCCTTATCACAGAGTTCATCCAAGGCAAGAAGGCTATTTACTTTCAAGCTCGTCGTACCAATGCGGAGGCAAACCTGCACGGCTTTAGCCAGGCGATACTTGCAGGCTCGGTTGGTGCTGCAGGCGTGTCGTTTCGTAGTTTTGACGAAGCGTTCGATGCATTGGCCACCATGGCTCGAACGGAGCGTTTGATTGTCGTGATTGACGAGTATCCCTATCTCGCCCAATCGAATCCCGAAATCAGCTCGTTGCTGCAAGGCAAGATCGACCACTTGTACAAAGAGACCAAGCTCATGCTTATCCTGTGCGGGTCGTCGCTTTCGTTTATGGAGGAACAGGTGTTGGGCTACGAGAGCCCACTATACGGTAGGCGTACGGCCCAGTTTAAGATCATGCCGCTCGATTTTACGACGACCCTCGGCCTGTGGCAGAGCATGAGTCGCGAAGATGCTGCAGTTTGCTATGGCATGACGGGCGGCATTCCTGCATATATCGAGAAAGTCGATCCTACCGTATCGCTCGAGGACAACATCAAACGTCTTTTTCTTACTCCTACGGGCCATCTCTTTGAGGAGCCGAGTAACCTGCTATTGCAAGAGTGCCGCAATCCCGAGCAATATGATGCGATCGTGCAAGCAATTGCCCAGGGGCGCTCGAAGATCTCAGAGATTGCGAGCTCTATGGGAATCCCTGCGAGCAACGTAAAGAGCTATGTGGATAAGCTGGCGTCGCTTGGGATTGTCGAGCGCGAGCTGCCCCTAAACGAGACGAGCAATAAGCGAGCCGTGTATCTGCTGAGCGACCAGATGTTTAGGTTCTGGTACAAGTTTGTGCCGCAGAACATTGGGCTGATTCAAAACGATATGGCCGAGATGGCGTATAGGCGCATTGAGCCGCACGTATCGGATTACATGGGTACGGTCTTTGAGCTTATATGCAGACAATACGTGTACGAACTCGCACGCGCGGGCGAACTTGGTGTGGTGCCGGCAACAGTTGGCCGTTGGTGGGGAACGGACAATCGGACGCGTACGCAGGAAGAGATCGATTTGATTGTCGACGACGGAGAGGGCGCGGCGCTCTTTGCGGAGTGCAAATGGCGTAACGAACCGGCAGGCGAGGATGTTCTGGAAAAGCTCGTGTACCGAAGCGAGCTCTTTAGGCGTCAGCATAAAAGCTACGTGATCTTCTCGAAGCGTGGCTTTACGCAAGGATGTCAGGAAGCTGCGGCGAGCAGGGGAGATACCAAGCTGATTTCGTTTGCCGAGATGTGCGAGCGGAGATAACCAAGCGCGCTCTGATGTGATTGCTCGGAATGGGTCGCGCTAAGGATGCCAAGCGTAAAACCTACAATGAAAATGGCGTAAAAACTACATTGAGAACGGCGTAAAAACAGCATTGAGAATGGCGTAATTTCGTATATCGCATGATCGCCCGAGCTTGCACACAGCCTTTTGCGAGCTCTTGCCATGAACGAGAGCCAGGCTGTCACGTACAAGACGCTCATAAAGGACGCCTCGTACGGTGAGACGGGCCCCGACGAGAGGACCATCGCTGCGCACCTGGATCTCTTCAACAGGCTCAAGCTGACCGAGGACCTGTGCGGATGGGAGCCATCGAGGTCAAGCTGAGTGATGCGAAAGCAGACGATGGAGCGAGAAATCTCAAGGCGCTGGAGAGGAAAGTGCTCTCCAATCCTGCCGCCCAGAATGCCGCGCCGGCGTTTTTGGCGGTCGTGGTTGGAAAGGGGAGCATTGCCTACACACGCGACGACGGCGTGGCGGTGATCCCCATGGCGGCACTTGGGGCGTAGTGGTTTTGCGGGCGTGCCGTGCTTCCTTTACCGAAAATCCATTTGGTAAACCAGATGCTCGCGGATAGAATAAAGTTGACGGCAGCCCAAGTTCTGGAGAGCTGGGAAACGCCGTTGCTTGGTCAAGAGGTCGGTGCCTTAATGGCAGCGACTTGTTATGCTTCGAATGCTGCTTGAGTGCCTCGGAAAGTTCGATAAGCGCCGTGAAGAGCGAGACCAAAGCAACCAAGAGCTCTACGAGCTCTGATGGGCCCGGGATGACCTCTGATTCAAGTCACCGGGCCTCAATCTTTTTCATCCATTTGAATAGAGCGGGCGACTCTCTTGGGGCCATCTGCATGGCGCGTGCCTGGCGCGCGTGGCACAGCATCCCATTTTTGTGTCCGCACGGGTGGCTACGCTTACCGCAACGTAGCCATTCGTGGAAAGGACGGATGTCATGGCAACGGATAAGACCGGTTATGTGAGCGTTGGCGCCGAGATAGAGGACGAGGTTATGCCCGACCGCGTGATCTTTAGCATTGGCTTTGGTGGTCGCCGCACCACCAAGGAATCGTGCCTGGAGGATTACAACACCGATCGCGCCCGCGTAGCCGCCGCGCTGGCGCCCTTTGGTTTTGATAGCGAATTAACATGCTGTCGGTACACTTGTTATGCGCAGATGACGCGCAAGAAGGCGACGATTGTGGGCTACAACTACTATGCGTACGGTACGGTTGCCGCGCCTGTCGATTCGACTGACTTTGCTGCTGTGTGGACCGCACTCAATACCTGCGAGTCACATGCCGACATGAGCATTCGATTTGAGTTGGCGGATCAGCGCGCGGCGGAAGACGCCCTGATTGCCCGTGCGGTTGAACGTGCTCGCGGCAACGCGCAGGCACTTGCCGTTGCGGCGGGGTCTATGCTGGGCGGCGTCAAGCATATCTCGTATAACAGTCGGGCGGCGGGCTATGGTCGAACATACTGTGTTGCCGCGTGTGCTCCCGATGGGGCGTCCGGAGGCTCCGAGGAGACGGTGCTGGAGCCAGAGCCTATCGAGGTCGAGTGCTCCGTGGATATGGAATGGTGGCTGGAGTAGGAAGCAGGTGCTGAGCGGCTGAGGGACCGAGGCTTCGCTACCGAAAAAACCATTTGTTAAACTCAATGTCCGTGGGTAGAATAAGGTCGACGGCAGCCCAAGTTGTGGATAGCTGGGCAGCGCCGTTACTTCGATTAAGGGGTCAATGCCTTAACGGCGTCGACCCCTCTTCTTTAATATGAGAAAGCCATTGTCAATAGGCGTGTTTGTTCGAGCCCGGTTTTAAACCGGGCTTTTTCGTTTCCCGTCGGGAGGGCCCGCGCACGCTGCACGTTTAGTCGACGCTTGCC
>CABUZI010000014.1 GCA_902496005.1 uncultured Collinsella sp.
CTCCGCTGCCCGAGATTGAGCCCTATGGCCACAACCTCGCCTTTAAGCCCATGGACGAGCTCCAGACCAAGTACTATGTACGCCTGAAGGTCGCCGACCGCGTGGGCGCCCTGTCCGAGACGGTCGACATCTTTGCCAAGCACAACATCTCGATCTCGCTCATCAACCAGGTCGAGGACGGCAAGTCGGGCGTCAGCGATGCCTGCTCGGTCATCTTCCTGACGCACCGCGCGCTCGAGAAGGACGTCCAGGCTGCCGCCGCCGAGCTTGCCAGCGTCGACTGCGTGGCCGAGGTCGCCAACGTCCTGCGCATCGAGGATGTTGAGGCTTGGACCGAAGGCGTCATGGCGAACTAATTCGATCTTTGCTTTACGGCATATGTGTGAGGGGCTCCCGTCCGGCGCTGGACGGGAGCCCCTTTGCCTGCGCACGCTGGGTGCATTGGCGCAATCAGCATTTGAACAACTCGACCGCTCCTGACAGCCGGGGGCACCGTTCGCCGATGTGCAACCGAAGCCGATTTTGGCTACCGCTATGCTGTGCTTATGTCCGTCCACGAAGAGAGGAAGCACTATGTTGCTCGAGGGCAAGAAAGCAATCATCACCGGAGGCACGCGCGGTATCGGCTATGCCATCGCCTGCCGTTTTATCGAGGAAGGCGCCGCCGTCACCGTCTTTGGCTCGCGCCAGGAGACTGCCGACGCGGCCGTTGAGAAGCTGGCAGCTACCTATCCCGACGCCAAGGTCTGGGGCAGCTCCTGCGACCTCACCTCGCTTGAAGCCGTCACCGAAGCCTTTACCCAGGCTGCCGCCGACATGGGCGGCTTGGATACAGTCGTCAACAATGCCGGTATCTCCCAGCGCTCGCCCCTTTTGGAGTACACGGCCGAGGAGTTCGCCAAAGTCATGGACCTTAACGTCGTCGCCGTCTTTAACGGCCACCAGGCGGCCGCCAAGATTATGACCGAGGCCGGCCACGGCGGCACCATCACCACCACGAGCTCGATGGTCGCCAAGTACGGTCAGCCCTCCGGCGTCGGCTATCCCACGTCCAAGTTTGCCGTCAACGGCATGGTCCAGTCGCTCTCGCGCGAGCTCGCCCCCATGGGTATTCGCGTCAACGCCGTCGCACCTGGCGTAACCAAGACCGATATGGTCGCCAACCTGCCCGATGAGGTCATCAAACCCATCATCGCCACCATCCCGCTGGGCCGCATGGGCGAGCCCGAGGATATCGCCAACGCCTTCGTCTTCCTGGCGAGCGACATGTCCTCCTACGTCACGGGCGCCGTGCTCCCCGTCGACGGAGCCGCCCGCTCCTAAGGGGCCACAAGCTTTGGCTTAAAGCCTCAACACGGCCCTATCAAAGAAGGCGTGCTGCCCGCATCAACCGCAGGCAGCACGCCTTCTTCTGTTTGTACGGGAAATCATATCCCAGTATTTCGGGGCAGAACGGGTCGCAGTTTCCCTCAGCGCCTTCTTTCGGAAACTATGTCCCACTCTGGGTGCGGATTCTGGGATGCGGTTTCCCAAAGGGGCCTGCTTGGGAAACCGCATCCCAGAATCCAGCCAAATAATGGTCCCCAGTTTCCGGCTGACCTCCCGCAGAAGCCGCGTCCCATTCCGAGTCCTCAGACTGGGACGCGGCTTCCCAATGAGAGTTGAATCGTGCGATCCAAATCAAATCGTGATTGCACCGCGCCGCTAGATAACCAACGCTCATGTTGGCAAACGCATCAGGCGGCGCAACCGCTCACCGACATGCAATTTGTTGCACAGTAAAATCGGCTACAGGCACCCTTATCCTTTATGTAGCGAATATCGAATAACGTCAAGGGAGGGAGGGCATTATGCCGAGCCAATAATCAACACACCATCAGATAATAATCTCACGTTGATTACAGATACGCTGGCATCCCATCTCGAAATTAGAAAAAAGCCAATGGCAATGAGAATCAAGCTAGTAGACAGCGTAACCAAATGGCACAACAAGCGGGAAAACAACAATGTTATTGATTGCTACCTTGATGGCAGCGGCGTCGACCAGTTCGCAGAAGAGGACGCTTCGACATGTGCACGCTCGTATACCATCAAGGAATAGCGGACAAGCGCCCTGAGTGTTCATTTGTCTGATAACCGATGCTCACTCTAGTCCGAGCAGATTAAGTCCCGTCTCCGTCATCCTGCACACGAGCGGCCTTGCGGACACTTTTTCTAAATACCCGGCAGCGATCAGGTTCGACAATGACCTGCTCGCTGTCGGCTTTGTCACATCGAGATAGCCCGACACACCATCAAGCGTAGATTCGCCAAAGGCACCGAAGATATGCATCTGTGCCGCATAAAACAGAATATCTTTTGCCCTTTTGGTAAACGTATCGTCGAGCTCATCGATCGCCCGCTTGAGATCATCGAGTTGTACGCGCTTTTCGGCCAAATCGCTCAGAACGGCATCCTGCGCTTGCTCGACCAAATCAAGCATCATTGCAACAAACGGAGTTGCATCGCTACCATTAAGGGGCCTCTCCACCACGTCAAACGCCTTGTAATATGCGGTTTTATTCTCAGCAATCGTCCTGGAAAGCGACAACACCGTAGGCTGCGACAACGTCTCGTTCAGGCTCAACGCGAGAAGATATCTCCCCGTTCTCCCGTTACCGTCATAGAAGGGGTAAATATACTCAAAGAGAAAATGGCAGATTGAGGCTGCATAGAGGCTTGGGACATCTTCGCGATTGCCCAACTCTATCATCTTGCCAAGGAGGTCAATGATTTCGGGCTCCGAGGAAACACCCTGATGGAGAATCTTGCCCCGACTGTTCTCAATCACAACGGGACCCAAACGGAACATCTTGCCATCCGGACGGTCCTTCGGGTCAAGCACGCCCTTAGTGACGGCATCGAAAATCTCGCGAATATCCTCGGGTTTGCCGGGACGACTTGAACCATCCACCAGCTGAAGATAGAGACGAGCGAATTCAATAAAAGGAGTGTGTTCCTTTTCAGCGGCGCCGCAAAGTTCGGCCGCAGCGTCCTCCGCAGACTCCAGTGCCGCTTCAATCTGGCGCCGCGTGCTGTGCACGCCCTCCATCTCGTTGCTGAAAACAACCTCCTCAAGCACCAGCGAACGAATCGAGGCCCCCAAAGCCACGTAAGGCAAGCTGTTCCACAGGTTGGAAATCTTTCGCTCTTTTCTGAGGATCCGCTCGCTAGCAACGGACAGCTCCAAAGGAACACAAGCAAACAGTTCACCGTGCTCAAGATGAATTCCAGTCCGCACCGCGCCGTCGGCAGTAAGACGTTCGTGCAGCAGCTCGTCATGGCGAGCATAACGATCGGAGCTTGAATCTGCATAAAAGAGTTTTTCGAGTGTCTTGTACGCCATCGCTTCATCGCTCCTTTGAAATCAAATAGCTTAATCGTCTTTCATTATTTCGAATTAATCCAATATTTGCAATTAAGACTCAAGAAATGCATTGTCTAATTTCAGAATTTGAAGTATTGGGAATTAAGGTTTCCTTATTTAGATAGAGAGCTAATTTCAAACCTCAGCAGAGCTTTATGCAAGAGGCGTGCTGCCCGCATCAACCGCGGGCAGAACGCCTTCTTCTATTCGAAAAGGAAACTGCGTCCCATAATTCCGGCTCAGAATGGGATGCGCCTTCCCTAACGGGCCTCTCGCGGAAACTGCATCCCACTCTGGGCGCCCATTCCGGGACAGAGTTTCCCAACGGCCCCTGTTTCGGAAACCACATCCCGTTCCGAGCCTTCGAAGCGGGACGCAGCTTCCCCGAGAGAGTATCGACTACTTACCGTCGTCGTCCTCGGCTTCTTCTCTTGCATAGAGCTCCAGCATGCGGCGGCGGTATTCGCGTACGGCGAGCTTGGCGCGCTCCAGGCGGCGACGCTCATGCGGAGTCAGCTCGGACGGGTCGACCTCGTCTCCATAGGTCTTATCGGCAAGCAGGTGCGCCGCGTCCACGATGCGGGCATCGATGTGGCCGCTCGCCGCCTCGGCGGAAAGACGCTCGGCAATCGTATCGAGCGTAGGCAGGCCCTCGAATACGCGACCATGGCCATGCGAAGTCAGCAGCTCATGCTCGCGCGCGAGCAAGCTCGCTAGGTCGTGGTGGGCACGCAGGATGTCGAGCGCATCGGATGGATGCTCGGCAACTTCTGCCACGGCGGCGACCGGTGCGGCGTCGACCACGCGGTAGAAGAGCTGCGCGAGCAGCGGCATCAAGAACACCGTGATGGCGCCGGCAGCGACCATAACCGACGCGATGTCTTGCGACAGCGCGCCCGCGTTGACGGCAACGCTCGTCACGGCAACGATGATCGGCAGCGCCGTGGTGCAGTACAGGGCCACGGTAATGCGACCATACGCCGACACATCGCGCGTCGCAGGGCAAATGCTCATAGAAATAAGAATGGGCACGGCACGAATAATCAGCAACGCCACGATAAAGCCCACGAGCAGACCCGGGCGCGACGCCACGGCCGTCAGATCGATCTTTGCGCCCGATACGGTAAAGAACACCGGAATCAAAAAACCGTAGGCCAGGCCGTCGAGCTTGGTCTCGAGCGTATGGTTGCCCTCGGGGATGATGTAGCGCAGGACAAAGCCGGCGGCAAAAGAACCCAACACGATATCGAGATCAAAGACTGCCGAGAACGCCACGAGCGTGACCAGGATGAGCACCGTCAGGCGCACGAAGGTCTGCGACGTGGTATCGGCGCGCTCCTCGACAAACGCAAAGAAGCGGCTGCCGACGCGCTTGGAGCGGCTTG
The DNA here is from genome assembly GCA_902496005.1 of uncultured Collinsella sp. Taxonomy (GTDB): domain Bacteria; phylum Actinomycetota; class Coriobacteriia; order Coriobacteriales; family Coriobacteriaceae; genus Collinsella. The sequence goes on from CABUZI010000014.1 coordinate 4,792, forward strand.
GGACCACGGCAAGCAACACGCAGACCACCGCAAACAGGCCAAGGATTACGAGCGTTTGGATGCCAGTGCGGGCAGACAGCAGCACCGACATGGCGAGCACGGGACCGAGCTCGCCCCAAGTGCCATACGCGAGAATCGAGTCTCCCACGCGCGTTCCGGCAAGTGAACGCTCGCGCATGATGGGCACGAGCGTGCCGAGCGCCGTAGAAGTGAGGGCAAGCGTCACGGCGATACCGTCGAAATGGCTGACCGAGAACCACGGGGTAAAGCGCACGGCAAGCCAGGCGATACCAAACGTGACGACCCACGTCGCCAAGCCGTAGCGCCCCTCGACGCCCGTGATGCTCTTGGGGTCGATCTCAAAGCCGGCAAGCAGGAACAAAAAGGCCAGACCGAGCTCGGACACAAGCGAGACCTCGGCATCTACATGGATGACGCCGAGCATATGGGGTCCCAGCACCGCGCCGAGCACGAGCAAAAAGACCGTCTCGGGAACGGGTTTTCCAGGAATCGCCGAGGCGATAAAAGGACTCGCAAAGGCCACGAGTGCGATGATGGCGAGCGAAACGAATGCCATGTGATGCCTTTCTCTTGTTTGAGCCCCACTGTAGCACCCTCGCCGTCCTCAACGCGCCGCGAGCTGTCGTATCATAGTGAGGTTTACAAACATGTGGCTCAAGGCGACCGCGAGGCTTGCCCCGTAAACCGACCGCTGCCGCATACCGTACCGTACGCCCAACCGATCAGGAAGGCAGGAACCAATGGTCTCTCGTATCTACGTGGAGAAGAAACCCGGGTTCGACGTCGAGGCTCAGCAGCTCAAGGGCGATCTGACCGAAATTCTCGGCATCAAGGGCATCGAGGCCCTGAGGATTATCAACCGCTACGACGTCGAGGGCATCGACGAGGAGCTTTTCCGCTCCTGCGTGCCGACCGTCTTTAGCGAGCCCCAGGTCGATGTGACCTACGACGAGCTCCCCGCAAGCGATGGCGCCGTCTTTGCCGTCGAATTCCTGCCTGGCCAGTTTGACCAGCGCGCCGACTCCGCCAGCGAGTGCGTGCAGCTCATCAGCCAGGGCGAGCGCCCCGCCGTGCGCTCCGCCAAGGTCTATATGATCTCGGGCGCTCTGGACGAGGCCGCCATCGATGCCATCAAGCACTACGTGGTGAACCCCGTCGAGGCGCGCATCGCCTCGCTCGACCTGCCCGAGACGCTGTACATGGAGACCCCCGAGCCCCAGCCCGTCGAGGTGCTCGACGGTTTCCGCGAGCTCGACGAGGCCGGCCTTGCCGCCTTTATTTCCGAGCGCGGCCTTGCCATGGACGAGGCGGACATCGCCTTCTGCCAGCAGTACTTCCGCGATGAGGACCGCGACCCCACCATCACCGAAATCCGCGTGATCGACACCTATTGGTCCGACCACTGCCGCCACACCACCTTCGGCACCGTCCTGGATGACGTGACGATCGACGACGCCGTGGTGCAGCAGGCCTTCGACCGCTACATGGAGATGCGCCACGAACTCGGTCGCGACGCCAAGCCCGTCTGTCTCATGGACATGGGCACCATCGGCGCCAAGTACCTTAAGAAGACCGGCGTCATGACCGATGTCGACGAGTCCGAGGAGATCAACGCCTGCACCGTCAAGGTGAAGGTCGATGTCGACGGCGAGGACCAGGACTGGCTGTTCCTGTTTAAGAACGAGACCCACAACCACCCGACCGAGATCGAGCCCTTCGGCGGTGCCGCCACCTGCGTGGGCGGCGCCATCCGCGACCCGCTCTCGGGCCGCAGCTACGTGTACCAGGCCATGCGCGTCACCGGCGCCGGCGACCCCACCGTCCCGGTCTCCGAGACGCTCGAGGGCAAGCTGCCGCAGCGCAAGCTCGTGACCACTGCTGCCGCCGGCTACTCCAGCTACGGCAACCAGATCGGCCTTGCCACCGGTCAGGTCAACGAACTCTATCACCCCGGCTACGTCGCCAAGCGCATGGAGGTCGGCGCCGTCGTGGGCGCTACCCCGGCAAACCACGTGCGTCGCGAGTGCCCCGCCCCCACCGACAAGATCATCCTGTTGGGCGGCCGCACCGGCCGTGACGGCATCGGCGGTGCCACCGGCTCCTCCAAGACCCAGAACACCGAGTCCATCGAGACCTCGGGTGCCGAGGTCCAGAAGGGCAACGCCCCTGTCGAGCGCAAGCTGCAGCGCCTGTTCCGCCGCGGCGACGCCTGCCGTCTGATCAAGCGCTGCAACGACTTTGGCGCCGGCGGCGTCTCGGTCGCCGTAGGCGAGCTTGCCGACGGCCTGTACGTGGACCTGGACACCGTGACCAAGAAGTACGACGGCCTGGACGGCACCGAGCTCGCTATCTCTGAGTCCCAGGAGCGCATGGCCTGCGCCGTCGCCGACGGTGACGTCGAGGAGTTCATGGGCTACGCCGCCGAGGAGAACCTGGAGGCGACCGTCATCGCCGAGGTTACCGCCGAGCCGCGCATGCGCATGGCCTGGAACGGCGTCGCCATCGTCGATCTGTCCCGCGAGTTCCTCAACTCCAACGGCGCACCCAAGCACCAGGTTGCCCACGTGTGCGCCCGTAGCGTGTGGCAGCCCAGCTGGGCCGGTACTACGCTTGCCGAGCGTATGACCTCGCTGGTCACCGACCTCAACGTCGCTTCTAACAAGGGCCTTTCCGAGCGCTTCGACTCCACCATCGGCGCCGCGACCGTGCTCATGCCCTTTGGCGGCAAGACGCAGCTCACCCCCAGCTCGGCCATGGTCGCCAAGTTCCCCGTGGACGGCGAGACCACCACGGCGAGTGCCATGGCATGGGGCTTCAACCCCTATCTGATGGAGGCCGACCAGTTTGCGGGCGCCTACCTGTCCGTGGTCGAGTCCATCGCCAAGCTCGTGGCTGCCGGCTTTGAGCACAAGCGCGCCTATCTCTCCTTCCAGGAGTACTTCGAGCGTCTGCGCACCGAGGCCGAGCGCTGGGGCAAGCCCACGGCAGCCGTCCTGGGCGCCCTCATGGCCCAAGTCGACCTGGGTGCCGGCGCCATCGGCGGCAAGGACTCCATGAGCGGTTCGTTTGAGGACGAGACCGGCGAGCTCAACGTTCCGCCGACCCTGATCAGCTTCGCCGTCGCCGTGGGCAAGGCCGCCCGCGCCGTCTCACCCGAGTTCAAGGGCCTCACGCACCGCGTCGTCCGCATCGCCCCCGCCACCTATGGCGAGGACTACCGTCCCGACGCCCAGCAGCTGCTCGCCGCGTTTGACGCCGTCGAGGCGCTCACTGCTACCGGCAACGCCCTGGCCATCTCCACGCCCGGCTACGGCTGCGGCGCCGAGAGCCTCTTTAAGATGTGCGTCGGTAACCAGATCGGTATCGAGCTTGCCGAGGATGTAGACGTGGAGAGCCTCTTCACCCCGCTCTACGGCAGCTTTATCGTCGAGCTCGCCGAGGACGCCGAGCTGCCCGAGGTCGCCGACGGCGTTGTCGTCGAGCCCCTGGGCACCACCGTCGAGGGCTATGTCATCGACACCGGCTCCGAGGTCATCGAGCTCGCCGAGCTCCAGGAGGCCTGGGAGAGCGGCATCGAGGGCGTCTTCACCTACCGCAGCGCCGGCGAGACCCCCGAGGTCGAGACCATCGACTTCCGCGCCAAGGATATCCACGTGTACGGCGGCGCCAAGATCGCCCGCCCGCGCGTGATCATCCCCGTGTTCCCCGGCAACAACTGCGAGTACGACAGCGCCCGCGCCTTCCGTGCCGCCGGTGCCGAGGCCGACACCTTCGTGATCAACAACCTCACGCCCGAGGCCGTCGCCGAGAGCACCCACGAGCTTGCCCGCCGCATCCGTGCAAGCCAGATCGTTATGATCCCCGGCGGCTTCTCGGGCGGCGACGAGCCCGACGGCTCTGCCAAGTTCATCACGGCGTTCTTCCGCGCTCCCGAGGTCACCGAGGCAGTCCGCGACCTGCTCAAGGCCCGCGATGGCCTGATGCTGGGCATCTGCAACGGCTTCCAGGCCCTGATCAAGCTCGGTCTGGTGCCCTACGGCGACATCGTCGACGCCACGCCCGATGCGCCCACGTTGACGTTCAACACCATCGGTCGCCACCAGAGCCGTCTGGTGCGCACCCGCATCTCGTCCAACTTGTCCCCGTGGCTGTCGCAGTGCAGCCTGGACGACCCCTACACCGTCGCCATCAGCCACGGCGAGGGCCGCTTTGTCGCCAATGACGAAGTGCTCGCCCAGCTGATCGCCAACGGCCAGGTCGCCACGCAGTACGTGGGCGAGGACGGCAAGCCCAGCATGGATCTTTCCGTCAACCCCAACGGCTCCGCACTCGCCATCGAGGGCATCACGAGCCCCGACGGCCGCGTTCTGGGCAAGATGGGCCATGCCGAGCGTCGCGGCGACAACCTGTACCGCAACGTGCCCGAGCATGTCCCCGGCGATAAGTTCATGCCGATCTTTGAGAGCGGCGTGGCCTACTTCGCCTAAAGCTTTCCCATCGGGTACAATCCCCTCGGGTAACAACACCCGCCACCGGCACGCCCAGTGGCGGGTTCTTTTTTGCTTCGCGCATGTAGGAAGGACATCATGGAAAGCCGCAAGCCGTATCTCGCCACCCTGCCCGGACTCATCTTGGGCTGCCTCGTTTGCTGCGCGCTCTGGGGATCGGCCTTTCCCTGCATCAAGATCGGCTACGCACTCTTTGGTATCCCGGCGCACGATAGCGCCTCGCAGCTGCTCTTTGCAGGTTTGCGCTTTACGCTTGCCGGCGCCCTGGTTATCGTTGGGATGAGCGCGGCCCAACGCCGCCCCCTCATACCGCAGGCTCGCGACATCAAGCCCATCTTTATCTTGTCGCTCTTTCAGACCATCGGGCAGTACTTCTTTTTCTACCTGGGACTCTCGCGCGCCAGCGCCATGTCGAGTTCCATCATCGAGGCCAGCGCCAACTTCCTCGCAATCCTCTTTGCCGCCTTGGCGTTTCGCACCGAGAAGCTCGATACGGCCAAGGTGCTTGGCTGTATGCTGGGCTTTACCGGCGTCGCGCTCGTCAACCTTTCGGACGCGGACGGCACCTTTGGCTTTACGCTCGACGGCGAGGGCTTTATCCTAGCCTCCACCGTCGCGGGTGCCCTTTCGACCTGCCTGATTGGCATCTTCTCGCGCGAGCACGACGGCGTCTTGCTTGCCGGGTGGCAGTTCTTGGTCGGCGGCCTTGCCCTCACCGCCATCGGCTTTTTGATGGGCGGCGCGCTCTCCCCCACGGCGATTGTCCCCGCCATCGTGCTCATCATCTACATGGCGCTTATCTCCGCGGTCGCCTACTCGCTATGGTCACGCCTGCTTGCCGTCAACCCCGTCAGCCGCGTCTCGGTCTTTGGGTTTATGAACCCCGTCTTTGGTGTGGTGCTGAGCGCGCTGCTGCTCGGCGAGGGCGCTGGCACGAGCCCCGTTACCGTCATCGTTGCCCTGCTGTTGGTCTGCGGCGGCATCATCATCGTCAACAGGCCCAAAAAGGCCTAACGAACTGCCCTTATTTAGCAGAGGGGATCCATATACTTTAGCTTAATGGAATACATCGATGAGCTGAGGGCCGCCACGCACGCAAGCGTGCGACCCTTTTCCTAGCGTATCTGGATGCCGGCTTTCTTTTTCTCGGCCTTGACGCGGTAGAGCTCCGCATCGGCAGCGCGAAGTAAGTCTTGCCAGGTATCAACGCTATCGCCGACCCGCGCGTAACCGATGGACATCCGCAATGTATACGGCACCTGGGCATGAGCGAGCTCGTCGTCAATCGCCGAACACAGGTCTATGACGTCCTGCTCCGCCGCTGCCTTTTGGAGCACCACGAACTCATCGCCGCCATAGCGCGCGATAAACCCACCAGCCGGCGAGCAGACGTCCTTGAGCGCCGTCGCAACAACCTGAAGAGCATGGTCGCCCTCAACATGTCCATAGTGATCGTTAATCTGCTTAAAACCGTCAGCATCCATCATCAGCAGATACACATCATCGGCCTGGTCCGCGCCCGAGAACAGCGACAGCATATAGGTCTCAAAACGGTTACGGTTGTTGAGTCCAGTCAACGGGTCAGTCGAGATTAGTTGCTCCTGATAGACGATATAGAGCAGCAGGATGCTCAGCGTTATACCGAAGCAAAGGCCCGGTACCGAAAACAAAACCTGGAAGGTACCGCCCACCAGAGCGGGAACCGCAAAAAAGGCGAGGGTGCGATAAATGGCCTTCTTTTGCAAGCTTTCGACTTTTCGAGCCTGAATAAAGGCATGCAAGGACGTATATATGACGTAGCAGTAGCTAACGATAGGCTGAATCATATAAAGCGCTCCGCGACGATATACGCCCTGCGTATCGATATAGAACATAGTATGCGTCCAGTAGCTGGTAAATGCCAACACGACCACCAAAGCGGTTGGCAACGTTAAAAGTATCACCCTATAGGGCGTGGTCAGAAGCCGTGAGCCCTGCATCGTCTCGGAATAGAAAAACCAAATGAGGCACGCGATGGCGAACAGCGAAAACGAAACCGCGTTGGAAATCCAGTTGGCCGTGATGCCTACAGGAGTGCTCACGCCGTCCGAGAGCGTCCAGATCATATCGAAGAAAATGTAGGCAGCAGAGGTGTAGCCCAGCATGCTAAACAAAAGCTGCTGGGTGCTCGAGAACAGGGAGCGACGGCTTCGTACGGCAAGTCCGATAAGAATAATCATGCACAGCAGGAATATCTCGATCTTGAGTGCCTTAATCACTAGACGCCCTCCCTTCAATATCCAAGTGGTCAGAATCGCCCGAGTCGCGCCCAGGCGCCAAACGCCCCTTTCTCCGCAGGGGTAAGGGGAATAATAGCAGAGCGCCCGAACATCACTGCAAAACAGTTTCCGTTCAGGCGCTCGGACGGCGCGAACTGCACGCCGGAATCAATTATCGGTAACGGCCGTTACTCGCCGTCGATGTCGGTCGCGACGGCCTCCTCAATAGCCTCGACGCCTTCGACCGACAGATCCTCTTCGCCGTGGCAGAACTTCTTATCGACCCAGCCGGTCAGAATCGGGGCCATGATTGCCGTGATGATGACGGCGGTGGCGATCTGCGCATACGCGGTGGGCGCAAGCTCGGCATAGCGTGGCGCGACCTCGGCAAGGGCAACCGGCGTGGTCATAGCCGTGCCGGCGATGGTGGAGCAAGCAACGGCGGCCTTGCCGTTGCCGCCGCACAAGCGCTCGAAGGCAAAAGTGATGGGGCCAACGATAAAGAGGGTGATGAGGCCCAGCAGGATGCCCGAGATACCGCCGGTGATAAAGCTCGACAGGCTCATGGACGCACCGAGCTGAAATCCGATGACAGCGATCGCGGGATTGGCGCCGGGGACCAGCAGGTTCTTGATAAACGGGAACAAGTTGCCCAGGACCATGCCGATAACAAGCGGCAGGATGGATCCGATGATGGTGCCGACGGGGATATTGGCGAGACCCGAGACACCGAGGATGATCATCGTGACGGCGGGGCCGGCCGTAAAGAACAGGATACCGACAGCGCCCTGCTCGGACTCATCGCCGAACTCGCCCATGATGCCCGTATAGAGCGCCATGTTGCAAAACGTGATGCCGCCGATGATAGACACGGAGCTCAGACCCAGGAAGTTGTCGTTAAAGAAATATGCCACGCCTAGGCCGAGAGCCGCTGCGACGACCAGCTTGGGAATCAGCACGACGATGCCGGTCTTGATGGCGCCCGGCGTGGACTTAAAGCTGATGCCGGCGCCCACAAACAGCAGGATCGCGGCGACGATGGTATTGGAGCCACCGCGGCAGGCAGCCGTAAAGAAGCCGCCGATCTCAAAAACCTGCGGGCAGAAGGTGTTGAGCAAAAGACCGACGATCATCGGATAGATCATGATGTCGCCCGGGATGCGCGGTACCTTGAATTTCTTTTGCTCGTTGGCGGTCGCTTCCTGTGCCATGAAACCCCCATTTCCGCTGACGCAGAACAAAAGCCCACGTCACGCTTTGCTACAGTAAAGTTTGACCATGGTACCAGAAGAAGCAGACCGCCTCGGTGAGAAATTCGATTCGATAGGCCGGGACGATAACGCGTCCTGCTCCTATACGAGGCTCAAAACGATATAGAACACGATGCCCGAGACGCAGCACCACAGCATCGATTTTGTCTTGACCGCCACGACCACGACGCCGGCGGCCGCAATCCAGGGAACCAAGGCAGGCCAGGGTCCCGCGTCGAACGCGCCGGGGCTCACCAAGTCGTTGGCGACCAGCGCGGCAAAGGCAGCGGGCGGGATATAGCCCAGGGCCTCGGTAATGCGGGGCGACAGGGTCCGCCCGCGCAAGGCGAACGCCGGCGCGATGCGAAAGAACGCGATAGCAGCCCACGACGACAGCCACAGAACCAAGAACTCGTTAACGGGCATCGCGGGCACCTCTTCCGTCAAATACAGCATCGCACGCCAGCGCAATGGCAATGCCGACCACGACGCTTGCCGGCACGGCAATATTCGCGAGGCCCAAGAACTTGCATACGGCGACGGACACCGCGCCCGAAACCGCCGCGACAACGTTACCGCGCGACAGCCGCTGCAAAATGAGCAGGCAGATAAAGAGCGAGGTGCAGACAAAAGCTGCAATGGCGGTGGGAACATCGACAACGGCGCCGACGATGGCGCCCATCGTACACGAAACGCCCCATGTTGCGATGAGGATCACGTTGAGCACAAAGGACTCGCGCGGGCCCCAATCCTCCCCTTCAACCAACTTGGCAAGCGAGATGCCATATGCCTCCTCGGTAAGTGTCGCGGCGACGGCCAGCGTCTGACGCTTCGAGGCACCCGTCAGATGCGGCGCGATCGATGCCGAGTAAAGCGCAAAACGCGAGGAGATGGCGGCGACGCTCGCGATAATCGAAGGTGCCGGTACGCCCGCCAGCCAAAGATTGCAGATCATAAACTGGCCGCTGCCCGTCACAAACGTGCTGCTCAGGGCAAAGACCATCCAGGGTTCCATTCCCGTCTGCCCCATGATCATTCCGCACGGCGCGCCTATTGCAACATAGGTAAGAATCACTGGCCAGACGGTTCTAACGATTTTGAGCACCATACGCTTCTCATCCTGACAAGGTCTCCGAACCGCATGTAGCGACACGGCAGAATCATCATCCGACAGCAACCGAGTTCACCTACAATTGCCACCGGATCGAAAGACACAACTTTTTAGGAAGTCATTATGACAGCTATCGATCGAGACCGGGCGCGCGCGGCCTTCAAAAGCTACACCGATGCCTACGACGCCACCAACCCACGCATCGCGCTCAAAATCGAGCATACGTACCACGTGGCCGAGGCATGCGATGCCGTAGCGCGCGAGCAGGGCTGGTCGTCAGAAGATATTGACCTGGCATGGCTTTGCGGCCTGCTACACGATATGGGCCGCTTTGAGCAGCTGCGACGCTGGGACACCTTTAAGGACGCCGAGAGCATGAGCCATGCGGCGCTGGGGATCGAGGTCCTCTTTGGCGAGAATCCCGCCGATGCACCCGCCGTAACGAGCATCCGCGACTTTATCGATGACCCGGCAGAAGATGAGCTCATCCGAGCGAGCATTGCCTATCACAGCGATTTCCGTCTACCCGCGCAGCTCGACGTGCGCACGCGAAGCTTCTGCGATATCGTGCGCGATGGTGACAAGATCGACATTATGCGCACCATCGCCGACAGCACCGTCGACACTATCCTCAAGGTGGACGAGAAGACGTTTCTCGGCAGCCGTTTCTCGTCGCCGACACTTGCCGCCTTTGACGAGCACCGCTGCGTCGCACGCGATGAGCGCGATGAGCCCGCCGACTTCTTGGTGGGGCTTATCTGCTTTATGTTTGAGCTCGTCTATCCGGCAAGCCGTGCGCTGGCGCGTGAACAGGGCGATATCCACCGCCTGCTCGACGCGCCCTTTGGCATTACACAGCCCTTTACCGACCCCGCCACGCAGGCAACCTGGAGCCGCCTAAAGAACGAGATGCGCGACTGGCTGGCGCGCGCCTAGCGCTCAAGCTGGGCCAGCAGCTCCTCGACGACCTCGACGGCGTCCCCAACAACCTTGTACTGGGCAGCACCGAAAATGGGGGCATCCGGGTCCTCGTTGATGGCGATAATGCACTCCGCCCCACCGATGCCGGCAAGATGCTGGATGGCGCCCGAAACACCGATACTCACGAGAAGCTTGGGCGAAACCGATACGCCGGTCTGGCCAATCTGATGGCGATACTCCAACCAGCCGGCCTCCACGACAGGTCGCGTGCAACCAAGCTCGGCTCCCAGAGCCTCGGCGAGCCTTCGCATCAGGGGCAGATTCTTCTTGGAGCCAATGCCGCGGCCCACCACGACCAAGCGCTCGGCATCGGCGATCGAGGCCTGCTGCCCCCACTCCTCGGCGGGAATCGAGATCTCGACACGAGCCTTAGCATCATCCGCAAGCGATATCTGGGTGATCGTGCCGGAGCGGCCGTAGTCAAAGTCGGGCGCCTTAAAGATGCCGGGACGAACCGTTGCCATCTGGGGACGATGATTGGGGCAGACGATGGTGGCCATTAGGTTGCCGCCAAACGCCGGACGCGTCTGTTGCAGCAGTCCCGTCTCCGTATCCATCGAAAGTACGGTGCAGTCAGCCGTAAGGCCCGTCTGCAAGCGCACGGCAACGCCGGGTGCCAGTTCGCGGCCAAAAGCGGTCGCACCGTATAGGATGGCCTCGGGTTTGCGTTCGGCTACCAAATCGCAGATCAAGCGGGCGTAGACCTCCGCATCGTTTTGGCGCAGGCGCTCGTCGCGACAGGCCAGGACTTCGTCGGCGCCCGCGCAAACCAGATGCTCCAGGTCGCCGAGAGAACCCTCGGGGCCCATGCCGGCCAGTGCCACCAGACGGCAGCCACGAGCATCGGCAAGCTCGCGGCCCTTGCCCATGAGCTCATAGGCAACGGGATTCACCGTATCGTGCTCGTCGGTCTGCGCGAATACCCAAATGTCTCGATATGCATCAAGGTCTGCCGCGCCGGCGGCCTCGTCACGCTCGATCGAGATGGCGTTGACAGGGCAGGCGTCGACGCACCCACCGCATAGGATGCAGCCGTCGGTTACGCGGGCGCATCGGCTGGGTCGCTCGCCTTCCACTACGATGCCGCCCGAGGCACAGGCGCGAACGCAGCGACCGCAGCCGATACAGGCTTCGCTATCGATAATCAGTCCGCTCATCTATGCCATCCCCTCGATAATCTTGGCGAGTTTTGCCGCCTGCTCGGACGCCGTGCCCTCAACAGCCTCACACGTTTGGTCACGGTCGGGCACAAACGAGCGCACGACCTGTGTCGGCGACCCGGCAAGGCCGCAACGCGCGGGGTCGGCGTTCACGTCGGCGGCACTGACCACGCGCACGTCCGCCTCCTCTGCCGCGCGAATACCGGCAATACTCGGCATACGCAACTGGCCAATCTCCTTGGCAGTCGTCATCGCGCACGGCATCTCAAGGTACACCGTCTCCTCGCCGGCATCGCATCCGTGAACGAGCGCCAGCGAGCCACACGTCGTAAAGCCCGCGCTTTGCACGCAGCTCACGTCGGTCACGCAGGGAATCTCAAAGGCACCGGCAAGCTCGGGACCAATCTGGGCCGTATCGCCATCCACCGCCATCTTGCCGCAGATGAGCAGGTCGAAGTCCTCATCGAGCGCCTCGATGCCGCATTTGAGAGCATAGGTGGTTGCCAGGGTATCGGCACCTGCAAAGGCGCGATCGGTTAGCAGCAGCGCGTCATCGGCGCCTCGGGCGATGCAGTCGCGCAATAGCGATTCAGTCGCGGGGATGCCCATCGACACCACCGTTACGCGCACGTCCAAGCCAAAGCCGATAAAGTCGTCCTTCAGCGCCAGCGCGCATTCCAAAGCGCTCGCGTCAAAGGGGTTAATGACCGCCTGCTTGCCATCGCGCACGATGGTATTGGTCTTGGGGTCCATCTTGACCTCGGTGCTGCCCGGCACGGCCTTGACGCACACCACCATATGGAAATCGCTCATCTTCACGCGCCCCCTTTCTGGACGAGCTCATCCAAGAGCTTCTCCGAAAACAGGTTGCCGCGACCCAGTTGCCCGTCGGGATCGAGCTGGAGTTTAAGCCGCGCCGACTCGACCATGGCCTCGTGACCGTACATCGTCTCTAAGAAGCCCGCCTTGATCTTGCCGACGCCGTGTTCGGCGGAGACGGCGCCGCCCATGGCCGTTACCTCCGCAGCCCACTGGGCAAACAGCTCGCCACCGCGACGGTAGTCCTGCGCATCGCGCGGCAGGATGTTCACATGCAGATGGTTGTTACCGATGTGCCCCCAGGCAGCAGATTCAAGCCCGCTTTCGGCCAGTGTGCGGCGATAGAGGGCCACGACATCGGCAAGGCGTGCATTGGGCACCGACATGTCCGAACCCAGTTTGGTGATGGCGGGATCCGTGCGGCGACGCTCGTCGATAAGCATATTGACGCTCTCGGGGACCGCATGGCGGAAGAACCGCTGGCACTCGCGATCGACCTCGGTGCGCGCGACCCATGTCGCATCGTCGCTGCCGCCCGCAAGCTCTAGCACCCACCCCAAGTGATACAGCTCCTCAGTCGCCAGGGCTTCGTCGTCGCAGTCGAGCTCCACGTATACACAGACCTTGGCGTCTTTGTCGAGCGCCGGCAGCGAGGCGAACGCGGTCGACTGCTCGCGCTGGCGACGTAGAATATCCAGGGCGCCAGCATCGAAGTACTCGATGGCAGCCGCATGGGACAGGACGGGGCGCACGGAATCGGTAAAAGACACGGCCTTGTCTTCGCTATCGAAAAAGCAGCTCACACCCCAAACGACCGCAGGCGCCGACTGCAGGGCAATCTCGAGCTCGGTGATAACGCCGAGCGTGCCGCAAGCACCGATAAAGAGGTCGATGGCGTCCATTTCGTCCGCAACGAAATAGCCTGAGGCATTTTTTGTCTTGGGCATGGTGTAGTCAGGAAGATCGAGCTCGAGTGCACGGCCCGCTGCCGTCACGAGCGACAGGCGGCGGCCCTGGGCAAAAGCCTCGCCGCGCTGAAGCTCAAGCAAATCGCCATCAGCCAGCGCGACGTGGAGTCCCGTGATATGCGGGCGCATGGGGCCGTAAGCGTAGCTGCAGGCGCCGGAGGCGTTGCATGCCGCCATGCCGCCCAGACAGGCAGATGCCTCAGTGGGATCGGTGGGAAAAAACTGCTCCGGGGCCTCTTGGAACTCCTCGTAGGCCTCAAGCGATGCCTGGTCCCAACCAGCGATCGGCAGCACCTTCTTGCTCAGCTGCTTGCGCAGCTCCGAGAGCACGACGCCCGGCTCCACACGCAGTAGAAAGCGGCCTTGTTCATCGCGGCGAAGGCCCAAGTAGCGATTCATACGGGAAGTATTGAGGATATGCCCGCCGTGGGGCACGGCACCGGCGGCAAGGCCGGTTCGGGCGCCCTGAACCGTTACCGGGACACGCTCGGCATGGAGCTTTTCCAAAATGGCACGGACCTCGTCTTCCGTTGTCGGAAACGAGATGCTTGAGGCCTCGCCCGATGCGCGAGACTCATCGCGACCATACTCTTCGAACTCGTCGGTGAAGGGTTTGATGGTTACAGACACGCGAACTCCCCTTTAGCTAACTACAGTGTTTGCAGGGAGATGTTACCGCATCGTTTCGTCGACGTGTTCGAGACCGTCTCCATAATTGGCGATTTTTACGTTCGTGCAATTCGGCGAGCGGCTTGATTTCCTCGGCAGACGATGCTTTTGACACATATGGCCCCGCCGTCGCCGACCGCGTGATTGTCGCTCGAAAAAAGTTGGAGTATTTTTTGCCGCCTTTTACCTGCGGAGACGCCAATCCGTCAAGCATTTGGTTAGAAATTGGTCAAGTAGCGGCTGATAAGGTCGGCGTCGACAGCCAAAACCGATAGAAGTTTTGGCCCCAGAAGCAGGGAGGTTCCCATGGCATATTACTGGCCCCAGTACGGCATCGCCATCGAAGTCGACGACGATCCCCATCTCCTGCCTTTCGACGAAGAGGCATTCCCCGATACGACGGTCTACCACGTTACCACCGATGTGATCTGCGACCCTGAGTCGTTCTCGGCGCTCGCCCACCACATCGCACGTATCCACGACATCGAGCTCCCTCCCGACTTCGACGAGCTTGTCTACTCGCGCCGCCTGATGCTTCGCATGCTCTTTGGAGCGGACCCGTCCACCTTTGCGCGCATCTATACCGCCAAGGATGCCGCATGAGCGCGAAAAAGCCACCCCACTTTGCAGGTCTGAGTCGTCGCAAGAAGCCCATCGTTGCCTGCTTGGCCATCGTCTGTGCCCTTGTCGCCGTAGGACTATACGCTTGGCAGTCGCAGCCCGTACCCGAGGCGGGCGCTTCGGTTACGACGGCCGAGGGCAAAACGCGTCAGGAAATCCAAGATGAGCTCGACGCCATCGTCCGCGACAACATGATGACGATTTCGGTCGCACCGGTCGCTCAGCTGCAGGAGGACGGCAAGCTGCGCGTCAACGTGCAAAACGTCCAAGACAACAAGTTTCCCCAGCGATTCCGCGTCATCCAAAACGACGAGACCATGTACGAATCCGGTGTGGTCAAGACCGGCAAGACAATCGAAACGTGCCCCGCCGGCGACATCAAAGAAGGCGAGGCGTACATCGAGATCCAGGCACTCGATGCCAAGACCCTCGACAGCCACGGCAATCCGACACGTGTCAAGGTACGGGTTGAGCAAGCCGAGAACTAGCTTTCCGGCCGACGCGGCGCCGCACGCAATTCACCAGCATTCGTCCAATCATCGCGGGGACGGCCCGCGGCGAATAGAAAGGAACGACCATGGACATCACCAGGAACATGAACGGAGCCAAAGCGCTCGTCGTGGGCGCAGGGCTCGCGCTCGCGCTCGCAATGGGCGCCGCCCCGACGCCAGCTATGGCAGCCGGGCGCGTTGGAACCACGAAAGTAATGGTCAGGACCGAGATCGACAACGTTGAGTTCAAAGTTCCGACGGTTATTCCCTTCGTCGCCAAGGCCGACGGCACGCTTCAGGGCCCCTCAGAAGACGCGACCACCATCGACAATCATTCGGCCTACGGCATCCATGTCACCAACATGAAGATCGACGCCATGAACACCTGGACCATTGCTGCCGACGCCAAAGCCGGAACCGCACAGAACTCCATCGACTTTAAGGTCGGCCCCGACGGGGAACTCCAGAACGCCAGCGCCGCAATGCAGGGGACGGGCCTCGATCTTTCCAAGAACGCAGCCTTCGACATGGGCTACCAGGGCATTGCCGGCGGCACGGACAAAATTAAGCTCAAGACAAGCGGAAACGTCGCCCGCGTCACGCGCGACATCTTCCGCGTAACCGGCGAAGGCGATCAGGTTGCAACGATCACCTGGACGGTCGAGCCCGGTGCGCACACGGCATAAGGCCGTCGCCCTGGCCGCCGCCGTCAGCATCCTAGCGTTTGGGCCAGCCATGGCCTTTGCCCAGCAAGAACAGGCGCAGGCCGCCACGCAAGTGACGGTCGACCTCTCGGAGCTCGACCGCGGCGACCGCGAAGAACCGTTGGCGCAGACAGGCGACAGACGATGGCTCTTGGCAGCAGGCGCCACAGCAGCAGGCGCGGGGACCGCCGGCCTCGGTCTGCACATCAAACGCAGCCAGAAACAAAACACGGACAGGCCGCACTAAATTAGCTAAGGAGACCCCATGGCATCGAAGAACCTTTTGCCCGTCGTCGCACTCTGCGGCGCGCTCGCAACCGGAACGCCTGTCGCCGCTTGGGCGACTCCCGTCATGGCAGACTCCTTACCAGCAGCCCTAAGCTCCGCACCAAATCCGTCGAGCGCCATTGCGTGCAAGCGTTTTTCGATCGCACAGGCCGCAATCTCAACCTCGGGATGCCTTCGTCGTAATACGGACGGCTCGATAGTCGTGGATATCAATCGTTCGAACAAGGCAAACGGCTCCCAGGCGGGGTGTGCCGTCTGCACGTGGCGCTCGGTTGTGTTCGATGCAGATGGCGATCCGTGCGATTTGGAGTTGCGCATCGACATCGCTTCGGTCGATGACTCGGCGAACGGAGCGAAGGTCGCCTTCGACGGTACGTTTTTTGAGAAAGGAGGCGGTATATGTCTGGGCTGCGCCGCCGCGAATGCAGACGACACGCAGCCCACCCTCTCATTCACGGCATCGTTGCGGCTGACCAAAGCCGGCACCGATGCCATCGCGGCGGGAGAAGCGTCCCTGCTGTTCTACGCCGTCAGCGCCAAAGACACAGACGCTCATTTCGAGAAGCCAGCCGGATCTCTCAGCCTTACGCGCGGGACGGAGGCAGGCCCTATTGAGATCGATGCCCACGCGCAATGCAGGCAACGCATTCTTGCCGACCCGGCGCTTCTCGAAATGGAGTGGAACGGATCCGGAGCCATCGGAATTCTCCCCTCCGCGCTTGACGCCAAGGCGCTCCCCTCAAACGACGAACCCATCAACGCAACCATACAAGAAGAGAGCGCGGATAAAGAAGCGAGTGCGGGCGACACGCCGTCGCCGACAAACAGCGTCCCAGCTTCTTTCGAAGCACCGAATGAGCCCGCTACCGATCCAAACGATCCCGAGCTCGCGGACAGTCTGGGGCTTGCTGATCCTCAAGAGATCGATGAAGGTAACTGCTGCGTGCTTGCCGCGCTCGACCACACAGAGGTCATCGACGCTGCGAACATCGAAGCTGCCGCCGCCAATCAGCCCGTCCGCAAGTCGGCTATCATCGCATTTCCTGAATCCATCGAAGTCGTCTTTTTGCCATCGGGCGAGGTCGTGGCCCCAACACTGCTCACCTTGTTGGGCGCCAAGAATACTCGAAACGAAATTAAAAAGGTCACAGTTGTCGACCCTGCAACAACCGCCAAGCTGCGTCTATACGCCGTTGCTCCAGACGGAGGCAAGGCCTTGGAATTCGATGGCGACACACTCCTAGCCTGGCGACGTCTGGACATTATGCAAGACGTCTCGTACCAGATCGAGCTCGAAGGGTTTGATCGTGCCCGCGATGCCAATATCATCGCCGCGGCTATTGAATCCCCGCAGCGGCTTATGACACTGCGCTTTGAATACTATCCCTATGTCCCGACAACCACCTGAGGCTTAAATGCTGCGCATCATTCCTAATACCGCTTATATAACGTATTAGATGGGTTGCGATGTGCCTCGCATTTCGTTCTGCTACGATTGCCACGTTGGCATCAATACAGGAGGGCTCATGCC
This sequence comes from uncultured Collinsella sp., assembly GCA_902496005.1. Classification (GTDB taxonomy): domain Bacteria; phylum Actinomycetota; class Coriobacteriia; order Coriobacteriales; family Coriobacteriaceae; genus Collinsella. The sequence goes on from CABUZI010000014.1 coordinate 22,172, forward strand.
GGGCTTGGGAACAATCATCAACGTTGTGCTTTTAGTTGCGGGCGGTCTTTTAGGATTAGCGGGCGGCCGCTTCATTACACCGCGCATCCAAGACACGCTCATGAAAGCATCGGGGCTGTGCGTCCTGTTTATCGGCCTGGGCGGCACCATGCAAAAGATGCTCATCATCGATGGAAAAGCGCTAGCGACCACCGGTACCACCATGCTCATTGTCTCGTTCGCCCTCGGCTCTCTCATCGGCGAGGCCATCAACTTGGAGGCTGCCATCGAGAACCTTGGCGAATGGCTGAAGCGCAAAACCGGCAGCGAGGGCGATAACGAGTTCACCAACGCTTTTGTCTCGACTTCACTCACCGTGTGTATCGGCGCCATGGCCATTGTGGGATCGATTCAGGACGGTCTGCTCGGCGACTGGTCCACGCTTGCTCTGAAGGGCGCGCTGGACTGCATCATCGTCTGCACCATGACGGCCTCGCTTGGCCGCGGCTGCATCTTCTCGGCCCTGCCCGTTGCCGTATTCCAGGGCACGATCACGCTTTTTGCCGGCGCACTCTCCCCCATCATGACCACCGCAGCCCTCGACAGCCTTTCGCTTGTGGGCTCCATGCTCATCTTCTGCGTCGGCGTTAACCTTATTCGGCCTCAGACCTTCCGCACGGCCAACATGCTCCCCTCCGTCGTCGTGGCGGTCATCTACGCCCTCCTGTTCTAAATCTATCTACGCAGTGGTATCTCGAACATCTGTTTGATGCTGTGCTATGATATGAGGTTACCGACACCATATAGGGAGAGGAGAGGGCGGTGGCCGACCAGGACGTCAAGATGCTCATCGAGCGCATTATGGCCGAGGCCCGGACCCATCAGTCCGCCCGCTTCTCAAACGAAATCTATGCTGACGAGCCGATTCTCAAGACCGGTCGTCAGATGCAGAACTTCCTCCCCGACCAGTACCGCAAGATGCGCGAGATATCACGCTGGCAAGAGGATCCCAAAGGCGGCGCGGGACGTTGGCTATCGGAGGCGGAGCTCTTTTACCGCCAAGGCCTGCTGATGGCCGACTTCGAGGACGATTGCCCCTACAACGGCACCTTTAAGTCGTACTTTCCCACCTACAATGCCATGAGCGATCGACAGTTGCGCGGCTACTTTACCTGGCGTGCCCAAGTGCGCCGCGGCAATATCGAGGAGACATCGACCTCGTTTGCTTTTCTTTATCTTTACGAATTGATCTGCGGCATTGGCGTCGACAATCCGCGTGACGGCTATGACAAGATTAAGGCATTTTGGGATGCCTATCGCGCCTTTGAACCTGGCATCGACCGGTTCGCACGCGTGTGGCTGCAGGACTACGCCGTGTTCCATGAGCTCGACCCCAAGCTGCTTCGCGACTCTAAAACCGTCGCATTCGACAACGCCCTCATCGAGCTGCGCCGCGCAGCGCGAGACCTTGTACCCGCGCCGGCGCCGTCGGACCTGCCCCCCAAACATCGCAAGACCTCCGAGCCCACGCTTCCCCTTCCGCCCGATGAGGCGCATGAGGAGCGGCTCATGGCTGCCATCGACGCACTCTCGACGTACAACCTGAATAACTCACGGCTCGACCGTTCCCACCATCGCGACCTGCGCCACGTGGCATGCGCCGTGTATGTCCGCATGGCGCGCTACTATGACACGCACCGAAAGACCGGCATCGTAGCGAGCTTGTTTGGGGAGGAGACGGCCATGCCCTACACCATGTTTGCCTCGGCCGTGTTCTTTGCGCCCGAGCGCCACGAGGACTGCGAGTATCGCCTGGACCCCATTCACATCTACCGCTGCCAAAATGGCTTTTGGGAATGCATGCGCATCCACGGCAGCAGACAGAAAAGTAGCAAGCTCGGTGAGATGATGCGCGCTTGTGATCAGCGCCTGCGCTTGGCACTGGACCCCGGCCATCCTCTTAAGGAAGAGAAGGTCCCCAAATATCTGGCTAAGATTATCAATGACGAGATCGTGGCATGGCTTTCATGGGATGCCGCACATCAGCCCGTCAAGATCGATATCGACTTGAGCCAGCTGGGGCGCATTCGGAGCGCCGCCGCACAAACGCGCGAGGCGCTTTTGATCGACGAGGAGCGCGAGGACGGTACGTTTGCGGATGCCGAGGTGGCAGTTGCCGAACGACGGGAAGCCGAGCCCGTAGCCGACACGATCGC
>CABUZI010000015.1 GCA_902496005.1 uncultured Collinsella sp.
CCGCGCCGCCATTCTCATGAGCGCCGCATTCAACTTCTTGGGCGTGCTCATCATGACGCACTTTAACGCGAGCGTCGCCAACACCATCTCACATATCGTCGACTTTGGCGGAAACAGCACCATGGCGCTTGCGTGCCTCTGCGCGGCTCTGTTCTCCATTGTCGTCTACGGTGCCACGGCATCGCGTTTTGGCATCCCCACCTCGCAAAGCCACAGTCTTATCGCCGGCCTGACCGGTGCCGCTATCGCCCTCGGCGGCGCGAACAGCGTCAACGTCCACGAGTGGATGAAGGTCATCTACGGCCTGGCGCTCTCCATCGGTCTGGGTTTTGTCATGGGCTGGATCCTGTGCAAACTCGTCTCGATTCTGTTTGCCGCCGCCAATAGGCGACGTGCAAACGTCTTCTTTAAATACGCTCAGATCGCGAGCGCTGCGGCCATGAGCTTTATGCACGGCGCGCAGGATGGACAGAAGTTCATCGGCGTGCTCTTTTTAGGCGTGGCCTTTGCCAGCGGCCAGACGAGCGTCGGCGATGCAGGCATCCCCATCTGGATTATGCTGCTGTGCTCGGCCACTATGGGTATCGGCACCAGCGTGGGCGGCGAGCGCATCATCAAGTCCGTCGGCCAGAGCATGGTCAAGCTCGAAAAGTATCAGGGCTTCTCCGCCGACCTGGCGGGCGCCGCAAATCTGCTGCTTGCCACCCTTACCGGCATCCCCGTGTCCTCCACACACATCAAGACCTGCGCCATCATGGGCGTCGGTGCCGTCAAGCGCCTCTCAGCCATCAACTTCGGCGTCGTCAAAGACATGATGTTCACCTGGTTCTTCACCTTCCCCGCCTGCGGACTCATCAGCTTTGTCATGGCCAAGCTGTTCATGATGTTCCTCTAGTCAAACCGAGCGTCCATCCGGACCGCATTACTTCGCCCACCCGTCTTCACCTCGAAAGGACCCACCCATGGCAAAGAAACCCGATTCGTTCTACTTTGACAACTACGTCGCTTGCGCCGACCTCGCCGTCCAGGCCGCAGAGCTGCTCACCAAGATTTTTGAGAACTTTGACCCCGCGCAGATCCACGACATGCTCAATAAGATGCATGCGATTGAGCATGCGGCAGACAAGAAGCACCACGAGCTCGAAGACGCCTTGCTCACCGCCTTTATCACCCCGCTTGAGCGCGAGGATCTAGACCTGATGAGCTGCTCGCTCGACACCGTGCTCGATCGTATCGAGGGCGTCGTGCAGCGCGTCTACTTCACCAACATCCAGAGCATCCATCCCGACGCCATCGTCATCGCTCACAAGGTGACTGACGCCTGCCGCGCCATGAAAGACCTGATGGTCGAGCTGCCCAACTACCGCAAGTCCAAGACCCTGCGCGAACTCGTCATCCAGATCAACACCATCGAGTCCGAAGCCGACGAGCTCTATATCAACGCCATGCGCAACCTGCACGTTAACGGCAAGGACCCGCTCGAGGTCATCGCCTGGCGTGACGTGTACGCCTTCCTGGAGTACTGCGCTGACTGCTGTGAGAATGTGGCCGATGTTGTGGATTCGATTGTCATGAAGAACAGTTAATTGGGGGTACGTATCCCACCGGTCGCGGGCCCGACCACTAATACCTTTTTCACTCCGGCTGCAAGCAGAGTCGTTCAAAAGGTATTAGTGGTCGGGCCCGCTCCCTTACGTACCACCATTGGGAACTTTGGCTGAGGGGTTGACTGATTGCTGCTTTGGGTACTGTTTGGGTTACTTTGGGTTTGTTTGATTTTTAATTGTTGGAGGGCTTGTATGTCTTATTTGGATCTGGCTCGGGGTCGGTATTCTTGTCGTGAGTTTGAAGATCGGGCTGTGGAGCAGGCTGTGGTGGATGCCATTGTTGAGGCTGGGCGTATTGCTCCTTCTGCTTGTAATAACCATCCAACCCGTGTGATGGTGTTGGATACGCCTGAGCTTCTGGAGAAGGCTGCTGCTTGTCAGCCTCGGTTTGCTCGTGATGGGTCTATCTTTGGCGCTCCGCTTATCTTCCTTATTTGCAGCGTTACCGATGATGCTTGGGTGCGCCCGTATGATCAGATGAATTCCAGCGAAATCGATACATCCATCGTTTGCGATCAGATGATGATGGAGGCCACCGAGCAGGGCCTGGGAACGTGCTGGGTATGCCATTTTAAGCCAGAGGTGGCACAGGAGCAGTTCAATCTGCCCAAGGGCGTTTATCCCTATCACATGCTTGTCTGTGGCTATCCTGCCGACCACATCGCCGACCCCGAGCATCGCGAGGCCCGTACCATTCCCCTCCCCAACTTCCTCCTCAAGTAGTTTTTTGGCACATGCCCTAAAACCTACCTTTTACCGCTCACCCATTCGCCGAGTTCTGCGCCACAATGTGCAGGGCTCGTTTTTTTATGTTGCGCGCCCCTGCACAGTCATAAAAAAGGACCCGCAAGCTGCGGGTCCTTTCTAGGCACTAAATTGTAGGCCGAATGTTAGTCCAGGTCGTCGGCAGCAAAGTTGTCGATCGGGGCGAAGGGATCGGCCACGGGGACAACCGGGTCAGCGACGGGCAGCGGCTCGGCGGGAACAGTCACTGCAGGAGAAGCGGCAGAACCGACCGGCGTGGAGGCCATCAGATCGGCCGGGAAGGAATTCTGGGCATCGTCCATGAAGTGCTGGATGAGCTTGAGATACTCTGCCTTGAACTCCTCACGGGAAGCCTTGAGACGATCGATCTCCTCGAGCTCGGCCTGCTTCTCGGTCAGAGCCTGGCGGATAACCTCGCGGGCCTTGGCGTCAGCCTCGTTGCGGATACGCTCAGCGTTCTCGTTGGCATCGTTGACGATGGTCTCAGCGGTCTGCTGGGCAGCGATCAGGGCAGCGGAAATCTGGCGCTCCTGAGCGGAGAAGTCAGGGGCGGGAGCAGCCACGGGGGCGGCAGGAACGGCCTGGGCGGTGGCATCCTGAGCTTGGGCAAGCTGAGCCTGCGCATCGGCAAGCTGCTGCTCGGTAGCAGTCAGACGACCCTTAAGGTCGACGATCTTAGCGAGCATAGCGTCAACCTCGGAGGACAGCGTCTCCAAGAAGACGTCGACCTCAGCAGGATCGTAGCCACGCTTGGCCTCAGAGAAAGTCTGAGCCTGGATGTCTGCAGGGGTAATAGCCATAACAAGTCTCCTTTTTCATCGCCTCGGCGCTACACGCCCGACGTAAGTTACTAAGTCAGCTCTACACGAGTATACCTATAAGAAGCTGCAGAACCAGCCTCTGCACCAACTGCAACGCAATAATCGCAACGACCGGCGAAAAATCGATACCGCCCATCGGCGGGATGAAACGACGGAACAGGTTGAGCCACGGACCGCACACGCTATCAAGCACCGCGGCAATATCCTGAAGCAAACCACCCTGCTTCATGGGAATCCACGTCATAAAGCAGTAGACGACAATGAGCGTGGAATAGAAGTTGAACAGCGTGTTGACCAGCTGGACGATAGTGTAGATGTTGATGGGAATCTCCTCGTCTTGTCTTTACTTAAGGTAGCCGTCGGCACGAAGCTTCTTGAGATCGGAATCTTTGACCTCGCAACCGGCGGGCAGCACCATGAACACGCGGTCGCCCACCTCCTTGACCGTGGCACCCAGACCGCAGGCAAAGCCGTAAGAGAAGTCCAGGACGCGCTTGGCGACCTCGGTACGAACGCCCACAAAAATCAGCGCGACAGGCTGCTTGGTGCGCACACGGCGCACGACGGTCTCCACGTCGTCATAGCTCTCAGGGCGCAGGACATAGGCCGGCAGCTGTGGCGTTGCGTTGATGATGTTGCTCGCATACGCCGAAGCATCGCTCGGTGAGGGAGCAGGTGCGGGGGCAGCGGCGCGAGCACGTGTGCTCTCGGCGTAGCTCGACGGCGTGTCGTAAGCACCGGGACGATAACCGCCCGCAACCGTCTCCTGCGAGCGCGATGGCGGGTTGTAGGTCGTAGCGTGGCGAGAGTCGTCGCCGACCAGCTGACCGGAGCGCGTGTACACGGCCACCGACTCGGCCTCGCCGCGGCGCGTCTGACCCAACAGGCCGTTGCTCGGCTCGTCCTGGGTGTAGAAGCCCTCGCCCGAGGCACCGCTGTAACCGTTATTCTGGTAGCCGTCGTCATAGCCATCATCGTAGCCGTAGTCGTCGTCCTGACCATAACCCTGGTCGTAACCCTGCTGGCCGCCCAGGTGCATCTTATTTTTAATCTCGTCAAGGAAGCCCATGGTTGTGTCCTCTCGCGGTTTAGTGCAGGCGCTCTGATAATCAGTGCGCACTTCAGAGCCTTATTTTACTGCAAACTCCGGGCTAAATACTACCCTGCCCAGGCGAACGAGCGTAGAGCCTTCCTCAAGGGCAGGCTCAAAGTCCTCGCTCATGCCGCAGGAAAGCTCGGGCAGACTCAGATCGGAGTGCGTCGCCTCAAGCTCATCCCTTAGCTCGCGAAGTCCGGCAAAAGTGCGGCGCGCCACATCCTTATTCCCCCGGGGTGCCATAGTCATAAGGCCCTGCACACAAATTCCCTCAAGCTCCGCAAGCTCACCTGCGGCGTCTCGGACCTCGTCGGGCGAAAAGCCGCCCTTGGACTCCTCGCCGCTCACATTGACCTCGATCAGCACGCGCTGGGGGCCGGAGAGCTCGCCCGCCTCAATCTTGCGGACCGCACGGCTCGAGATAGCCTGAGCCAAATGCAGCGAGCTTACCGAATGAATCAGCTCGGCCGAGCCCAGAACCGCATTGATCTTGTTGGTCTGCAGGTTGCCGATCATATCGAAGCGCACCTCGGGTAGCTCCGGATGCTCTGCGAGGCCAGCGAGCTTGCGAACGAGCTCCTGCGGGCGGTTCTCGGCAAAATGGCGATACCCCGCCTGAATAGCGGCAACGGTCTCATCGACACCAACGGTCTTGGACACGGCAATGAGGCGCGCGGCGTCGTGGGGACGGCCTGCGCGATCGAGCGCCGCATAAAAACGTTCCAGAATCTGCTCGCGGCGAGCGCGCATCAAGTCCAAATAGTTATCCATTGCCAATCGCCTCCGCTGACAGCCAAACAAGTAGTCCCATGCTATCGCAAGAGCGCGGCCCCGCATGTGCAAGGCCGCGCTCACTTAGGTATTTACAATCTTTCGACGAACGGAATTACTTACTCCTCGTCGTCCTCGCCATCGTCCTCGTCCTCAAGATGATCGAGCAGGTAGCGAAGACCCTCGCTGACCTCGTTAGTGGGCACCTTGGCAACGTAGCGAGCGTCGACGGCGGGCCTCATGATAACACCCTCGCCCGAAGGCACGCGCATGCTCTCGAGCTCATCCTCATCAGTGCAGGCGATATCACCGGCAGTCATACGCTGTCCGGTCAACAAGAAGGTCAGACGGCAGGCGGCATCGATGGAAATCGAGGCGATGCGATCGAGATAGCGCGATACCATGATGGCGCGGCGCAGGTCGTCATAGTTGCTGTCGTCGTCCATAAAATCGCCCGTGTCCATGCGGTTAAAGGTGCGGAAGAACTTCTCGTAGGCGGCGTGCACTGGCTCGTCCTCGACGGCCAAGTTGCAGATGATGGACATGTCGTTGGTGACGAGCGCAGAAAGCGAAGAGCCCAGCACCTGGTAGACGGCCTCAGCCTCGGCCTCGACCGTGCCGACAAGCTCCTTGGGCAGCGAGATGTCGGCCTTGATCATATGACGCGTGGCGCGGCAAATCTGGCGAACCTTATCGGTCATGCGCTGCAGGTTAAAGTCGACGTAGATGATCGTCTGCAGCAAGCGGAAGTCGGAGGCGACCGGTGACTGCGTGGCAATCAGGTTGTAGCAGACGGCCTCCAGGTTGGCGCAGCGTGCGTCAATCGAAAGCGTGCGCTTCTTGGTCTTGGTGGCGAGCTTGCGGTCGTCGGTCACATAGGCCTTCACGGCATCGTGGAGGGCCAGATCGACGGCCTCGTAGATGCTCAGCATCTCGTGACGGGCCTCGATGAGCTGACGGGAAAACAGTTTGCGCATGGTTCACTCCAATCAGTTGGGTGCGGTCATGCCGCCCGCACAGTGAATACGCACCGGACCAGATCCGATCGGCTTGGGACTAGTCGCACCGATCAGCCAAAGCGGCCGGTGATATAGTCTTCCGTCCGCGAGTCCACCGGGCTGGTGAAGATCGCGTCGGTTTGACCATACTCGATGAGCGTAGCGGGCTCGCCGGCAACTTCCTGCAAGAAGAATGCAGTGTAGTCGCTAATGCGAGCTGCCTGCTGCATTGAATGCGTGACGATGATGATCGTCATCTCGGGCGCCAGCTCGGCCATCAGATCCTCAACCTTAGAGACGGACGTGGGGTCGATGGCGGAGCATGGCTCGTCCATCAGAAGGACATCGGGCTGCACCGCAAGCACGCGCGCGATGCACAGACGCTGCTGCTGACCGCCCGAGAGCGCCAAACCATCCTTGTTGAGCTGATTGGATACCTCTTTCCAGAGGTTGGCGCGTTTGAGCGATTCTTCCACGATGTCATCGAGGTCGCTTTTGCTAGTCACGCCCTGCAGACGAGGGCCAAAGGCGACATTCTCGTAGATGGATTTGGGAAACGGGTTGGGCTGCTGAAAGATCATGCCCACACGACGACGGAGGTCGACCGGGTCGACACCCTCGGCATAGATATCATTGCCGTCGAGCGTCATGGTGCCCGCGACGCGCGTACCCTCGATCAGATCATTCATGCGGTTGATGCAGCGCAAAAACGTCGACTTGCCGCAGCCCGAAGGGCCAATGAAGGAGGTGATGGCGTTTTTGGCGATGTTGAGGTCAAGCCCCGTCAGCGCATGAAAGTCACCGTACCAAAAGTTGAAATCCTTGGCCGTAATGGCCGCTTGCTCCAGCGTGGGAGCGGACTGATAAACGGACATGGGACTCCTTAACTAGCGACGCTTGCGCGACAGGAAGCGCGCAAACAGGTTGAAGGCCAGAATGATCACCATCAGCAAGAGCGCGGTGCCATAGGCTGCGTTCATGTTGATGCCGTCGTTGGCAAGCAGGTACAGGTGAACCGTCATGGGGCGGCCGGAATCGAGCGGCGAAATAGGTAGATTGATGGCCTGGCCCATGGTGTAGAGCACCACCGCGGTCTCGCCAATGGCACGGCCGATGGCGAGGACGATACCCGTGGCAATACGGCCAAAGGCAGAAGGAAGCACGATCTTGGAGACGACCTGCCACTTGGTGGCGCCCAGGCCGTACGCACCCCACCGGATATAGCGCGGAACGGCGCGAATGGCCTCTTCGGTGGTGCGCATGACGATGGGAAGCATCAAGAGCGCGAGTGCCAGGGCGGCCGAGACCATCGAAAGGCCCAGACCCATAGCCTCGACAAACAAGGCGTAGCCAAACAGGCCCATAACGATGGAGGGCACCGAGGCCAAAGCGTCAGCAGCGTAGCGAATGAGCTCGACGACCTTGCCCTGCTTGGCGTACTCGGCCAGATAGACGGCTGCCAGCACAGCGATCGGCGTGCAGATAAGCATGGCGAGTGCCGTCACATAGACGGTCGAGACGATTGTGGGCCAAATTCCGCCCTCGGCGTTGACGCCCTGGGGCCAACCGAAGATAAAGTCGAGTGAGATATGCGGCAGGCCGTTAATGACCACGTAGGCGATGATAGCGACCAGCACCAGCGTGGTGATGTATGCCGCGGCACGGAACACGCCAAGCATGATCTTGTTGGACAGGTCCTTGTTGATGCGGCCCTTCTTGCCGTGGAAAAGGGCACGCTTGATGCGCTCGCGCGACGAGGTCGTATCGACCGTCGTGTCAACGGAATCGGACATAGCCTACCCCCTCTTCTTCTTGGAAATCAGACGGACGATGCCCACCAGCGTGGCGGAGATGATAAACAGGACCACGCCCATGCCGAACAGCGCCGAGCGGTGCAGACCCGAGGAATAGCTCATGTCGAGTGCGATCTGGCTCGTGAGCGTCGAGATAGGGCTCGCAATGCTGTCGGGAATAACCGGGGCATTACCCACGACCATGAGCACGGCCATGGTCTCTCCGATGGCACGGCCCATACCCAGCACGATGGCATCCACGATACCCAGCTTAGCGGCAGGTAGCACGACCTTATAGATGGTCTGCCACTTGGTGGCGCCCATGGCATACGATGCCTCGCGAATGCCCATGGGAATGGAATTGAGGGCATCGATGGTGAGTGTGGTGATGGTAGGAACGATCATGATGGCAAGCACGAACCACGCCGTCAGCGCACCAAAACCAAGACCACCGGTCAGTTGCGCGATAAACGGACGGATGATGATCATTCCAAAGAAGCCATAGATGATAGAAGGGATGCCGGCCAACAGGTCAACGGCGGGGCTGATAAGCTTGCGCACGCGCTTGCCGGCGATCTCGACCAGGTACACGGCCGTGCCCACACCTAGCGGCACGCCCATGGCGAGCGCACCGACGGTCACCAGACCTGAGCCGGCAAGCAGCGACATGATGCCGTAGTGGCCCTCAGAGGGCGCCCACGTAAAGCTAAAGAAGTCCGCCAGACCGATGTCGGTAAAGACGGGCAGCGCCGAGTATGTGGTAAAGACAAAAATCAGGATGACGGTAACGACCGCCAAGAACGCGCAGGCAAAGAAGATCCACTGCAGCGCCTTCTCCTTGATATAGGTACTGCGCGATACGAGCGCCAGCTCGCGCTTCTTGGGTGCCTGAGCATTCTGCTCAGTCTGGGAGTTTTCCTGTGCTTCCATGCTACTCACTCCCCTTCTCGTCGTTGGTGACGGGAATAAAGCCCGCCTCGCGAATCTGCTTGTCCATCTTTTCGGACGTCACGTAGTCGATGTAATCCTGCGCCTGCTGCGAAGGAGCACCCTTCACAAAGAAGTAAAGGTCGCGCGAGATGGGATAGCCGCCGCTCGCGACCGTCTTCTCGGACGCCTCAACATGATTGACCGAGACGGCCCTGACCGAGGTCTTGGCGTTGAGGCTATCGACGAAGCCCAGCGAAATGTAGCCAATGGCACCGCGCGAACGAGATACCACGTCGCGCACCTGGCCCGTGCCCGAAAGAACGGCCGAGCGGCGATCGAACGGCGTGCCGTCCATCACGATGGTACGGAAGGCCTCACGCGTGCCGGACGCCTCATCTCGGTTGATAACCTGAATCCTCAGGTCCTCGCCACCGACTTCTTTCCAGTTGGTGATCTTGCCGGCGTAAATATCGCGGAGCTGCTCGGTCGAGAGGTTATCGACCGGGTTATCGTCGTTCACGATGACCGCGATACCGTCGTGGGCAATGACGATGGGAGTCAGGCCCAGATCCTGTTCGTCGGCATTGAGTCCACGGGAGGAGCTGGCGATATCGGCCGTGCCGGCGCTGACGGCCTCGATGCCAGCAGAAGAACCCAAACCGGAAACGAGCACGTCGATGCCGGTCTCCTCTTTAAAGCCCTCGGCCGCAATCTCGGCGATAGGAAGGCAGGTCGTGGAGCCAGCGACGGTAATGGAAGAGGTAGAAGATCCCGAAGAACAGGCGCACAGCGTAAGCGTAAGCACAGCGGCGCTCAGGACCGATACGATCTTTCTCATAGCATCACGCCGATCGCAGCATGGCGCCCACAGGTGCCGCCCTCGTTACGGTAGGAATAAAAGCGGTCGTTCTGACGCACGGTCGAAAGCTGGGTATCCACGATATTATCCGCGTCGACACCGACATCTACCAGCGCCTCGCGAATGGCAGCGGAAAGATCGAGCATGCGAGAGGTACTCGCATCGATGCAAGAGAACTCGGCGGCAAAGCGATCCATGAGTTCCTGGGATACCTCATATTCGTCACCCAAGATATGGGGGCCGATATAGGCGGAAACGCCGCTCGCATCGCAACCGGCAGCATCGCAAAGCGCCTGGCACGCCTTGGCGGAAATGCGTGCAATCGTGCCCTTCCAACCGGAGTGCACCACGGCAAATCCGCCAGGGGCCACCAGCACCACGGGAACGCAGTCGGCAAAGCAGAGCAGCACGGGTACGTTATGCGCCGTACAGACGATGGCATCGCAGCCCTCGGCAATCTGCTCGCGGACGTCCTCAAGGTCATCGGCGCCGTTCGAGGTCACCGCAACGATATGGTCACCATGGACCTGATTGGGAACGAGCAGGTTGTGCTCGCACTCGGCGGCACCCATAGCCTCGAGCGCGCGACGACGATTTTCTTGAACAGCAAAGGGATCATCGCCAACATGCGAGCCCAAGTTGAGTGAGAAGTACGCATCTTCGGAAACACCACCGGCGCGCTCGGTGAAGGCAAAGCGAACATCGGATGTCGCGCCTTCCACCAACGTAACTCCATCATGGTCGACACGCGAAACTTTGTCCGCACGTGCTGCCATACTAAAGCCTCCTAATAACACAAGTACCGCGGCATCGCCGCTACAGCCAGCGTTTATACGGCTGTCATACTTCTCTAAAAGGATACCTGCTGCGCTGGAGGCAATCGTAAAGGGAACGTAAAGAGATTGGAGGTTCTAGTTTACAAAGTCGAAATAAAAAGGGCGCGTCCATACGGACACGCCCCTGTGCACAACAATGCAAAGAACGACTTAGAAGCTGCCGCGCTTCAGGAAGTCGGGAAGCTCGAACTGATCGTTGCCGAAGTTAGGAAGCTCGGTGCCACCGACGTTGCGGGTCGGAGCGGCCTGAGCCGGGCTGGTGGCCGGAGCGGTGCGCTGCGGCTCAGCGGAGGCAGCGGCCTTGCTCTGAGACTGCTGAGCAGCAAAGAGCTCGTCCTGACGGTTGACGTTGGAGTCGGAGAAGCCCGTAGCGATGACGGTGATACGCACCTGATCGCCCAGGGACTCGTCGACAACGGTACCGAAGATGATGTTGGCCTCGGGGTCGACGGCGTTGGCGACAACGTCGGCGGCGTCGCTGATCTCCTGGATGCCCAGGTCCTTGGAACCGGCGATGGAGAGCAGCACGCGTGTGGCACCATCGATGGAGCTCTCGAGCAGCGGGCTGGAGATGGCCTGCTGGGCTGCGTCGACGGCACGGGTATCCCCAGAAGAGGTACCGATACCCATCATGGCGGTACCGGCCTGCTTCATGATGGTCTTAACATCGGCGAAGTCCAGGTTGATGATACCGGGGACGGTGATGAGGTCGGTGATGCCCTGGGTGCCCTGGGAAAGGACGCCATCAGCAATCGCGAAGGCCTCGAGCATGGTGGTCTTCTTCTCGGCGATGTCGAGCAGCTTATCGTTAGGGATGACAATCATGGTGTCGACGCAATCGGAGAGGGTCTTAATGCCCTCCTCGGCGCTCTTCTTGCGCTTGCGGCCCTCGAAGGTGAAGGGCTTGGTCACGACGGCGACGGTCAGTGCACCGACCTCGTTCATCGCGATATCGGCAACGATGGGAGCAGCGCCGGTACCGGTGCCACCGCCCTCGCCGCAGGTGATGAACACCATGTCGGCACCAGCAAGCGCCTCGGCAATGTCGTCGCGGGACTCATCGGCAGCCTTGCGGCCAACCTCGGGGTTGGCGCCGGCGCCCAGGCCGCGGGTAAGGTCGGTGCCGATGTGCACCTTGATATCGGCATCAGAGATCGCGAGTGCCTGAGCATCGGTGTTGATGGCAACAAACTCGACGCCGCGGATGCCCTCTTCGATCATTCGATTGACCGCGTTGGTACCGCCGCCGCCGACGCCGACCACCTTAATGACGGCAAGGTAGTTGTTGATCTCTGTCTCGTGCATGTCGGTCCTCCGAACAAAGGTTATAGCCATAGCATGGGTCGACCCCTGCGCACATTAACCTTCAGGTTGAAAGTAAATGCAAAGGTAAACCGTATTATGTTTGCACATTATGAACGTATCAGTCAAATAATTGACCGTGAAAACCAAACAAACCAGATAAACGGCGTGGTATGGCCCCTCAACAAAGTAACAACCAGCGCTACGAGGTCGGAGCATTCCTAAATGTGTAGTTGCCCGGAGAGCGCACATTGATATACGTTACGCCCTCTACCTGCGAAAGCAACTTGGTGACTACGCGTTCTTTCTTGGCGATATCGTTCGAATCGCCCAGCGACACCTCAATGCCGTTATTGAGGTTTGCCGAGATGGCTTCGACCGAAGGCGTGGAAATATCCTTGACTTGTCCCAAGAACTCGCTCGAAAAACCACGCACATAATCCAGGCCGGCCTTAACGGCTTTGAAGTTCACCGCCTGGCCGGAAACCGGAGCGACATCCGCCGAGACATCAGTCAACAGCACCGCGCCATAATGCTTAGCGAGCGCCAGCGCGGCATCGATTCCGGTCAAGGTATTTGAGCCCTGCCCTGTCGTGATGACGTTGCCCTGGTCGTCCACTTCGACCGACGTCGACAGTGGGGCGATCCAGGTGTCATCATCCCCGATGGCCCAGGCAAGGTCATCGGAGCTGATATAGGCAATTGCGATGACCTTGCGCTCCATAGGCGTAATGATGAGCGTATGCGGGAACTGACGCTGGACATCCACGCCCGAGACCCACGGGTTCTGCTTGAGATCCTCGGTAATCTGGTCGGGATCGACGTTAAAAAGCGACGTTCCCTCGGGCAAATCGATCAGCTGGATAGCATCGTGCTTCGTCACATGCTCGCTGCCTTGAATCTGAATATCAGTGGCGGTAAACAATCCAGAGTTAATCACCACGATGGCAACGACGACGAGCACGGCCAAGACGGCCAGAACGCCGCCCACGATTTTGCCTTTGCCTGTAACGACAGAAGCGGCGTCTGATGTTTTATTTACCATCGCCCCAAGTGAAGACAACGGGTTGACGCTTTTTTTACCCGAAGGCTTCTTGACGGTAACCGGGACCGATGTCAGCGAGCGCGGTTTCGATGCGCCCAGCGTGCGACCCGGACGCGCCGCCTTAGTTCCCGTCGAGGGCTTAGGAGTTGCCATGGGACGGGCAGGCTTGGCGCCCATAACAGGCTTTGACGTCACCGAGGGACGCAAGGACTTTTTTGCGGCCGGACGATTACCGAGCTGAGAGCCGACGACCGGACGACCGGCCTGTCGAGCATGCCCGACAGACTTAGAGTGCGCGACGGTATTGCGTTGAGGTTTGGCAGGCGCGCCGGAACGCCCTCCGGCGCGGCGGAAGGTGGGTTTCGATGCTCTAGAAGCCGAGGAATTTAACTTCCGGTCTGAGCTCGATGCCATACGCCTCCCTCACCTTTCCGTGCACATGTCTGATAACCGCGGCAACGTCATCGGCCGAGGCAGTTCCGTTATTAACGATAAAATTAGCGTGAACGGGCGAAACTTCCGCGCCGCCAATCGAAAAACCCTTTAATCCACAATCCTCGATAAGCTTGCCCACACTCGCATCGGGCGGGTTACGAAAGACCGACCCGCAGGATGCGCGACCCATGGGCTGTGTACGCTTGCGCCTCGTCAGGTACCGTTCCATGCGCTCGCGAATGTCGGCCTTGGGCGCCGGTTTAAGCTTGAGCACGCACTCGAGGATGATCTCATTGCGGGGAAGGCTACATTCGCGGTAGCCCCAAGTAATCTCGGACCCCGCATAATGCTTGATACCGGATACCGGGTCAAACGTTACGACATCCTCAACCAGCGAGCCAATCCACTCGGTCCGTGTGCCGGCATTCATAGATATCGCACCGCCGACCGAACCAGGGATGCCAACGGCAAACTCAAGGCCCGAGAGGCTACGCGACAGGGCATCGTTGACCAGGCGCGCAAACATCACGCCCGCACCGACCGTCAGCGTACAACCGTCATCGGCAACAACCGTGCGCTGAAACTCACGTCCGAGCGAAATTACGGCACCGCGATAACCGCCATCGGCAACCAGCAGATTGGAGCCCTTGCCGATGATGACCCACGGCACCTGCTCGCGATCGAGCACCGCCACGGCGCGGCGGAGGGCATGATAGCTATGGCACGTCACAAAGAGGTCGGCCTTGCCGCCGATACGATAGCTCGTATGACGCGCAAGGCGCTCGTCCTCGATCACATCCGTGTCGATCATGCCCGAGAGCGCCATGACGGCGTTAAACAGACCCATTTGACTTAAGCGTCTTTCTTGGCAGTCAGATACTCAATGAACTCGGGACCGACGGTCGTAACGTCACCGGCACCCATAGTGAGCAGCAGATCGCCCTCGCCCACCATCTGCTCGAGCTCCTGATTGAGCTCAAGACGGCTGGAGCAGTACACGACCTCCTTGCCAGGATGCTTGGCGCGCACGGTATCGGCGAGCATCTTAGAGGTAACACCCGGAATGGGCATCTCGCCAGCCGAGAACACATCAATCAGCAGCAGTTTATCGGCATTGGCAAATGCATCGGCAAAGTCGTCGCACAGGGCCTGCAGGCGCGAATAACGGTGCGGCTGGAACACGACGTCGACATGCTTGTAGCCCAGCGACGAAGCGGCAGCAAGCGTCGCCTTGATCTCGGTGGGGTGATGGCCGTAATCATCGACCACGGTGATGCCATCGATATCGCCCACGTGGGTAAAGCGACGGCGGACGCCCTCAAAGCTCGAGAGCGCCTTGGCGGCGGCGTCGATGTCAAGGCCCAGGACATGGGCGACGGTGAGCACCGCCGTGGCGTTGAGCATGTTGTGGCGACCGGGATTGCTCTTGATCTCCACGGCATGCTCAGTGCCGTCCTCAAAGCGAACGATAAAGTCACTCTGGATGCCTTTGACATCCGGGTGCATGCAGACGATGTCGTTGCTCTCGGCAAAGCCGTAGGAAAGCACGTGACGGCCCGTCGACTTGGCGAGCTCGACCAGATGCGGGTCCTCACCGCAGACGATGACGGTGCCGTCCTCGCCCACCAGGCTCATGAATTTGGCGAAAGTCGCTTCGATCTCCTCGATACCCGAGTAGTGATCGAGGTGGTCGGCCTCGACGTTGGTCACAATGACCACGTTGGGGTTCAGGAACAGGAAGGAGCTGTCGGACTCGTCGGCCTCGGCGACAAAGTAGTCGCCCGAGCCGTTCTTGCCGTTCGTGTCATAGCCCTCGACGATGCCACCGATCAGGAAGCTCGGATCCAGACCCATGCGGTCGAGCATGGTGGCGCACATCGAAGACGTGGTGGTCTTGCCGTGCGTGCCGGCAACAGCGACGGTAGTGTAGCCGTGGCCCAAGGCAGAGAGCATCTTGGCACGGGGCCACACGGGAATACCAAGCTCGCGAGCGCGCACGAGTTCAGGGTTGGACTCCGGAATAGCGGTGGAGACAACAACCACGTCGGGCTTGACCTCGTCGATCGTCGCGGCCTCATGGCCCACATGTACCTTCACACCAGCGCGGGTAAGCTGGCGGATATAACGTGACGTCTTAAGGTCGGAGCCGGTAACGGCATAACCGCGCTCGTGCAGAACGAGGGCGATGCCGCTCATGCCGACGACGCCGATACCGATAAAGTGGGCGCTCTTAAACTCGGGCGCGGAGGTTGCAGTCTGGGAATCAGCCATGTGCTCGTGTACTCCTTGCGTAAACACTGCCTGTAACCCGTTAACTGTACCGCACCTACCGCATCAGCGCGAGGGCGACCGACGATATCCCGTCTAACTAACGCAAACCCTCTACCGCATCCGCCAGAAGAGCGGCGGCCCTATCCTGAGCCAGACCACGCGCCGCCTGACGAATGGCGTCGCGCGCCGCCGCGTCATCGACCAGGTGCAGCAGTTCATCGGCAAAGGCAGAACCGTCGATATCGGCATCGGCGCAGAGCACGCCGGCCCCGGCGTCGACCAGATACCGGGCATTGGTGGTTTGGTGGTCGGCCGTCGCATGCGGATACGGCACGAGCACCGAGGGCACGGCGAGCGCAGCGATCTCGGCCACGCTCGATGCGCCCGAACGCGAGAGCACCAAATCGGCAGCAGCCAACATATCGCCCATGTTGTCGATGTAAGGCTGGACGCGGTAACGCTTCGCCTCCTCGGGCGTCAGCGCCAAAGCGCGCTCGGTCTCCTCAAAGCCGTCGGCACCCGTCGAATGCAACACATAGAGGTTCTTGCGCGAAAGCAGCTCGTTTTTGAGCGAAACCACGCGCTCGTTGAGGTGCTGGGCGCCAAGTGAACCGCCAAAGACGAGCAGCAGCGTAGCGTCCTCGGGAACGCCAAGTGCCTTGCGGCCGCGAGCGCGATCGCCTTCGATTACCGAGCGACGTACGGGGTTGCCGGTCATGAGCACGTGGTCAGGGTCACCTTCGCGCTCAAAGACCGAACGCGCTGCCGGCACCGAGATGCACACGCGGGCGGCGTGGGAGTTCATCATCTTGTTGGCCAGGCCCGGAACAGAGTTCTGCTCATGCAGCAGATACGGAACGCCTGCGCCCTTGCACCACCCCAGCAGCGGAACCTCGACATAGGCACCAAAACCGACGGCAGCATCGGGCTTGCCGACCTTTGAGAAATGACTGGCGAGCGCACGTTTGGCCTTGTTGACACGCCACAGCGAGGTCAGCGCCGTCCAAGGACGGGAGCGGTCGAAGCCCGTGACCGTAATGGGCACAAAATCAAACCCAGCCTCGGGGACCAGACGACCCTCGAGCTTGCGCGACTGGCCCACGAACACAACGTGGTGGCCACGGTCACGCAGTTCTTCGGCCAAGGCGAGCGCGGGGTTGATGTGTCCTGCCGTGCCGCCGGCTGCAATAGCAACGGTCATTTTATCGGTCATGGTAGTCCCTTCGTACACGCGGTCCCTGGTCGTCGGTACGCAGACGCGCCGACGGGTCCGAGTTCAAATCGATTCGATTATATCCGCCGCCCGCGTTGCGAGGGCTGGGGCGCTGCGAACGACCTTGCGGAGCCATTCGCGGGCGTGGACGAGCTGCCGGCTCGGATGCAGAACCATCCAGAACGGTAAAGCCGCTACGCGAAGGTCGTTCACCGCGCACATGGGCTACGCCGGCGGTGCTCTCGTCCATAACGGCAAAGCTCTCACGGCGGCGGTCATACTCATCGCGGCGGGCGCTCTCGTACGAAACGCGCAGGATCAACCCGGCAAGCATAAGCGACACAATAATCGACGAACCACCGTAGCTAATAAACGGCAACGGTTTGCCCGTCATGGGAAACACGTTGAGGATGCCCAGCGCGTTAATCAAAAACTGCACTGCGAGAATGACCGCGGAGCCAGACGCCATGAGCGCGCCCCGACGATCGGTCGCCTGCTCGGCAATGAGAAACGCCGAGTAGATCAGCATCGCAAACACCAAGAAGAACAGCACGGTTCCGACAAAGCCGACTTCCTCGCCAATGATGGCCAGGATGTAGTCGTTGTGCGCCTCGGGCAGATACGAGTACTTCATGGTTGAGTTGCCGATGCCACGGCCGAACAGACCGCCCGAGGCAAAGGCCATGATGGCAAGCGTGGCCTGATAGCCGTCACCATACTCGTCGGCCCAAGGGTTCAAGGCAACCTGAATACGCACCATACGGTACGGCTCTGCGACAAGTGCAATCACGATCACGAGAATGCCGAAGATTAGCACGCCGATGATAAATCTGGGGTCGAGACCCGCAAACAACGCCATGCACATGAGGGTCAACAGGATGATCAGGACAGTACCGAAATCGGGCTGGATAAAGATCAGAAAGAGCGAAATGCCCAGGTAGATGCCCATCTTGCGAAGGAATTCGTTGATGTTGCCACCGGGCGAAAAGAAGCGATCAAGCATGATGGCCGAATACGCAATGGCAAATGGCTTTAAAAACTCGGAAGGCTGGAACTGAATACCGGCGATGTTGAGCCAGCGCGTGGCGCCACGGCTGCCGCTGCCCACCAAGAACACCAGAAGCAGTAGCCCTATCATGCCGATGAGGAAGATCCTGAGCACATCCTCCCCAAACCAGCTGTCCGGCAAAACGCGCACGATGGCAATCAGCGCCAGAACACCGACCACGGCAAACGCGGCCTGTCGACCCAGAAAAAACGTCGCCGAGCCATTCTCGTGCAGCGCCTCGACCGAAGACGCCGAGTACACCATCAGCAGGCCAAAACATACCAAGGTAAACAGGCAGGCCATGAATATCAAACGGGGGCGCATGATACGGGCGGGAACGCCGGCAATATAGCGTTCGCTAAACGACTGCCCACCGCGGCTGGAACGCGGTGTGGTGCGACGTGAGGAAGCACGGTCCGAGTCGGGCCTCCTCATACCTTGTCGGGGGCTCTCCTCTCTCACCGCAACCCCTATTCCATTTGTGATTTCGCTGTAGCGGCAAGCTGAGCCACGTAGTCCTTAAACACGCGGCCGCGCTCCTCATAGCCCGAGAACTCATCGAACGAAGAGCAGGCAGGAGAAAGTAAGATCACATCGCCACGGCTCGAAAGCGAACGGGCAACGTCCACGGCGTCGCGCAGGTCATCCGCCTGGGCGATATCCACATCGCCATCGACATCAGCCTCGTCCATAGCGGCGGTGAAGCGCTCGCGCGCATCGCCAAAGCAGACGACCGAGCGCACGTTGTCCATAACGACGCGCGCGAAGTCCGTGAGCGGCGTGCCCTTATCGTGGCCGCCGAGCAGCAAGATCACGTCGTCATCGGGAAATGCCGTCAGTGCCTTCTCGACCGCATCGGTGTTGGTCGCCTTGGAATCGTTGACGTAGCGCACGCCGTCAATCTCGCCACATGGCTCCACGCGGTGCTCGAGCGGCTGGAACGAGGCAAGACCGCGGCAGACACCATCGACATCGGCACCGACCGCCAAGGCAGCCGTGGCAGCGCACAGGGCATTGATAACATTGTGATGGCCCGAGATCTTGAGCTCGGATGTAGCGATGAGCGGGGTCTCGACGCCTTTCAGACGCACGATCATCTTGCCATCGCGCACAAAGGCGGCATCCTCGCCCTCAGGCTCGTCAAAGGCAACCTTGCAGATGCGACGACCCGGCGTGTAGATGTACTCATCGAACTCGTGAATGCCGGCGTCTTCGACGTCGACAACCACCAGATCGTCATCGACCATATTGTCAAACAGTTTGACCTTGGCAAGCGCATAGTTCTTATGGCTCTTATGCCAGCCCAAGTGGTCGGGAGTGATGTTGAGCAGCACCGCCACGCGGGGGTGGAGCTCGGTGGTCGTAGCAATCTGATAGCTCGAGAGCTCAGCCACAAACCACTCGTTGTGGGCTCGGCCGTCAATCTCGTTGACCGGCGGCTCGCCGATGTTGCCGACAGCAACGCTGGCCTCGCCGGCAGCCTTGAGCAGATAATCAGTCAGCGACGTGGTAGTTGTCTTGCCGTTGGTGCCCGTGATGGCAATCCAATTTTGGGGAGACAAGCGATAGGCAAACTCGGGCTCGCCCATAATCTGAGCGGCATGCTCACGCCCCGCCTTAAAGAAGGACGAGAACTCCGAAATACCCGGGCATGTCACGCACACGTCATAGGCGCCCTCGACCTGTTCGGCCCCATAGACAAACGACGCACCAGCAGCCTCGAGCGCACGCGTGGCGTCATTGGGCTCAGAGGTGCCGCCGCCATACACGGTAACGGCGCTTACGCGCTCGGGATGTGCCAGCGCCCAGCGGGCGACATCGAGACCGGATTTGCCCTGACCCAAAACGAGCAGGCTAAAGACATCAGCAAGAGGCATGAAAGACCACTATCCCAACTGGAAGAACAAAGCAAGGCCAACGGCACCAAAGGCCGCAGCGATAATCCAAAAACGGATGACGACCTTGGTCTCGGCCCAGCCCTTCTTTTCGAAATGATGATGGATGGGCGCCATAAGGAAGACGCGCTCGTGCGTAAAGTGGAAGTAGACAACCTGAATCATGACCGACAGGGTCTCAACGATAAACAGGCCGCCGATGATGAGGGAGACGACCTCGGTGTTGGTCATGATGGACGTGCAGGCAAACGCGGCGCCCAGGGCAAGCGAGCCGGTATCGCCCATAAAGATGCTCGCCGGATAGCAGTTGAACCACAGAAAGCCCAAGCAGGCACCGGCACACGCGGTGCAGAAGATGGACAGGTTCACGTCTCCGTGCAAAAACGCCATGGCAGCCATGGCGAGCATGGCGATCATGGAGGTGCCGCCAGCAAGACCGTCAAGGCCATCGGTCAGGTTCACGGCATTAGAAAGACCGGCGATCATCAGCCAGCAAAAGACAATGTAGAGCCACGGGAACGAAAGGCCGCAGATGGTGGTCGAAAGAACACCGAGGTCAATCGTCAGGCCGCCGGGAAAACGAATCTCGGGGGCGACGCCGCACCAGTTGACGGCAAGTACCGTAAAGGTGACACAGATAATGGTTAGGCCGATCATCTTGGCATGAGGCGTCAGACCGAGCGAGCGCCCGTGCGTAACGGAGGTCAGGTCGTCGATCAGGCCCAGCACGCCGGTCGCCAGCGTGGCGAGCAGCACGAGCACGAGCTCGGTGGTGAGCTTGCCCATCAGCAGGCAGGTCAGCGAGATCGCGACGAGGATGACAACGCCACCCATGGTGGGCGTTCCCTGCTTAACCAAATGACGCTTGGGGCCGTCGGCACGAACCTGCTGGCCGATACCCTCGACCTTGAGCAGCTTGATCCACCACGGCATGAGCAGCAGCGCAATGGCAGCGGCGATGCCAAGCCCCAAAAAAGCCTGATACGTTGGATACGAGGGATTGCCGAACATGGGCTAGCACACACCTTCCACAAAGCGGTCGAGCTCAACAAAACGGGAACCCTTGACCAGTACAACATCATGTTTTTCAAGCGCGCCGCCCATGCGGTCGAGCACCTGCTGATAATCGGAGAACACCTGGATGCGGTCCTCGTCCATGCCCATCATGCGCGCGGCATCGGCCATAAGCTGGGCCAGCTCACCACCCACGCACGCCAGCATGTCGAGCTTCTTGGCGGCGGCATAGGCGCCCACGAGCTCATGCATGCGAGGAGCCTCATCGCCCATCTCGCCCATCTCGCCCAGGATCGCCATGCGAGACCCCGTGCACGAAAGCGAGCACAGCAGATCGAGGCCAGCAGCCATGGATTCGGCACTGGCGTTATAGGAATCGTCGATGACGCGGGCACCGCTCTTGGCGCGCTTGATCTCTTGGCGGTGACCGGTGATCGTGAGGCCCCTAAAGGCAGCATCGATCTGCTCGGGCGTCACGCCCAGGCGATAGGCAACCGCGGCGGCCTTAACGGCATTTGGGACGGACTGCACGCCGGGGATGGCAAGCATGGTATCGATTGTCTCGCCCTGACCAAAATCGAGCGTAAAGACCGGACGGCCCTCGTCATCAACTCGAACGTCGCGGGCACGGACCTCATCATCGTCCGAGACGCCGGCCAGCATCACGTCGATACCAGCAGGCTGGGCGAACGTATCGCGAATGAACGGCGTAAAGTCGTCCTCGCCGCCCAAAACCAGCAGCGGCAAGAAGTCGCCAGCGGCGCACATACCCTGGACAATCTCGGCCTTAGCGCGGGCGATGTTCTCGCGGCTACCCAAAATGCCGATATGAGAGGTACCAATCTTGCTCACGATGGCAAGGTTGGGATTGGCGGACTGGGACAGGCGCTCGATCTCGTGGAAATGGTTCATGCCCATCTCGAGCACCAGGACCTCGGTATCGGCCGGAGCGGAAAGCACCGTGAGTGGCATGCCGATCAGGTTATTGAAATTGCCCTTGGTGGCCCAGACACGATAGCGCTTGGCGAGCACAGCGGCGAGCACGTCCTTGGTCGTCGTCTTGCCGATGGAACCGGTAATACCAACGACCAGGCAGCCAAGCTCCAGACGGTACGTGTGCGCCAAACGCAGCAGAAACTCCTCGGGATCATCGGTCAGCAAGATGGCACAGCCCTTGTCCTGCGCCAGCGAGACCAGCTCGGCCTCGGGCTCACGCGTCATCACGACGGCGCCGGCACCCGACTGGACGGCACGGGAAGCAAAATCATTGCCGTCGACGTTTTCACCGGGAAAGGCGACGAAAATCGTCCCTTCCTCGACCTGGCGCGAGTCGATAACGCACCCGCGGCATACCTGATCGGCTTCTCCCGTCACGGTTCGGGCCCCTGTTGCGGCCGCGAGGTTGTTGACGGCGATCTCTATCATTGCAGCTCCCCTGTAAACCTAATAATGCTATCGGCGTATTGTATCCCAGCGCCGCGCATGCGTGGTGCAGGGCATGTGAACACCCCTCATATGGGACAACAAACCACGCCCCAAAGATTGTAACCCCCTACTTCGTGTGCGGGATACCCAGCACGTCGAGCGCGTTGGCCATAATGGACTGGAACGGCACCGCAGCGGCATCTGAGCCGCTCGGCGTTCCGTCGAGCGTGATATAGCACAGCACCTTGGGCGATTGTGCCGGTGCAAAGCCCATAAAGGACGACATGTAGTTCTCCTTGAGGTAGCCGCCGTTCTCGTCGGCTCGTTCGGCCGTACCGGTCTTACCCGCCACGTCATAGCCGTCAACCGCGCCGCCAACGCCCGTTCCCTCGGACACGACCGTCTGCATGCACGATGTCACCTGGGATGCGGCGTCCTCCGAAATCGCGCGCTCGCCTTCGCCCCAGTCCTTCTCGTCGCCTTTGCTGGACTTATAGAAGTGCGGGGTCATCATCACGCCGCCGTTGGCGATGCCGCCCACGGCACGTGCGATCTCAATCGGCGAGACGGACAGCGCCTGTCCAAAGCTCATCGAACCCAGCGTGGCGCCGTCATACTGGTCACGCTCCTTGACGATGCCCAGGCTCTCGCCCGGAAAATCGACACCGGAGCTGTGACCTATGCCCCACTTGTCCACATAGGCGGCAAAGTCATCCGCACCGATCTTGCGCCCCACCAGGACAAAGCCCACGTTGGACGAACGGCGCATCATCTCGCGCACATCCATGGTCATGGCATAGTCGCGCTTGTCGGCATCGGTGACGGTATCGTCACCCACCTTGATGCTCGCCGGCACCTCAAACGACGTACTCGATCGCACGACGCCCAAGTCGAAGCCGGCGCCCGCCACGAGCGTCTTAAAGACCGAGCCGGGCTCGTAGGCGTCGGTGACCAGGCGCAAGTTCATATCCTCGGTCTTGGCGTTTTCCAGATCGGTCTGGTCGTAGGTCGGGTACGAGCAGGCGGCGAGAATTTCACCAGTCGTGGGGTCGGTGACCAAAGCCGAGCCGTTCTTGGCCTTTGTCTTCTCGACAGCCTCCGCCAAAGCATCCTCAGCCGCTCGCTGCATATTGACGTCGAGCGTCGTCACGATGTCCACGCCGTCCACCGCGGCGACCTTCTTATAGGCGCCGCCCGCGATATAGCTACCGTCCCTCGCCCGCTCACGCACCAGCGAACCGTTCGTTCCGGTCAAAAGCTTGTTATACTGTTTTTCGAGGCCCGTCAGACCGTCGTTGTCCACGTTTACCACGCCAAGCACCTGCGATGCCAGGTTGCCGTAGGGATACACGCGCTTCATGGCCTGCTCAAAGAGCACGCCTGGCAGGTTCTTCTTCTCCAGCGCCGCGACATCATCCTCGTCCACCTGACGTTTGATATACACCCAGGTGCCATCCGACTCAACGAGCTCGCGACAGGTCTTTTTATCGATGCCCGTAGCTTTGACCAACGCCGATACCGTTTTGTCAACGTCCTCGATAAGCTGAGGATTCACGGCGATGTTACGGCATTCGACCGACGACGTCAGCACGTTGCCGTTACGGTCGTAGATGGTACCGCGCTTGGCATATAGCGTCTGCGCAAGCAAGCGACGTGCATCGGCGCGGTCGCGCAACTTATCGGCTTCCACGATTTGATAGTCGGCAAGGCGAAGGACGCCCAAACCCAAGCCAAACCCGATAA
>CABUZI010000016.1 GCA_902496005.1 uncultured Collinsella sp.
ACCGTGGTGCCTCTACGGGACGCTCTCGCGGTGGCTATGCGGATGCCGATACCACGCAGGTGACGCCGCGTCTTCGCTCTCAATCACAGCCGTATGGCCAGCGCTCCTCGGCTCCGCGTTCGGGTCAGCGTGGCTATCAAGGCCGCGGTGAACTTGCGCCCCGCTCGGGTCAGCGCAGCCTTCAGGGCCAGGGTGGCTATCGCGGCCGTTCCGATAGCAATTGTGGTCGTATGCCTCAGGGAGGCGGCCGCAGCAGTTCCGGTCGTGGACGCGGCGGATCCCGTACTCCTCAAAACAACGGGCTCGATCCGCGTATCGTCTACGCCGGCATCGGCGCCGTTGCGCTGCTGTTGATTGTGCTCATCGTGGTGCTTCTGCGCGGCTGCGCATCTTCGGCGCCCGAGAACACGCCCGAGACGCCCGTTGCCACCAAGACGACGACCAAGAAGTCTTCTAAGAAGACCGAAACGGTCGACGAGGACGTAGATGCCGATGAGGCGACGGATGAGTCGACTGATTCGGACGCTGCCAAGACGACGGCCAAGAAGGAAGAGAACGAGGTCACGAAGGTCAAAGTCTCCGTTGCCAAGGGAAAGACCGCGTGGATTGAGGTCAAGGTCGACGGCAAGTCGGTCTATGGTGCCCAGGCGACTGGCCCCTTTGAGCAGGAGTACACGCCCGAGTCCTCGATCGAGATCACCACATCCAAGCCTTCCGATGTCACCGTTACCAAGAACGGTGAAAAGGTCCGTTACGATACCAAGACCTCGGGCGTGGCGCGTGTGACGATCACCGTTCCCAAGAAGGAGACGACTGATTCCGAGAATGGTGAAAGTTCTGATGGTACCGACACCACCGATGGTACCGACACCACCGACGGTACCGATGCCCAGTCCACGGATGGCACCGATACCGCAACTGACGGTCAGACGCCCACCGATTCTACCGACTATTCGTACGATAGCTACTAAGCCGCTCGTACGCGAAAGGAAACATCATGGCTAAAGATTCCAGCTTCGACGTCGTGTCCGAGGTCAACATGCAAGAGGTCGACAACGCCTTCCAGCAGACCACGCGCGAGATTTCCCAGCGCTATGACCTTAAGGATTCCGGCGCTACGATCGAGCTTTCGAAGGGCGACAAGCTCTTTACGATCAACGCCCCGGCCGACTTTGTCTCCAAGCAGATTATCGACGTGCTGAGTTCCAAGCTCATCAAGCGCGGCATTGACCTCAAGGCTGTCTCGTGGGATGCTCCGCAGGCGGCATCGGGCGGCACCGTGCGCGTGCTCGGCCATATCGTCGAGGGTGTCGACCAGGCGACCGCCAAGAAGATCAACAAGGACATTAAGGACCAAAAGCTCAAGGTCAAGGTGACCATCGAGGCCGACAAGCTGCGTGTTTCCTCTGCTTCGAAGGATGCGTTGCAGACCGTAATCCAGTTCCTGCGCGACCAGGACTACGGCCAGCCGCTACAGTTCACCAACTACCGCTAATATCATTCGAAAGGACCGCTCTCCAACATGGATACACCGTTGGGCTCCGTGCTCTACATCACCCTCGGGTGCGCTAAGAACGAGGTTGACACCGACCGCATGCGTTCTCTTTTGACTGCTGCGGGCTACGAGGAGGCATTCGATCCGCAGGATGCCGATATCGCCATCGTCAATACATGCTCGTTCCTCGCTTCCGCAACGTCCGAGAGCATCGAGACCACGCTCGAGCTCGCCAACGAGGTTCAGGACGGCGTTCGTTCTTGCCCCATCGTCATGTGCGGCTGTGTGCCGTCGCGCTATGGCGACGACCTGCCCGACGAGCTGCCCGAGGTCGCTGCCTTTGTGAAGGCCGACGAGGAGGACGGCATCGTGGCGGTCATCGATGGCGTGCTGGGTGTCGAGCGTGAAATCGCGGCCTATATCCCTCAGGTCAAGCGTACCGTCGAGGGTGCCGTTGCCTACGTCAAGATTTCCGATGGCTGCAACCGTTTCTGCAGCTTCTGCATGATCCCCTACATCCGCGGTCGCTATCACTCGCGTAATGCCGAGAGCATTATCTCCGAGGTGCGCGACCTGGTTGCCGGCGGTGTGCGCGAGATCGTGCTGATCGGCCAGGACACGGGTATTTGGGGTAACGACTTTGCCGACGAGGACGTCGCCGAGGGCTCGCCGCGCAATCTGGCGCAGCTGCTGCGTGCCGTCGCCGAGACCGTGCGCCCGCACAACGTCTGGGTCCGCGTGCTCTACCTGCAGCCCGAGGGCATGACCGATGAGCTTATCGATACGATTCGCGATACGCCCGAGGTGCTGCCCTATATCGATATCCCTGTGCAGCACTGCGACGCGCGCATCCTCAAGGCTATGCGCCGTTCCGGTTCGCGCCAGGAGCTCGAGGACCTGTTCCGCGATCTGCGTGAGCGTATCCCCGGCATCGTGATCCGTTCCACGGCCATGGTCGGCTTCCCGACCGAGACCGACGACGAGTTCCGCGACCTCATCGACTTTATGGACACCGTCGGCTTCGACTACACGAGTGTCTTTGCCTACTCGCAGGAGGAGGGCAGCCTGGCCGCCAAGATGGAGGGTCAGGTCGATGAGGAGGTCAAGCTCGAGCGCGCCCAGGAGGCCATGGACCTGGCCGAATCGCTCGGTTTTGCCGCCACCGCCGCGCATGTGGGCGAGCGCGCCCAGGTGATCGTCGACGGTATCGAAGAAACCGAGGACGGCGCCGAGCTGATCGGCCATGCCTGGTTCCAGGCGCCCGATTCCGATGGCGCGGTGCACTTGGACGCCAGCGAGGCGTCCGTGGGCGATATTCTGACCGTCGAGTTTACCGATAGCTTCTGCTATGAGCTTATCGGTCATGTTGTGGAGTAGGAGAGCATCGTGGCAAACGAGAGCAATAAGGAACTGACGAGTGTTTGGACGCCCGCCAACATCGTGACGTGCGTTCGCATCGTCTTTATCCCGGTGTTCATGATCGTGTCGGCGCTTTCTCACACGAGTGTTGCCGGTACGGATTGGAGCACCTTCGACGGCCCGCTCGCCGCCGCTGCCTTCATTCTGTATGTGATCCTGTCGTGCACCGATAAGGTCGACGGTTATCTGGCGCGTTCGCGCAACGAGATCACCGACTTCGGTAAATTCTTGGACCCCATCGCCGATAAGCTGCTCGTGTTCTCGGCCCTGCTGCTGTTCTTGGATTTTGGTGCGGTGACCGTGTGGTCCGTGTTCATTATCCTGTTCCGTGAGCTTCTGGTGAGCGCCCTTCGCATGGTCGCGAGTGCGGCCGGTGTGGTCGTTGCGGCCGATAAGCTCGGCAAGTACAAGACGGCAACTACGATGGTCTCCATCTGCGGTTACCTGTGCGTTTTTGCTATGGCCGGCTTGCACCTTGGCCCGGTGGCGCTGACGCTCGGCATCTACTCGGTGTCGCGCTTCTTGTACGCCGTTGCCGTTGTCCTGACCGTTATCTCGGGCGCCCAGTACTTCTGGAACTGCCGCAAGATCGTCTTTTCGGTCTAGGTCCTGGTGGGTATGACGGACTCTTTTGAGCAGATTTCCGCACATAACGAGGAGCTGGCGCGCGACATTGTCGAGCACGCGAGCGCTCGGGGCGTGACGGTTTCGACGGCTGAGTCGCTGACGGCGGGTATGATCGCATCGACGATTGCCGATATCCCGGGTGCCTCGGCGGTGCTGCGTGGCGGTGCGGTGACCTACTGCGATGAGATTAAGCATCGCGTTCTTGGTGTTGAGCAGGAGACGCTCGACCGCTATACCGCGGTGTCGCATCAGACCGCGCGCGAGATGGCGGTGGGTTCGCTGGAGCTGTACCAGAGCGATATTGCAGTGAGCGCAACGGGTTATGCCGGCCCCGGCGGTGGTACTGAGGACGATCCGGCGGGCACTTTCTATATTGGCTGGGCGCATCGTTCTGCCGATGGGGACGTGCCGGTCGTGGACTCCATTCGTTGTCGCTATGAGGGCGATCGTTCGTGTGTTCGTGCCCATGCGGTCGCGGAGGCACTGGGTCGCATTGTCTGCGTGCTCGATTCTATGGAATAGACGTGTTTTAAGGGGCCTCCGGGCCCCTTAATTGTGGAGATAGGGACCTCAGAAGAATTTAGCGTTTGTGCTGTTCATAAGTGTATTTTTGCCTGCCTTGTTCTTATTTGGCTCTTTATGGTCAAGCATTTGGTCAGTGTTTGGTCGGCTTTTGGTTGGGTTTTGGAAAGGTCGGCTGCATATGATTTATCTGAACGGTTGACCACGAACAGCCGTTCGTTTATTATCGATGCAGGTTGTTAAGAGGAGGGCTATTCATGGCCAAGAATTCAGGTCCCGTACGTACCGTTCATGCTCGCACGACGGGTAAAGAGCGCGATGAGATGATCGCCACCACCAAGGCTGAGATTGAGAAGAAATTCGGCCAGGGTTCCATCATGAGGTACGGCGACGGTGGCCCCGAGCTCGAGGTCGAGGCCATTCCCACGGGCGCCCTGGCCCTCGATGCCGCGCTGGGTATCGGCGGCGTGCCGCGCGGCCGTATCGTCGAGATTTACGGTCCTGAGTCCTCCGGTAAGACGACGCTTTCGCTCGAGATCCTGGCCGAGGCCCAGGCAATGGGTGGCGTTGTGGCATTTATCGATGCCGAGCACGCGCTTGATCCCACGTATGCCGCGCGCATCGGCGTGGATATCGACGAGGTACTGATTTCCCAGCCCGATACGGGTGAGCAGGCGCTCGAGATTGTTGACATGCTCGTGCGTTCCGGCGCCATCGATGCTATCGTCGTCGACTCCGTCGCCGCGCTGACCCCGCGTGCCGAGATCGAGGGAGAAATCGGCGACACTACGGTCGGTCTTCAGGCTCGCCTGATGAGCCAGGCGCTCCGCAAGCTCGCCGGCTCGCTGTCCAAGTCCAACACGACGTGCATCTTCATTAACCAGCTGCGTGAGAAGATCGGCGTCATGTTCGGCAACCCCGAGACCACGACGGGCGGCCGCGCCCTTAAGTTCTTCTCTTCGGTGCGTATCGACATTCGCCGCATCGACAGCATTAAGCTTAAGGACGAGGTTATCGGTAACCGCGTGCGCGCCAAGGTCGTTAAGAACAAGGTGGCAGCTCCGTTCCGTTCTGCTGAGTTCGACATCATGTACGGTACGGGCATCTCTAAGGAGGGCTCGATTCTGGACATGGCTGTCGAGTGCGGCATTTGCAAGAAGATGGGCTCCTGGTTTGCCTATGGCGAGGATAAGCTCGGCAACGGTCGCGAGGCCGCCAAGGCGTTCCTGCGCGAACACCCCGATTGTGCCGACGAGATTGAGCATAAGGTCCGCCTTGCCTGTGGACTTGAGTTTGATGACGATGCTCCGTCCGAGGTCGAGCTGACCGATCAGCCTGCGCCTGAGGAGTTTGACGAGCTTTACGCCATCGATGGTTCCGCCATGCTCGATGATGACGACGAGTAGCGGTTACGCTCATGTCGTATACGGTGACCGAGGCCACGGTCGTCTTTCCCGATAAGAAGGCGGCCTCCTCGTTCTCGAGCGGGTATGCGTCCAAAAAGCCTTGCGCACATATCGATTGTGAGCTTGAGGGCGGTTTTGAGCGGTCCATTTGGATTCCCGTGCGGGTCGCGTGGCTGTATGTCAAAAACCGCCCCGATCTTCCCTGTGATTGGGACAACTTCCGTGAGGCGGTGCAGCTCATCGAGCGTAAATGTGCACTTACCATGGTGACCGAGATGCTATCGCGCCGCGACCATGCGACGGGTGAGGTCCGTGACAAGCTGGCTCGCTACGGCTTTCACCAGCCCGCGATCGATTTCGCCGTCGAGCGCGCCACCGAGTATCACTTTTTAGACGACAACCGCTTTTGCTCGTACTTTATCGAGGAGCGCAAGCGGCGCGGTTGGGGACAGCGCAAAATCGAGACCGAGCTCAAGCGCCGTCATGTCGTGCTCGATGACATTCCCGGTTATCCCGAGGATTATTTTGCCGTCGAAGACGATTTGGCGCGTGCGTCAGCCCTGCTCGCCAAGCGGCGTGTTCCAGAGACGCGCGGATTCGAAAAACTGGTTCGGTTTTTGATGGGCAAGGGCTTCTCGTATCACATCGCCGCCGATGCCGTTAAGGCACGTCTCGATGCCGAACGCGAGGAATGTGCGGTTTAGGCGTATGCGTTTTGTGACCCTGCCGTTCACCGCGTTTTAGCCGCCGTGCCGGGGCCATTTATTTGACAGTTGTTGTGGTTCAACGTACGATAAACACTGTCATTTGCTTTGTGATATGTGCTCATCTGTGATGAGTTTGTTTATATGTTTATCTGTATCCGACCCGCATAAGCTGCGCCCATATTACTCAAATGTCGCGAGCCGTTCGTAAGGACGGTTCGCTTTGTTGTGTAACGAATCCATAAAAAGGAGTGAGCATGCCTATCATCGCAGCGCTCGTTGGCATCGTTTTGGGTGCCATCGCCGCCATTGCCTACATGCGCACCGCCAAGCAGGGTAGTCTTCACGAGGCCGACGAAAAGATCCAGTCGGCACACGCACAGGCTGAGTCCCTGATCGGTGATGCTAAGCGTCAGGCCGAGACCCTCAAAAAAGAGGCTCTGCTCGAGGCTAAAGAGGAGATCATCAAGAACAAGCAGGCCGCCGAGGCCGAGGATAAGCAGCGTAAGAGCGAGATTCGTACGCTCGAGAACCGTGTGATGCAGCGCGAGGAGTCCCTTGATCGCCGAAACGACGCTCTCGACAAGCGTGAGCACCAGCTGTCCAGCCAGGCCGGTCAGGTCGAGAAGCGCTCCCGCGAGCTCGAGGAGCTCTGCGCCAAGCAGACCTCTGAGCTCGAGCGTATCGCCGACCTGACCCGCGAGGACGCCCACAAGGAGCTCCTCGATAAGGTTCGCGGCGAGGTCACCCACGAGGCTGCCACGATCATTCGCGAGTCCGAGCAGCAGGTTCGCGCCGAGTGCCACAAGACCGCCCAGGAGATTCTGTCCCTGGCGATTCAGCGCTGCGCTGCCGACCACACAGCCGAGGTCACCGTTACCTCCGTGCACATTCCCTCTGATGACCTCAAGGGCCGTATCATCGGTCGCGAGGGTCGCAACATCCGGACCTTCGAGCAGGTTTCCGGCGTCAACCTCGTGATCGACGACACGCCCGAGACTGTCGTTCTTTCGAGCTTCGACCCGGTCCGTCGTGAGACCGCCCGTGTTGCCCTCGAGAACCTCATCGCCGACGGCCGCATTCACCCCGCCCGCATCGAGGAGATGTATCACAAGGCTGCCGACCTGGTTCAGCAGCGCGTGCGCGAGGCTGGCGAGCAGGCTGCCTTCGATACCGGCATCCACGACCTGCATCCCGAGATCGTCAAGACCCTTGGTGCCCTGCGCTACCGTACCTCGTTTGGTCAGAACGTGCTTCAGCACTCCCTCGAAGTCTCTGACCTGTGCGGCGTGATGGCTTCCGAGCTTGGCCTGGACGTTGTGACCGCCAAGCGCGCCGGCCTGCTGCACGACCTGGGCAAGGCAATCGACCATGACGTCGAGGGCCCGCATGCCGTCATCGGCGCCGAGCTTGCCCGCCGTTATGGCGAGAAGCCCGTTATCGTCCACGCTATCGAGGCTCACCATGCCGACGTCGACCCCAACACGGTGCTCGATGTCCTGGTACAGGCCGCCGATGCTGTCTCTGCCTCTCGCCCCGGTGCCCGTCGCGAGTCTGCCGAGAACTACATCAAGCGTCTTGAGAAGCTCGAGGAGATCGCCAACTCCCATGATGGCGTCGAGCGTACCTATGCCATGCAGGCTGGTCGCGAGGTCCACGTCATGGTTCAGCCGGACAAGATCTCCGATGCCCAGTCCACGGTCCTGGCTCACGATATCGCCCATCAGATCGAGGAAGAGATGGAGTATCCCGGTCAGGTGCGCGTCGTCGTGATTCGCGAGAGCCGCGCTGTCGATATCGCTAAATAACATGAGCGACGCGAACGAGCTCATCTCATTTATCGCGTCGATGTCGGGGGAGGGCAACCTTCGCGTCGAGGAGAACCTTGGCGAGGGTTATGTCCGCCTCCGCGTTTCGGAGGCCGAGAGGCGCCAGGCAAAGCACGACATTCAGCATGTCGAGGATATCGTCATTGAAATGCTCCGTAATGCTCGCGATGCTGGCGCCGACAAAGTCTATCTCGCTATGACCAAGGAAGATGGCGTCCGCACGCTTGTCTTTCTGGATAACGGTTCGGGCGTTCCGCAGGATATGCAAGAGCGAATCTTCGATGCCCGCGTTACCTCCAAGCTCGAGAGCATGAAGATGGACCGTTGGGGCGTTCACGGTCGTGGCATGGCATTGTTTTCGATCAAGCAGAACACCGACGAGGCCCGTGTGGTCACGTCCGGTGTCGATCTTGGCTCGGCCTTTAAGGTGAGCGTTGCGGCCGACCGCCTCAGCGAGCGTGCCGATCAGTCCAGCTGGCCCCAGGCCGTCAAGGATGAGGATGGACGTTATGTCTGTGCTCGCGGTCCGCATAATATTATTCGCGCTGCTTGTGAGTTTGCGCTCGAGGAGTTGCGTGGTTGCGATGTCTATCTTGGTTCTCCGTCTGAGATTGCCGCGACCCTTTATGCTCAGGCGTCAAGTCGGCTCGATACGTCGCGTCTCCTGTTCATTGATGACGAGAGCGAGCTTCCGGTTGTCGATCGTTTAGGCCTTGCCTCTGATGCCGAGGACTTTATCCGTATCTGTTCGGGTTTGGGTCTTGAGATGTCCGAGCGCACGGCCCATCGCATTTTGGCAGGGCAGATTAAACCCGTTCGCGGTGTGACCGCGCGTCTGCTGCGCGAGCGTGATTCGTCCTCGCATGCGCCGGCTCCTGTCGATCTTGCAAAGGATCGTCGCGGGCTACGTATTGCCAAGGATGACATGGCACAGTTTTCGCGTGCTGTGGAGCGTGACTTTAATGACCTTGCCGCCCGGTACTATCTCAACCTTTGCGGTGACCCAAAGATTCGTGTTTCGCGTGATCGAATCACTGTGACCTTCGATCTTGCCAAAGAGGAATAGTGCCTTTACCGAGTCCACTCGGTACGATACAGTTATTGCAGTTAAAACGTACTTTTAAACGCAGGAGTTTCTTCATGGATTGCCTGAAGGTATCAAGCAAATCATCGCCCGCGTCCGTTGCCGGCGCCATCGCCGGCATGGTCAAGGATGGTGTGCCCGTCAACATTCAGTGTGTCGGCGCCGGTGCGGTCAACCAGGCCATAAAGGCCGTGGCTATTGCGCGCGGTTTTTTGATTCCAACCGGGTTTGATATTTCCTGCGCGCCCGTGTTCTCCGACATCCTCATTAACGGGGAGTCGCGCACGGCCATCCGTCTTTCTATTTACGTTCACCAGATCAATCGAGCTGCTATGGATAACGTCGTCATGGATGATGTTAAGCCTGTGGCATAGCTTCTGCTTGCCTCGATTCGCCCCCCCCTCTCCATCGTTAGGACTTATGCACATGGACCAGCGTTCCGTACGCGATATTCTTGCCGGTAAAACCTACTTTATCCGCACCTTTGGCTGCCAGATGAATCAGCACGACTCCGAGCGCGTGAGCGGTCTGCTCGATTCGTATGGTTGCCTCATGGCGCTCGATCCCGAGCATGCCGATATTGTTGTCTTCATGACATGCTGCGTGCGCGAGGCCGCCGATACTCGCCTGTACGGCCAGTGCAATTCCTGTAAAAGCCTGCCGCCTTCGCCTTCGGGCAAGCGTGTGGTTGCCGTTGGTGGTTGCATCGCGCAGCGCGATGGCGAGGGCCTGCTCACCAACGTCGATAACGTCAATGTCATCTTTGGTACGCATTCCATCGCACATGTGGCAGAGCTCATTGCCGAGGCGTTCCTTGATGGCAAGCGTCATATCCGCACCAATGAGCATGAGGATACGGATGCCATGAGCATGCCGTGGCATCGCGAGACCCAGTATCACGCTTGGGTGCCCATCATGACGGGCTGCAATAATTTCTGTACCTATTGCATCGTTCCGTACGTGCGCGGTCGCGAAAAGAGCCGTTCCTTCGAGGAGATTGTCGACGAGGTGACCGGTTTGGTGCGCCAGGGCGTGCGTGAGATTACGCTGCTGGGCCAAAACGTTAACTCATATGGTCGCGATCTGTTTGGCAAGCCGCGTTTTGCCGATTTGCTGCGTGCCGTGGGCGATACGGGTGTGGAGCGCATCTTCTTTACGTCTTCGCATCCCAAGGATCTGCTGCCCGAGACCATCGACGCCATGGCCGAGACGCCTGCTGTTATGCCGCAGCTGCACCTGGCCGTCCAGTCAGGTTCGACGCGGATCCTCAAAGAGATGAATCGCCGTTATACACGCGAGGACTATCTGGGCCTGGTCGATCGCATTCGCAACCGCATGCCCGATATCGCGCTCTCGACTGACATTATCGTTGGCTTCCCGGGCGAGACTGAAGAAGACTTTGAGCAGACGCTTTCACTTGCCGAGACGGTCCGCTATGCCCAGGCCTATACCTTCATCTATTCCAAGCGCGCCGGTACCCCGGCCGCAGAGATTGACGATCCTACGCCGCATGAGGTTATTCTCGGGCGTTTCAACCGCCTGGTTAAGGTTATCGAGACCACGGCACATGAGTATAACCAGGGTGAACTTCATACTGTGGTTCCGGCGCTCATTGAGGGAACGAGTAAAAAGAACGACGCGGTCCTGCTGGGCAAGAGTCCCAAGAATCAGACCGTGCATGCGCCTATCCCCGAGGGTTACTGCATCGATCAGCTTGTTGGCAAGATCGTTGATGTTGACGTTGACGTTGCCAAGACCTGGTATTTGTCCGGCTCCGTTGTGGGCGAGCCGCGCTAATGGTTTCTTCCGGGGCAGGTCTTTCCGCCGTTGCGATCGTCGGTCCGACGGCGGTTGGTAAGAGTGATGTTGCCGACCGTTTGGCAGCTCGTCTTTCGTCCGAAGTGCTGTCGTGCGATGCGATGCAAATCTATCGCGGCATGGACATCGGTACCGCAAAGATGGCGCCCGATGAGTGTACGTCGCCGCTGCGTCTCGTCGACATTGTAGAGCCGGGTGTGGCGTATTCTGCTGCGCTTTATCAGGCTGACGCTCGCGCGCATGTTGAACGTCTCCTTGGTTCGGGTTGTCTGCCGGTTTTTTGCGGAGGTACGGGGCTGTATCTCAAGGCCGCCCTCGATGAAATGGACTTTCCTTCGGGTGAACTTGAGGACGATCGTCGTATGGGCTATCAGGAGCTTGCCGAGCGTATTGGCGAGGAAGAGCTGCATGCCCTGCTTGCCGAGCGCGACCCAGAATCGGCTGCTGTTATTCATCCCCATAATGTGCGCCGTGTGATTCGTGCGCTCGAGATGCATGATGATGGTATTTCCTATGCACAGCAAAAAAGTCAGTTTAGTGTTCCGCGCGAGCATTATCATGCCCTATGGTTTGGTCTGACGCGTAATCGCGAGGTGCTCTACGAGCGCATTAACCTGCGTGTCGATATGATGTTTGAGCAGGGTCTTGTCGATGAGGTTCGCGGTCTTATGGACCAGGGGCTGGGAGATGCCCTGACTTCGATGCAGGCAATTGGCTATAAAGAGATCATTGATGCTTTCAATGGCGTGATTTCTATGGATGAGGCTCGCGAACTCATCAAGATGCGTTCGCGTCGCTATGCCAAACGTCAGCTTTCGTGGTTTAAGCGCGATGACCGTATCGTGTGGTTTGATATGGACGAGTTTACGATCGATGAGGTCGTTGAGGACATCCTGCATCGTATTGAGGCTGCCTAATGGCCCGTTTCCCCCTTGTTCCCACGGCGCCCGAGCCCGAGCGTGCCATATTAGTTGGTGTTGAGTGGCGCGACAATGCATGGCCGCTCGATCGTTCGCTTGACGAGCTTGAGCGCCTGGCCCATACGGCTGGCGCCCAGTGCGTGGCGCGTTTGTCACAGCGTTTGGTTAAGCCGTATCCAAAATCGTTTATCGGTTCCGGTAAGGTTGAAGAGCTGTGCGGCCTGGTGCATCGCATGGATGTCGATGTCGTTATTTTTGACGACGACCTGACGCCCTCGCAGCAATCCTATTTGGAGAAAGCCGTGGGCGAGCCGGTAAAGATTATCGATCGTACGGCACTGATCTTGGATATCTTTGGCCTGCATGCTCAGACGCGTGAGGGACGCCTACAGGTACAGCTGGCGCAGCTTCAATATCTGTTGCCTCGTCTGCGCGGCATGTGGAGCCATCTCGCCAAGGAACAGACGCGCGGCGGCATCGGCTCACGCTTTGGTCAGGGTGAAAGCCAGCTCGAGGTTGACCGTCGCTTGATTCGCAATAAGATTGCCGCGCTTCGTCGTGAGCTTAAGCAGGTTGAACAGCGTCGCGATGTCCAGTCCAAGAGCCGCATTGAGTCACCGGCGTTTCGCGTCGCGTTAGCCGGTTATACCAATGCCGGTAAATCGACGTTGCTCAATCGCCTGACCGGCTCTACGGTACTTTCGCAGGACAAGCTGTTTGCTACGCTCGACCCGACGACGCGTTCGTATCGCCTGCCCGGCGGTCGCGGCATGACGATTACCGATACCGTTGGCTTTATTCAAAAGCTACCGCATGGTCTCGTTGACGCTTTTAAGTCCACGCTGTCTGAGGTTCTTGGTGCCGATCTGATCCTTAAAGTTGTGGATGCCTCTGACGAGGACTACGAGCGCCAGCTCGAGGCAGTCGATCGCGTTCTTGACGAGATCGGCGCTGGAGAGCGTTTAA
The DNA here is from genome assembly GCA_902496005.1 of uncultured Collinsella sp. Lineage (GTDB taxonomy): Bacteria > Actinomycetota > Coriobacteriia > Coriobacteriales > Coriobacteriaceae > Collinsella. The sequence continues at coordinate 12,791 of CABUZI010000016.1, forward strand.
CGCTGACCGTATTCAATAAAATCGATCTTCTCGATAGCGTTGATCGATTGAGTTTCCGTCGTCGCTATCCCGAGGCCGTGCTGTTCTCGGCCCAGACGGGCGAGGGACTCGACGATCTCGTCGACCGTATTGCTCGTGAGGCGGCTGCCACCGATGTGTTGCTCTCCGCTGATATCCCGTATCGTGAGGGCGCCCTCATCACGCTGGTGCATGAGCAGGGAACCCTTCTGCATGAGGAATATCTAGAGGACGGAGTTCGCATTGTGGCGAAGTTGCCGGCCCGAATCGCGCCGCGTCTAGAGCGTTACCGCACCGAGTAGGCGAGCTCCAAAATGCGCAGAATGATGGGCTGATGCAGCAGATAAAAGGGGAGTGCATGACGTCCAAGGCTGGCGAGCGCCGGCAGGGGGTTGGCGTAGGCCCAGCTTGGGGCGGTCTTACCGATTCCCTGCGCTATGTGTGCGGCGAAGTATCCTGCAAGATACATAAAGATAAACGGGATGATGGGGTAGTAATCACCTGAGATAAATCCAGGGCTCGGAAATCCTAGCCACGCCAGGTATGGGACAGGGTAGGTCGTCTTGGGGATGCTCCAGGTGAGGGCGAACAACACAAGGCATAGGGACATGCCCCATCTCGCCGAAATCTTTTTAAGGACGGGATCGGTCAACGCGACGATGCCGGTACATGCGGCCATACAGTAGATGATGCCAAAATTAACCGAATCGTCTACTGAGACAAGTGTTGTTGCCAACCAGACGACGAGTGCTGCTAAGGCGTATTTGGCGGCACGTTTGATATTGTTGCGCGAAAGAGTGCACATCCAACCCGCGATAAACAAGAATACCCAGCTGATGCTGGCGCGCCAGATGTCTTGAAAGACAGTCTGGGTAAACCAGGGCATATCCCAACCGTACAGGTAGGCGAGATCGTAGCAAGCGTGAAAACCTGCCATTGAAATCATCGTAAACCCGCGGACGGTATCAAAGATGGTGATGCGTTTTTGCATTACGAGAACCGGCGCATCAAGCCGACGACTTTGCCCAAAATAACGGGATTTGTTGTATAGATAGGCTCCATGGTGTCATTCTCGGGCTGCAGGCGTACGCGTCCCTGCTCCTTGTAGAACGTCTTGACGGTCGCTGAACCATCAATCATGGCCACGACAATTTCGCCGTTCATGGCACTCTTTTGTTCACGGACGATGATGTAATCGCCATTGAAGATGCCGACATTGATCATTGAGCTCCCATGCACCTCAAGGATAAAGGAACCCTGATCAGTGGCGATTTCGGTCGGGATAGTAAACGTGTCTTCGATATTCTGCTCGGCCAGAATGGGAATCCCAGCCGCGACGCGACCAACGAGCGGTAGCGAGACCGTTCCGCGAGGTGCGGTGGGCTCGTCAGATTTAGAAATTGAGACAGAGGAACCGTCCTCGTTAAAGAGTTCCAGGGCGCGCGGTTTGGTGGCATCGCGCTTGAGTAGCCCGCGCGCCTCCAGGGCAGATAGATGGGCGTGCACGGTGCTGGGGGAGGAAAGGCCCACGGCAGAAGCCATCTCGCGCACGCTGGGCGGATAACCCTTCTCCTGCTGATATTCCTTGATGAAGTCGTAAATTTGCTGCTGACGCTTGGTAATTTTGCGAGCCATCAGGGCATCCTCTCTACCCATGTCAAACAAATGTTCGAATTTTGCTTGACAGGAACAACTGTTCGAAGATAATAATAACCGAACATTCGTTCTCGCGCTAGACATTTTTGTCCGCGCGGCTTGATAAAACTGTTCTCAGCAAAACACGCGAGAGGAGAACATGATGAACGCAACGAATATGGTCCAGGGAAACCTCGCCCTTAAGCTCGAGACGCCTGCAGAACCCACTTTTACGGTTGTTCAGGGTGGCCGCTCCGGCTTTCAGCCTTTGACCGTAAAGCCTGCCCGCAATCAGCAGGCTGTAGTCGCGCCAGCTCGCGTTGCCCTGAAGGTTCCGACGATTGTCGCCGTTGCCGTTGCGCTTACGCTCTTCTTTGTCCTCGCTACGTCGGTCTTTAGCGCTCGTCACGCCGCGTATGCCGAGTCCGTTTCCAACGTTACCTACGAGACCATTCGCGTTCAGCCTGGCGATTCTCTTTGGTCTCTTGCCGAGGAATATCCAATCGAAGGCCTTTCCACGCAAGAGACTTCCGACATGATCCGTAACGGCAATCATCTGGAGCATGGTTCGCTCGCCGCCGGTGCGCATCTTAAGGTTCCTGCTCGTTCGTAATCATTATCGCGCTGCGCATGGTACCCTTGTTATCGTTTAAGAGGAGGTACCATGCGCTGTCCCAAATGCGGCAAGGCACATACCCGCGTCGTTGATTCTCGTATGCAGGAGTCAAATAACACCATTAAGCGCCGTCGCGAATGTTGCTCGTGTAACTATCGCTTTACAACGTTTGAGCGATGCGAAGACCCAATCGAGGTCATTAAGTCAGACGGAACCAAGCAGCGGTTCGATCGCAATAAGCTGCTCGTCGGCTTGATGCGCGCCACCATCAAGCGCGATATCGACACTAAGAAGCTCAATGAGATTATCGACGACATCGAGGTCGAGCTGCGCTCTCGCACGCTGACGGCCGTCACGTCCCATGAGTTGGGTGACATGGTGCTCAAGCGCTTGGCCAAGATCGACAAGGTGGCCTACATCCGCTTTGCCTCGGTCTACCGCGATTTCAAAGACGTCGATGAGTTTCTGCAAGAGCTCGACAAGCTAAGGTGATTCCATGCCCAACATTACCGTCAACATAAAGCGTCTCGACCCCACCATCGAGCTTCCCAAATACGCCCATCCCACCGATGCCGGCTTGGATTTGCGCTCCAACGAGGACTGCGTCCTGAAGCCCTTTGAACGCCGTCTGATCTCCACTGGGCTGGCCATCGCCTTGCCCGATGGCTACGCCGGCTTCGTCCAGCCCCGCAGCGGCTTGGCCATCAAGCAGGGCCTGTCTATAGTTAACACGCCGGGCCTCATCGACGCCCACTACCGAGGAGAACTCAAGGTTATCCTCATCAACCTGGACCCCTCCAACAACATCCAAATCAACAAAGGCGACCGCATAGCCCAACTCGTCATCCAAGAAGTCCCCACGGTCAACCTCATAGAGGTAGACGAACTAGACAAAACCGACCGAGGCAACGGAGGCTTCGGCTCCAGCGGCGTCGCCTAGGGGTACTCGTATCCCTCCCGCCCGGGGCTTACCTATATCATTCCATGCTCAAACATTCTCGCGTCGCTTCGCTCGCTGCGAAACTGCGCGTGGAACGATATAGGTAAGCCCCGGGCGGGCGGCTACTCGCTTGAAACAATATTTATTTTTCTAGTAAGTCGATGCGATAAAGGGACGCCTCCTTTGTCGCATCGACTTACTGTATTTATATTTTCTGGTTCCCCTTTTCAGATTCTACTGGTGGGGAATCTGGTATAGCCGCTAGTACGTTAACGCAGCTTACCTGTGGGAGGCCCCTATATATCGTCCCACGCGCAGTTTCGCAGCGCAGCGAGAATGTTTGAGCATGGGATGATATATAGGGGCCTCCCACAGGTAAGCGGACAGTCCAATGCTAGCGGATATGCGCGGGTTTTCCGCCCCAGTAGAAGCGGCAGAAGGCTCGTTTGCGCTTTTGGGGTTTGCCTACGAGCTCCATGGTTGCGATGGCTATATCTTCGGCTGCGTGGGGGCGGCGTAGTACTTCGCCGTTGATGAGTAGGGCTTTGAGTGATTCGGGATGATCGTGCAGATGGCGCAGGGTTACGATGAGTTCTCGTGCGGTGGTGACATGCATGCTGGCGCCCATTCCGGTGAGCATGGTGGTGTTGGCCTTTTCTTGACCATATGATTTGCCCAGCAGGATCATCGGCAGATGCGCGCATAGGCATTCGGTGACGGTGAGTCCGCCCGATTTGAGGATTGCCAGGTCGCAGCCGTGCATGAGGGCTGCCATATCGTCCACGTAGTCCAGAACCGTGACGTTTTCGAGCTTCATAGCGTCGAAGAGCGTCTTGAGGCGGGTGGCGTATTCCTCATCCTTGCCCGGCAAAAAGACAAAGTGCATGTCCTCGAAGCTGCGCAGGAAGGGGAGTGTGCGGTCCATCTCCGCGCGAAAGCGAACGTACGGTTGAGGCAAACTGGCACCGGCCATCACCAACACAACGGTCTTGTCAGCGGGGAGATTGAACTTCTCGAGTTCTTCCTCGCGATTGTAGTCCGTATCAAACCCGGCGCGAATGGGGATGCCTGTAATGCGGATTTTGGTCTCGGGAACTTTACGGGGGCGAAGTGTCTCGGCCATAAATTCGTTGGCTACGCAGAACAGATCGGTGTCCTTGTGGGGCCAAAAGCCTTCGACTTCATAGTCTGTTGGTACGCAGATGACGGGATAATCGATACCCGTGATGACGCGGGCACCCACAGCGACGTTGGCCGCCGTGATGTGTGTTGCGACCACGGCTATGGGCCTGCGGGTGCGGACATATTCGTTGAAGGCAGGGAACATAATACGTGACCATGCCGTGCCTCCGCCCCAGAGCAGATGTCCCGTAAACGTGTATCGCCAGGTTAGGTCATATATGGGACGCGTGGCGCCGGTAAACGAAGCTGCTGTTTTATTACCATCGAACCTAATACGTCCAAAATCGAGGATATCCAGGACTTCGATCTCAACATCCTCAGGGATTCCCTTGGTGCCGCGGATAAGTTCAAATGCTTGTGCAATCGCGTTGGCGGCGGCTTTGTGGCCCGATCCAACCGATGCGTGCACAATGGTTACTAGGGGTTTTTGTGCAGGTGAAACGGTCATTTGCTCCGGTTGGGGAGTGGCTTGCATGGGCAGGGGAGCGCTATTGCTCATCTGCGTTTGATCCATCGATAACTCCCCTTCAGCTTTGTTACGCGATTTATCATTGTAGTGCATGAGTGTCATGTTCACGTAAATTTGGGTATGAGCGCAAAGAACGCCAATCTTTCGACAGGAGGTCTCTTCATGACTACCCATCAGCCGATCGATGTTGCGATTATCGGTGGCGGCCCTGCGGGCTATGCTGCGGCCATTTATGCGGCGCGCTCCAACCTAACGACGACCGTGATTGAACAGGGCATGTCGGGAGGGCAGATCGCCACGACCAATGAAGTCGAGAACTATCCGGGCATTCCGCTCTTGAGTGGCGCCGAACTCGGTGAGCGTTTTCAGCAGCATGCAGAGGGCCTGGGAGCACAGGTTACATGGAGCATGGTTACGGGTATCGATTACGATGCCGATGCAGCGCTGTTTACGGTGCATCACGATTTGGGCGATACGTCGGCCTCGAGCGTTATCGCTTGCATGGGTGCCACGCCGCGATCTGCTGGTTTTGTTGGCGAGGATGCGTATCGCGGTCGCGGCGTTTCGTATTGCGCGACGTGCGACGGCATGTTCTTTCGCGGCAAGCAGGTTTTTGTCATCGGCGGCGGCAATGCTGCCTGCGAGGAAGCTCTGTTCTTGTCAGAAATCGCCAGCAGCGTGACCATCGTTTTGCGCCGCGATCAGTTCCGTGCCCCCGATGGTGTGGTTCAAAAAGTTCTTGCAAAAGATAATATTTCAGTTAGGTACCAAACTAGTATTGTCGAGCTCTCGGGCGAAGCCATGCCAACGACGATTACCTTTAAGGACAATGCATCCGGGGAAACTCACACCGAGTCATTTGTCCCTGGCTCGTTTGGTATCTTTGTCTTTACCGGAACGCAGCCCCATTCCGAGCTCGTTGAGCATCTAGTCGATCTGGCGCCGGACGGCGGTATTGTTACTGATGATTCCATGGCGACCCGCACGCCAGGTCTATTTGCCGCTGGCGACATCCGTTCCAAGCGTTTACGCCAGGTTGTGACTGCCGTTTCTGATGGAGCCATAGCGGCAACGAGCGTATACGCGTTTCTCCGTGGATAAGTACGATAATATATCTTATGTAAGGTTGCTATCTTTAAAACAAAGTGGTTGGACGGTGCATCAATGTGCTGTCCAACCACTTTTACTTGCCGGCTATATGGTATGCAAAACTAGATAACCTAGAATACAATATAGCTAATGAACGGAGGATCCTTATGAACCACGCCAAACGCGTTATCCCGATGTCCGATACATCGGTCAGCATTAAGCCTGAGGATATTCAGCCCACTGTGCTGCCCGATGCATTTATTCAGTCCGATATCGTGCGCAAACTTAATACGTTGAGTCTGCCGCGCTATAACCAGTTGCCCAATGTGACGCTCTACCGCGACCAGGTTATTGAGTATGTTGCGCTGTGGATGGAGCCGCTGTCCATTTGCGTTGAGCAGCCTGTCATTACGCCATCGATGATCAATAACTACGTGAAGGTCGGCCTGGTGCCTGCTCCGGTCAAAAAGCAATATGGCCGCGAGCAGATTGCCCGCCTGATCGCTATCTGCATCTTTAAGCAGGTGCTACCTATTGCTGCGGTGCAGGCACTCTTTAACATTCAGCGTTTGAGCTACGATGCCCCGACGGCCTTTGATTATGTGGTCGATCAGCTCGAGGCATCGATTCGTTCGGCGTTTTCCGTCGAGCAGACGCCGGTTCCCGATACGGCGCATCAGGTAACGCGTGAGTCGCTGCTTGTGCGCAGCGCGGTTTCATCCTTTGTTTCGAAGGCTTACTTGATGAGCTATCTCAAGTTCAACGGGTTTAATAGCTAGCCGACGTATAAAACGGGCGGGACAAAGAGCCATCTGTCGCTTTGTCCCGCCCGTTTTTTTGCTTGGTTGGACTTTATTTGCCCGAAGCTACGCCCATGCCGTAGCCGATGATCAGGCCGTGCATCTCGGCGTAATAGGAATCCAGGCCGTTGCAGGGCATGATGATGGTCTTGGAGCAGGGCCAATGTTCGACTATGCGATCAGTAAGCGCCTGGGCTCCAGCTTCGTTCTCAACGTGATCGATGATGACCTCACCGCCCGTAAAGCCCTCGGCTTCCATAGTGTCGATGATCTTGTTGAGCATCTTCTTTTCGCCACGCGTGTGCCCGACGAGTTCGATTTTACCGGCCTCACTCGCCGTGCCCAAAATGCGGATATTGAGCTTGTTGGCAATGACGCCGGCTGCCTTAGGGATACGTCCGGCTTTGGCGAGGTTTTCGTAATTGCACAAACTGAAGAGGATTTTGCTGTTCTGTTCAAGGCTATCGAAGTATGCGCAAGCATCCTCGAATGAGACATTCGGATTGCTTGCAAGATAGCGGTCGAACAGCAAGAAAATGAGGTCCATTTTGCCGCCAGCTGCGCGTGAATTGACTAGATGAATCTGTCGGTCGGGCTCCTCGGCAAGAACCATATCGCGAGCCGTGGCTGCCGCGTTGTAGCTGCCCGACACGCCCTCAGAGATCGGCATGCAGATGGTCTTGTCTGCCAATTTGAAGAGCTCGGCCCACTCCCCCACGCTGGGACAAGCGCTCGAAGAGGCATTCGTCTCCGCCTGAACAGCGCAGTTGAGCTCATGAACATCGAGCGAAAGGTCATCGACGAATTCACGCTCCCCCACTCGAATTTTGAGGGGAGCAAATGCAAAGGTGGTATGGGGTGCGATCGGTTGCCAATCGCGGAGGTTGCAGCTTGAATCGGAGATAAGTGCCCAGCTCATAGAGGGTCCTTTCTAATCGTTCCCATTCAATTATAGCCATCTTGCAGACCGATTGGGCCGCTATCTAGTATTCAAAACTAGATAGCGGACTGCACTAAAGGCAAAAGAATGGACCCCATGACTCAAAGCCACGAGGTCCATATCCGTTTGCTTTATCTGAATACTTAGTAGCGCACGAAAATGTAGTTGTTGTTCATGCCGGCGGCAACGGAGCTGATGATAACACCCGTGTTGTAGTCGGAAGCATGAATCATCTGACCACCACCGATGTAAATGCCGGTGTGGTACGAGTTGACCACAACGTCACCGGGCTGCGGATCGGACACACGCGTCCAGCCCATAAAGGTGCCCGTGGTGCCCAGGCGGCAATAGCGACCAGTGAGGCAATAGCTAACAAAACCAGAGCAGTCGAAACTGTTCGGGCCAATTCCGCCCCAGGAATAGGCGCAACCAAGCTTGCTGTATGCACGCGAGACAACAGAACCGCCATCGACGGACTGGCTCGTAGCAGAAGGCGTCGGAGCCGGGGCAGGCGTGGAGGGCTGCGGTGTCGGAGCAGGTGCAGGCGTAGGAGCCGGAGTGTTGCCGCCCTGGTTGTTGTTATTGCTGGTCTGGCCACCGTTGTTGGTGTTCTCGGTCGCACCGGCAGTCTCGTTGCTCACCGTGGCCTTCTCGGCGGTACTGGCGTTGATGCCGGCCTGCAGCGCGGCGTTGGCCTCGGCCTCAGCGGCAAGCTCAGCCTGCAGCTGTGAATCCAGAGAGTTTACGACGTTCTGTGCTTCAGCCTGCTGGGCGTTAAGCTCGTCGACCTTCTTTTGCGTGGTGGCGACGTTCTTTTCCTGCTCGGCCTGCTTATCGGTGAGCTGCTGTTTGAGCTCCTTGACCTCTTGAATGGTCTGAGCCTGCTTATCGGAAACTTTGCCGTAGTAGAACAGACGGTTGAGCATATCGCTCAGGTCATCGACGCCCGTCAGAACCTGAAGCAGGCTCAGACCGCCGGTTTTGTACTCGCCGGCGACATAGGTCGAGAGCTTGGCCTGACCATCGGCGATCTCCTGCTGCTTTTGCGTGATCTCGCCAGCAGTCTGATCGAGCGCCTGCGTCTGCGTGGCGAGCTCATCGTAAATCTGCTGAGTTTGGGTACCGATCTGCTCGAGCTTCGTACGAGCAGCGGCAAGGTCGGATGCGGTATCGGCGTAGGCAGGAGCCGCGAGGCCCAAGCCCAAAACACAAGCGAGGGTTGCCGTAGCAGCGCAGCGTGCCATGTTTTTGTGCGTGTTTGCTGTGCGCATGTAGCTTCCTTTCCAGTAACTAAGGGTAACGGCTAGTCCACCGTCACCAGGCTAAAGAGCTCCACATCGTCATTAGACGGTGTGAGCTTCTCGCGCGGGTTGAGAAACGCAAGCTCAAGGATACAACCGTAACCGACAAGCTTTGCGCCCATATCTCGCACCAGTTTACCTGTTGCCTCGACGGTTCCGCCCGTCGCGACCAAGTCGTCCAGAATCAACACGGTATCTTTAGAGCTGATAGCGTCGGCATGGATCTCAATTGAATCGGTGCCGTACTCGAGCTCGTAGCTCTGACTTACGGTCTCGCGCGGTAGCTTGCCAGGTTTACGTGCGGGAACAAAGCCGGCGCCAAGGGCTACAGCCACCGGTACGCCAACCATAAAGCCGCGAGCCTCGGGACCCACGACCTTGGTGATTCCCATGCCGGCAAAGTGCTCGGCGAGGGCATCGGTCATGGCTTTGAGCGCCTCGGGATTGCCAAAGAGCGGCGTGATGTCTTTAAAGATGACTCCGGGCTCGGGATAGTCGGGGATGTCGACGATTTGAGATTCGAAGTCGTACATTGCATGACCTTTCAATGGGTTGCCGGATAAGCGGCAGCTGTTATTTGCCCGCGGTGGCGGTGCCGGATTGCGAAGGGGTGACGACCTTGAGCGGCTTTACGAGGGAATCCTCGTGCGAAGCCGGCGCGCCTATCTCTTCGTTTTTGGCCTTGGTTGACTCGGAGCGAGTGATTTCCTCATCGAGTGCATCGATGTCGGCGTCCTCGACCACGGCGTTGAGCGACTCAAAAACGCGGTTCTTGAGCAGCGCGGTGTGCACGCCCTCCGTCAGGTCGTGAAGCTTCTTAAACGCACGCTCGAGCTTGGCGTCGCGCTCGTCATCGGAGGTGTCCATGCCGAGCATGCTCACGAGCACCTGCTCAAACATCGAGGACTCGCGGTTGGCGGAAGACACGTACTGACGCAGGTTGCGCGGCTCGATATGGAAGCGTGACAGCTCGGAGCAGTAGCGGATGATCGGGAAATCGCGACCATCGACGAGCTCACGATTTTGCGGACTCTTGATGATGCGAATGAGGTCGTTCTCGGCGAGCGAGCGGATAAACGAAATCTCGACGCCCAGCATATCGGGAATGGTCTCGATAGGATGCAGCTTTTGCTTAGTCTCCTTGGGCTCCGTCTTGAGCGGAACATCGGACAGCAAGCCCACCTCGTAAGCGAGCGTTGACAGGTCCGTGGCGTTTTCCAAGCGCTGCTTAATCACGTTGAGTGGCATATAGCGGGTCTTCTGCAGGTGCAGAATGACCTCCAGGCGATCAACGTCCTCCTTGGAGTACTGACGGTATCCCTTAGGCGTACGATGAGGGGTAATGAGCCCCTCATCCTCTAGAAATCTAATTTTTGAGTTCGAAAGATCGGGGTATGCGCCTCGAAGTAGGTTGACGACTTGGCCGATACTCAGATAGTTGCGTTTGGCCATGCCCTACTCACCGGTTTCGATGCGCTCCGGCGTGCTCTCGTGGTAGATGAGCGTAAACGTACCGATCTGGACGGAAGAACCG
>CABUZI010000017.1 GCA_902496005.1 uncultured Collinsella sp.
ACGCCCGAGGCCGCCGCTAAGGCCGAGGAGCTGAGCCGCCCGCTCGAGGAGCTCGGCGGTGCATCGCTGGCAGACGCCCTGCTGGCTCCCACGCGCATCTACGTCAAGCCGATTCTGGAGCTGCTGCGCGGCGGCGCCAACGTGCACGCCATCGCCCACATCACCGGTGGCGGCATCACCGAGAACCTCAACCGCGCGCTCGCCGACGACGTCGACGCCGTGGTCACCCGCAACGGTGCCGAGATGGGTTGGGACGTTCCGCCCGTCATCACCTACGTGTCGCGCCAGGCCGAGCTCGCGCCCAATGAGGCATGCAAGACCTTCAACATGGGCGTTGGCCTGTGCCTGATCGTCGCCCCCGAGGACGAGGCCGCGGTGACCGAGGCCCTGGTCGCGCTGGGCGAGAAGCCGTTCCGCGTGGGCAAGTGCGTCGAGGGTTCCGGTAAGGTCGTGTACTCCGATGAGCGCTAACGAGCAGATGACTGCTGCCGAGGGCCTGGATTTTGTGCCCTATACCCGTCCGACCGGCACCGATACGGCCGAGCCGCTCAAGATCGGTGTGCTCATCAGCGGTTCGGGTACCAACCTGCAGGCGCTGATCGATCTGATCGCCGCCGGCAAACTCAACGCTTCGATTGAGCTTGTGGTGTCGAGCCGTCCTTCGGCTAAGGGTTTGCAGCGCGCTGAGCGCGCGGGCATCCAGACGCTTACGCTGTCCAAGGATGTCTATGCCGACCCCATCGCCGCCGACGAGATCATCGCGCACGAGCTGCTCGAGCGCGGCTGCGAATATGTGGTCATGGCCGGTTACATGCGCATGGTGCACACGCCGCTGCTGGCGGCGTTTCCCAACCGCGTGGTCAACTTGCATCCGGCACTGCTGCCGAGCTTTACCGGTGCGCATGCGATTGACGATGCCTTTGCGCGCGGTGTCAAGGTGACCGGCGTGACCGTGCACTTTGCCAACGAGATCTACGACAACGGCCCCATCATCGCCCAGCGCGCGCTGGCTGTCGAGGAAGGTTGGGATGTCGACACGCTCGAGGAGCACATCCACGCGATTGAGCACGTGCTGTATCCCGAGGTCGTGCAAATGCTCGCCGACGGCCGCGTCCACGTGCTGGAGAGCGGCAAGGTCGCAATTGACGCGCCTCGCGGCTAGCGGCGCACAGTACAATTTAGCCGAGTAGTCAGGGTGGTCATTGGCGCCAAGGCGCGCGTGGCCACCTTTTGTTTTGGGTAGTCACCTGCGACGTTCTTTAACGACTAGTCATTTAAGAACGTCCCCGATGGCTAGGTGAGAGAGGTGAGCGCATGGCGGATAACGAAGCGCTGTTTACGCCTGAGTTGGTGTTTTTTGATTGGGAGTGTGCAACGCCGGATGAGGTGTTTGCGGGGCTCGAGGGCGAGCTTGCACCACGTGGCTACATTGCGTCCGGTTGGCTCGACGCCGTTCGCACGCGCGAGGATGCCTATCCCACGGGTCTTGCCATGCCGGCGGCAAACATTGCCATTCCGCATACCGATCCGGGGTTTGTGGCCAAGCCCTATATCGCGGTGGTGAAGCCCGCCGCGCCCGTGACATTTAACGCTATGGCTGGCATGGGCGCTCCGGTGCCGGCGCAGATCGTCATCAATCTGGGCATCGCCGAGCCGGGCGGCCAGGTCGAGGCCCTGCAGGCGCTCATGAATATCTTTATGGACGCCGATGCCGCAGCCGACGTGCTCGGCCAGACCACGCCCCAGGGCATGGTCGACGCCATCCGCCGCCACTTCTAAGGTGGGGCTGAGTCGGCACTTGGGGACTGTCCCTAACTGCCGGCTGCCAGAGCTGTCCCCTTTGCACCAAAATGGTGCAGATTAACCTGTCCCCAATGCACCAAGCGTGCCGCGGGGGCTGCGTTGTGACACAATGGCGTTTGTTCGATTCGTTATGCGAAAGGCCAACTATGGCAAATAAGAAAAAGAACTCCGAGGCCATGCCGACGCCCGAGCAGCAGGCCCGCGCTGCCTCCAGCTCTCGCAAGAAGCAGCGCAAGACGTACGTGTCTAAGACCGTCAAGATTGTCCTGGTGGTCATCGGCGTGCTGGCGATGCTGCTTTCCGTCTCGGCCATGGCGTGCTCCGGCCTTATGTCGCAGGCAGAGGATACCTCGGGCTACAAGCTTACCGGCGGTGTGGCTGCCACTATCAACGGCACCAACCTCACCGAGGACACCGTGACCAAGCAGATCATGAGCATGCGCACGTCCTACGGCTACACCAAGGACAAGGACTGGGCGCAGTATCTGGTCGACAACGACCTCACGCCCAAGAAGTACCGCAAGCAACTCATCGACTCCTACACGCAGCAGATTCTGCTTCAACAGGCACAGAAGGAAAACGGCGTTACGGTGTCGGACGAGGAGGTCGAGAAGGCTTGGAAGGACGCGTGCAAGAGCGCGGGCGGTGCCAAGGCCTTTAAGAAGACCCTCAAGACCTACGGTTATACCGAGGACACCTACAAGGATTCGCTCAAGGAGAGCCTGGCGCAGCAGAAACTCAAGGATGCCGTCGCGCCCACGAGCAAGCCCAAGGACAGCGAGATCGTCGATTACATCAACGAAAACCTGTCCAGCTACAACGACGCCCGCCGCTCGTCGAACATTCTGATCAAGGTTGATTCCGACGCCTCCGACGAGGACAAGGCTGCCGCCAAGGCCAAGGCGCAGGAGTGCCTGGACAAGATCAACTCCGGTGAGCTGAGCTTTGAGGACGCCGTGGAGCAGTATTCCGACGACACCGGCTCCAAGGAGAAGAAGGGCGATGTGGGTTGGGATAAGCTCACTACCTTCGTCGACAGCTACCAGACGGCGCTCGAGGGACTCAACAAGGGCGATGTGAGCGACGTGGTCGAGTCGACGTACGGCTACCACGTCATCAAGTGCACCGACTACTTCCATGTCGATAATCAGGTTGATGACATCAACCAGGTGCCCAAGGCCATCAAGAAGTACGTCTCCAACGTGGTGAAGACGCAGGCGGCCAGCACCGCGTACAGCGAGTGGCTGGAGCAGTACAAGAAGGATGCCGACATCACCGTTAATCCCATGCCCAAAGACGTGCCATACAACGTCAGCCTGAAGGGCGTCACCAAGAGTTCGACCGACGATTCGTCGACGACTGAGTAATCATGGGGCGGTGCTCGCGCGAGTGCCGCCCACGCTATTGAGGAGGATTTGCAGATGACCAACGAAGAGCTGCAGAAGGAAATGATTGCGGCCATGAAGGCCAAGGACAAGGTTCGCCTGTCCATCATTCGCCAGGTTAAGGCCGAGGTGAAGAATATCGAGGTTAACGAGCGCCGCGATGTGACCGAGGAAGACGTCAACAGCATGATCAAGCGTCTGATTAAGCAGACGAGCGAGACGCTGGAGATGTCCATCAAGGCCGGCACCGACCAGGAGCGTACCGACAACCTGACCGAGCAGGTCAAGATTCTGGAAAGCCTGCTGCCCGCGCAGGTTTCGGGCGAGGAGCTCGAGGCCCTGATCGAGCAGGTCATCGCCGAGCTGGGCGCCACGTCCAAGAAGCAGATGGGCCAGGTTATGGGTGCACTCGGCAAGGCCACCGGCGGCAACTTCGATAAGCCGGCCGCGGCAAAGATCGTCGGCGCAAAGCTGGCTTAAGGGCTGGCCGACACATAGCCGATGCTGAGGGGCGTGACCATTGCGGTCGCGCCCTTTTTTGTTGGCCGATGAAGGGCGCCTCCCCTGGCTGGTCATTGGGTGCTCATTGGGGACAGACTTAAATGAGTGCCCAATGAGCAGGCACTCATTTAAGTCTGTCCCCAATGAGTGGGTTAAAGGTTGCGGGTTCTTTACGGGAATGTAGTGTGGGCTGCGGAAACGCGGTTCTTTCCGTACAATAGTTCAACTCGTGTAAACGCAGGGAAGGGACATTCATGGCAGACATGATCGAGATCAAGCATCTCAACAAGTACTTTGGCGACCTGCATGTGCTCAAAGATATCAATCTCACCGTCAAGCGCGGCGAGAAGCTCGTAATGATCGGGCCTTCCGGCTCGGGTAAGTCGACGCTCATCCGTTGCGTCGATTATCTGGAGGAGCCCACGTCGGGCGAGGTCGTCATCGACGGTACGCCGCTCACCAAAAAGAATCACCTGGAGATGGCTCGCAAGTACAGCTCCATGGTGTTTCAGCAGTTCAACCTGTATCCCAACATGACGGTGCTGGGCAACCTGACGCTCGCACCCATCAAGCTGCAAAAGAAGAGCAAGGAGGAGGCGACCGAGATCGCCATTGCCGCGCTCAAGCGCGTCGGCATGGCGCATAAGGCCGGCGAGTATCCGCAGAATCTCTCGGGCGGTCAGCAGCAGCGCATCGCCATCGCCCGTGCCCTGTGCACCAAGCAGCCCATCATCCTGTTTGACGAGCCGACCTCGGCGCTCGACCCCGAGATGGTCCAGGAAGTCTTGGACGTTATGATTGAGCTCGCGCAGGAGGACATCACCATGATCTGCGTGACGCACGAGATGGGCTTTGCGCGCCAGGTGGCCGACCGCGTCATCTTTATGGAGGACGGCCGCATCCTGGAGGAGGGCACGCCCGAGCACTTCTTCGATAACCCCGAGAACCCGCGCTGCCGCGAGTTCCTGTCCAAGATTCTGCACTAGGTGCGGTGATGGACATGACGGATATGACGAGGGCGGCCGTGTCGCGCCGTCACTTTTTGCAGCTGGCGGGCGCCGGCATGCTTGCGCTGACGGGGACCGCGCTTGCCGGTTGCGGCAACTCCACCAGCAGCGAGGGCTCCGACAAGGGGTCCAAGCTTGCGGCCATCAAGTCGCGTGGCCATCTGAATGCCGGCGTTAAGAAGGACGTTCCCGGCTATGGCTATTACGACACCGCCAAGGGCCGCTTTGAGGGCATGGAAGTTGATTTGTGCTACCAGATCGCTGCTGCCGTCTTTGGCGTGAGTTACAAGGAGGCCCGCGCCCAGGAGCTTGTCGAGTTTACCGATGTAACGCCCAAGACGCGCGGCCCGCTGATCGATAACGGCCAGCTTGACGTGGTCGCGGCGACCTACACCATCACCGACGAGCGCAAGAAGAGCTGGGATTTCTCGACGCCGTACCGCACCGACTACGTGGGACTCATGGTCAAGAAGCGTTCGGGCTTTACCTCGATTGAGGACCTGGACGGCAAGGTCATCGGCGTGAGCCAGGGTGCTACCACGCAGGGCCTGATCGAGCAGATGATCAAGGACAACGGCTTTAGCTGCAAGCCCGAGTTTAGGGCCTTTAGCGGCTACCCCATCATCAAGAGTTCGCTCGACGCCGGCAATATCGATGTCTTTGCCATGGACCGCTCCACGCTGGCCGGTTACATGAACGAGACCGTTGAGCTGCTGCAGCCCGAGGTCAAGTTTGGCGAGCAGGGCTACGGCGTGGCGACCAAGAAGGGCTGCGACCTTTCGGCCGTGGTCGATCAGGTGATTTGCGATCGCCTGGCCGACGGTTGGCTCGACCAAGAGGTCAAGACCTGGGGTCTTGTATAGGCGCATCGTCCAAGGAAGGAATCGAATGCTCGAAGGATTATTTGACGCCGACCGTTGGTCGACGACATTTCAAAACATGGGGCCCTTCTGGGAGGGCTTTGGTGTGACGCTACAGGTGGTCGTTGCCGGTCTGCTGCTGTCGCTGGTGCTGGGCACGCTGCTGGGCGTGTTCTCAACCACTCGTTCACGCGTGCTGCGCGCCATAAGCCGCGTGTACGTGGAGTTTTACCAGAACACCCCGTTGCCCGTGCAGGTGCTCTTTATGTACATGGCCGGTCCGCAGTTTTTGCAGGCCATAACCGGTGCCGACCAGCCGGTGCGCATCGCGCCGTTCGTGCTGGGCTTCTTGGGTGTGGGCCTGTATCACGCGGCCTACATTTCGGAGGTCATCCGCACTGGTATCGAGGCGGTTCCGCGCGGTCAGATGGAAGCGGCCCAGAGCCAGGGCTTCACCCGTGCGCAGGCGTATTGGTACATCGTGCTGCCCCAGACATTCAAGATCATTCTGCCGCCGCTGTGTAACCAGGCGCTCAACCTGGTCAAGAACACGTCGGTGCTGGCACTTGTGGCCGGCGGCGACCTTATGTACCGTTCCGACAACTTTGTGAGTCTGTACGGTTACCTGCAGGGATACATCGTCTGCTGCCTTATGTACTTTATCATCTGCTTTCCGCTCGCCATGCTGGTGCAGTGGCTCGAGCGCCGCTCCAAGGAGCGTCCGCGCGGCGTGAGCCTGGCCGAGCTGGGGCTCGACAACGTAGAGGAGGCCTAGCGCATGGAAATCTTCAACGCGACCAACCTGCTCTACATTTGGGGCGGCTTTGTTAAGACGATCGAGATCTCGGCGCTGTCGATCTTTTTCTCGCTCATCTTTGGCACGGTGCTGGCGCTCGTTAAAAGCTACGCGCCCCGCCCGTTCCGTATTTTGGTGAGCGCCTATATCGAGTTGTTCCGCTGCACGCCAAACCTGCTGTGGATCCTGTTTATCTACTTTACGGTGCAGGGTTTGGACATTGTGATTTCGACCATCGCCTTTACGCTGTTTACCAGCGCTGTTATGGCCGAGATTGTGCGCGGCGGCCTCAACTCGATTCCGCGCGGCCAGTTTGAGGCAGCGCAGAGCCAGGGCTTCGGCTTCTTTGCCACCATGCGCTACATCATTCTGCCGCAGACGTTTAAGACGATCATTCCGGCGCTGTTTAGCCAGTGCACGACCGTCATCAAGGACAGCTCGTATCTTTCGGGCATTAACGTGGCCGAGCTCATGTACACGGCAAACGTCGTGATGGCCCACGCGATCGACCTGTCGCAGGTGCTTATGCTCTACGGCCTGGTGTTTGCGATGTACTTTGTACTCAACTTTGGTATCTCGCTGCTGGTCCGCGCATATCAGAGGCGAATGGTGGCAGCGTAGAATGTGGCAAAGGGACAGCCCCTTTGTCACATAGAGAAAGGAATCGCGATGAGCGATCTGGAGAATAAGAAGAATCCTGTGGTCATTACCATCGCGCGCGACTTTGGCGCCGAGGGCCACGAGATTGGCCGCATGCTTGCCGACGAGTTGGGGATTCCGCTGTACGATAACGAGCTGCTGGTACGTGCGTCGCTGCGCGCGGGCGAGTCGCTCGATAAGATGGCCGCCTATGATGAGCGTCTGGCCGTGGAGAACATGGCGTTTCTGCCCGACCGCTACGATGCGCGTTCGTACTCGGATAAGTTGTTCCAAAAGATGAGCCAGGTGATTTTGGATCTGGGCGAGACCGAGAGCTGCATTATCGAAGGTCGTCTGTCCGATTACCTGTTGCGTAACAACCCCAACCACATTGCCGTGTTGGTGACCGCTCCCTTTGAGGACCGCGTCGAGATCGTGCGCAAAAAGCGCGGCCTCAACAAAAAGAAGGGCGCCAAGTTGGTTAAACAGCAGCAGAAGGCGCGCGAGGCGTTCTATAAGCGCTACAGTGCCGGTAAGTGGAAGATGACGAGCGTCAAGGACATCGTCGTCAACCGCGCCAAGCTGGGCCGCGAGGGTTGTAAAGACGTTATCGCCGCTGCCTACCGCTACAAGGTGGCACAGCTCGAAGGCTAGCTGACCAAAACCACCACAAAGGTGCCTGTCCCCATCGTGGTGGTCGGGCGATCGGCATAGAAAAAGTCCCCGCCGGGCGTGTGCTCGACGGGGACTTTGCCGTTTGATGGCTAGCGTTGAGGGTGATTACTCGCCCAGCAGGCTCTTGGTGATGGAAGCGGCGGCCTTCTTGCCGGCGCCCATCGCCAGAATGACCGTAGCGGCACCGGTGACGATGTCGCCGCCGGCCCAGATGCGGGGATCGGTGGTCTGGCCGGTCTCCTCGTCGGCGATGATGTAGCCCCACTTGTTGAGCTCCATCTTGCCGCCGATCTTCTTTGCGAAGGGGTTGGCGTTGGTACCGATAGCCGAGATTGCGACGTCGCAGGGAATCTCCTCGATGGCGCCCTCGATGGGCACCGGGCGACGACGGCCGGACTCGTCGGGCTCGCCGAGCTCCATCTTCTGGACCTTGACGGCGCACACGGAGCCGTCCTCGCCAGCGACAAACTCGAGCGGGGAAACGAGCGGCAGAACCTCGACGCCCTCGGCCTTGGCATGGTGCAGCTCGGCGCGACGGCAGGGCATCTCGTCCTCGGTACGACGATAGGCGATGATGGCGTGCTCGGCGCCCAGGCGCTTGGCGGTACGGACGGCGTCCATAGCCACGTTGCCGCCACCAAAGACGACGACGTTCTTGCCGTGCTTGGTGGGGGTGTCGTACTCGGGGAACTTGTTGGCCTTCATCAGGTTCACGCGGGTGAGGTACTCGTTCGCGAAGAAGACGTTGGGCAGGTTCTCGCCGGGGACGTTGAGGAACTTGGGCAGGCCAGCGCCGGTCGCCACGTAGATGGCGTCGAAGCCCTGCTCGAACAGCTCCTCGGCCGTGGCCATGTTGCCCACGACGGAGTTGTACTCAAACTTGACGCCCATGTCCTCCAGGCCGTCGATCTCGCGCTTGACGACTGCCTTGGGCAGACGGAACTCGGGGATGCCGTAGACCAGCACGCCGCCGCCGGTGAAGAAGGCCTCAAAGACGGTGACGTCAAAGCCGTTGCGGGCGAGCTCGCCGGCGCAGGTGATGCCGGACGGGCCAGAGCCGACGACGGCGACCTTCTTGCCGTTCTTGGGGGCCATCTTGGGCGTGGAGGCGAGCTCGGGGCGGTCACCCAGGAAGCGCTCGAGCTGGCCGATGGCCACGGGCTCGGATTTCTTACCACGGATGCACTTGCCCTCGCACTGGTTCTCCTGCGGGCAGACACGGCCGCAGATGGCGGGAAGCATGGAGTCCTCGCGGATGGTATCGAGAGCGCCGCCGAAGTCCTTCTCGCGGATCTGCTCGATAAAGCGGGGGATGTTGATGTTGACGGGGCAGCCCTCAACACAGAACGGCTTCTTGCAGTTGAGGCAGCGCTCGGCCTCGGCCAGCGCCATCTCCTCGGTGAAGCCCTTGTCGACGGGGCGGAAGTCGCAGGCGCGCTCGGCAGCCGGCTCCTCGTTATCGGGGGTGCGGGGCGACTTCATATCGGCAACGAAACGACCGTTAACTAGTGGCATGCGCAGCTCTTTTCCTCATAGGCCTTGAGGGACTCGCCCTCTTCGGAACGGTAAGCGGCCTGGCGGGCACGAAGGTCATCCCAGTCGACCAGGGTGGCATCGAAGTCGGGGCCGTCGACGCAAGCGAACTTGGTTACGCCGCCCACCTCGACGCGGCAGCAGCCGCACATGCCGGTGCCGTCAACCATGATGGGGTTGAGGGACGCGGTGATGGGGGTGTCGTACTTCTGGGCGGTGAGGGTCGAGAACTTCATCATCGGAACGGGGCCGACGCAGAAGACCTGGCTCACGGCCTTGTCCTGCAGCAGGCGCTCCAGCGGAGCGGTGACAACGCCCTGCTCGCCGTAGGAGCCGTCGTCAGTGGTGATGTGGATGTGGTCCTCGTCGAGGAGCTCGCGGAACTGGTCCTCCATGAGCAGGAGGTCCTTGGTGCGGGCGCCCATGATGGCGTGAACTTCGTGACCGGTCTCGACCAGGTGCTTGGCGACCGGGAAGGCAATTGCCAGGCCGACGCCGCCGCCAATGACAGCGCAGGGGCCCTCGGCCATCTCGGTGGGAACGCCCAGCGGGCCCACGACGTCGCGCAGCGACTCGCCGGCCTCGTAGGTGGAAAGCATCTCGGTGGTCTTGCCGATCACCATGAAGATGAACTCGACCCAGCCCTCGTCACCGTTCCAGCCGGCCAGGGTAAACGGGACACGCTCGCCCGTCTCGTTGGCGCGAACCATGAGGAACTGTCCAGCGTGCGCATGCTTGGCGATTGCAGGCGCCTCGATGCGGAACTTGAACACCTTCTCCGAGAACTGCGTCTTCTCCAGGATCTTATACATAGAACCCCTCTCTTGTTAGGGCCGCCGAACCGTGCCTCCACGGAAATGGACGGTAGCCCGAATAAAACCGTACGCGCACAGGCGTTGTGCAGACATACGGTGCAAATTATACCCTCATGGACATGTCACTTACGTGTGTCTTCGGCGGTTGGGAGCAGGGTTTATCCACTTCGACCTGCCAAAGGGGGAGAGGTTTATTTTGGCAGGTTTTATCAGGCAAAACGGCAAAGGGGGCCGGCCTCGCGCTTCGGTGAGGCCGGCCCCCTTTGGAGCGTTGCATATGTATAGCGGCACAGGGTTTATTGCGACGCAGCCGCCGCGGCGTTTCCGCAGATGAAACCTGCCAAAATAAACATCTCTAAATGGTAGGTTTTAGTGCTTGCCGTTGGCGGAAGCGGCGCCGTTTACGTGATCGCGGGCGTAGATTACGCCGTGGACGATGGCCAGACCGGCGGCATCTGCGGCGCGGGCGCAGGTGTCCTGGAAATCCTCGGCTTCGCGGGCGCGCAGCTGCTTGAGCACGTAGTCTGCCACGGCCATCTTGCCGGGAGGGTTGCCGATGCCGGTGCGGATACGGCTAAAGTCGCGGCTGCCCATCTTGTCGATGATGGAGCGCAGGCCGTTGTGACCGGCATGGCCTCCGCCCACCTTAACACGCACGTCGCCGGCGGGAATATCGAGCTCGTCGTGGATGACGAGCAGCTCCTCGGCCTTGATCTTGTACTCGCGGCAGAGCTTGGAGATGGGCCCGCCCGAGGTGTTCATGTACGACTGCGGCTTGACCAGTACAATCTGGCGCTTGCCGTTCTCTTCCTCGGCATCGTTGATGTTGATGAGCGCGACCTCGGCGCCTGCTTGGTTTTTCCAGTACGTGACGCCGGCCTGACGGGCCAGCTCGTCGATCGCCTTAAAACCGGCGTTGTGGCGGGTCTCGGCATACTCATCGCCAGGGTTGCCAAGTCCGGCAACCATGCGAATCTTAAGCGGCTGTGCAGCTGCCATGTGCTTCCTTTCGTCGATTTGTCGCCTGCTATGGTGAGCGACCCCGTTGCTGCTGTCAAATGGAGGGTGATTGAGGCTGCATGAGGGCGTTTGGACAGTCGTCAGAAGCCAGGCTGGACAGTTAGTTCAGATTTGTATAAACCAAGAGGTCTTTGACTGCCAAAAATAGGGCCGCGGAACTGTCACGGCGCTTTGGGGAGCACATTTTGCGCTATTTCAGA
Source organism: uncultured Collinsella sp. (assembly GCA_902496005.1). Taxonomy (GTDB): domain Bacteria; phylum Actinomycetota; class Coriobacteriia; order Coriobacteriales; family Coriobacteriaceae; genus Collinsella. The sequence continues at coordinate 11,235 of CABUZI010000017.1, forward strand.
TCTTTCGAGTCTTCAAATGAGGTGATTGGCGCCGGGATGGCGGCAAACCATCTCGATATTAGCCGTCTGTTTATACAAATCTGAATTAACTGTCCGGCCATGCTTGGTGACACTGGGTAAAAGTCTTTTAGACCGGCGCGAGGCCGATTCCGGCCCGCAGGGCGTTGAGCCAGGCGGCCTGACGCTTGCGATAGCCCTTGATGCGATATCGGAATCGAACCCCCGCAAGTCGATGCATCGTTTGGGCGAAGGCTTCGAGTGCAACAAGGTCCTTCATTTGGTCGCGATTGATAACCAGGACATGGATACCCATGGCCTTAAGGCCATTGTTGCGATTGCCATCGTGGATGCGGGCGTTTTGAAGCTCATGTCCAATTCCGTTGTATTCGTTGTCGACTCCGGCGGCCGGGCAATATAAGTCGCAGATGGCGTAGGGGATGCCCGAGGACATGTTGACCGCAAGGGTGTCGAAATCGACACGATAGTTGAGCAACAGGCCTCCCATGGGCAAGCTGCAACACCCGAATCCGCCAAAGCGCATGGGTGCGCCCAGGACAGCGAACATCAATGATTCCGCTGGGGATGCGGATCCGGCCCGGGCGAGTTTGACAGCCGTGCGAAACGGGGCGCAGGAACTGCTTTTGGCAAACCGTGCGACCGCCTCGAGCTCTTCGATGGTTGTGGCGGGTTCGCATTTGTAGTGTGCCTGTTCGTAGCGGGTTTCGGCTTGCTTTTCGGGTGTCGGTTGGTCGCCCTGGCAATCGAGGTCGTCCATCGCTTCGAAGCTGTTGGCCTTGGGCCACGTGTCGTCGTAGGCGATGGGGTAAGTTGCCTCGGGCGGAAGCGAGTAGGTTCCGAGCAGCTCCATGAGAAGCATCAAGGTCTTGGCAACTGATTCATTTTTGGAACAAAGCATGGCCGTCATGGCGGGAGACGTTGCGTAGATGTCGGCTTCGATGTGCATGATTGCACCTTGGGGAAGAGGGGCGGTGATGGTGTGCTGGAGGAGCCGTCCGTCGGGTCGTCTGTTGTTGCCGCCCGCAACAAAGAGATCTAGACACTCGGAGTCGTCTTCGCTCCAGGCGTCAAGTATTGCAAGGGTCGCAAAGTCTATGGCGTCCTTGTTGGGGACGCAACCTTCGAGGGCTTGTGTCTGATGCTCGTCATCGATGGCGTCCCAGGGAAGCGCGGAGTACGCCCGTCGAGCGCGGCGAATTGCGCGGAGGGCGGAGAGATGTGAAATCACGGTCGTCATAGCTATAAGGTACTAATCCGTTGGCGAAATGATGCTGCAGTATCGTTCTTTTCGCTCAAAGGGGTGTCGCGCGCCGCGGGCGGTAGCGTGATCATGCGGAATGCCTTGAAAAAGTGGAGAATGGAGCGATGGGCTGGCCTTGGAGGCATCTACTGGGGTGGGTGTTGGGCAGTTAGTTCAGATTTGTATAAGGCGACCGAGGTGTATTGCCGTTGTTGAAGGAATCGGTGGGCAAAATGGGGCCAACGGCATGGTGAAGAGATCCATAGGCGGAGGGATCGAGCGGAATTATGCTGGCAAGAGCGCTTTCGACGTATTAAATGGCCCAAACGAATGCCTAAATTAATACAAATCTGAACTAACTGTCCATGGCAGGTTGTCGAGGGGTAGAAAAAGGGTCGGAAGCGAGCCTCCGACCCTTTAAAAACACCAAAGATGATGCGCTGCACACTGGATTACAGCGCGAAGTCGCCGCCGACGAGCGTGGAGACGGGCTCCTCGTGGTAAACGGCGGAGATGGCCTGAGCGAACTCCTCGGCGACCGAGATGGTCTTGATCTTGCCGCCGACCTCGACGGGAATGGCGTCGGTGACGAGGCACTCGACGATCGGGGCGTCGTTCAGACGCTCGATGGCCGGACCGGAGAAGATGCCGTGGGTGGCGCAGACGTAGATGTCGCCAGCGCCCATAGCCTTGAGCTCCTTAACGTTGGCGCACAGGGTGCCAGCGGTGTCGATCATGTCGTCGTTGATGATGCAGGTCTTGCCCTTGATGTCACCGATGATGCCCATGACCTCGGCGGCGTTGTGGCGCGGACGACCCTTGTGGGCGATGGCCAGGTCGCAGCCGAGCATGTCGGACAGCTTCTTGGCGGCTTTGGCACGGCCCACATCGGGGGAGACGACAACCAGGTTGTCGGTGTCGAAGTTCATTGCGTTGTAGTACTGGCCAAACAGCGGCAGTGCGGACAGGTGATTAACCGGGATATCGAAGAAGCCCTGGATCTGGCCCTGGTGCAGGTCGAGGGTGATGATGCGGTTGACGCCGGCGCGCTCGAGCAGGTTGGCGACGAGGCGGGCGGTGATGGGCTCGCGCGGGCCGGCCTTGCGGTCCTGGCGGGCATAGCCGTAGTGGGTGATGACGGCGGTGATGGAGCGGGCGGATGCGCGCTTGGCAGCGTCGGTGGCGATGAGCAGCTCCATGAGCATGTCGTTGACGTTGCCGCCAGCCACGGACTGAATCAGGAAGACGTCGGCGCCGCGGACGGTCTCGTCGTAGCGGGCGTAAATCTCACCGTTGGCGAACTGCTTTAGCGTAAGGCCCGAAAGCTCGACCCCAAGGTACTCAGCGATCTTCTGAGCGAGGGGACGGTTGGAGGAACCGGAATACACGCGGATGGACTTGCGCATATTCTCCGACTTCTCGGGATCATTAATCGGCATTACCCTTCTCCTTTATACATCGAATGCCATATAGATGCCTTTTTGCATTGTAACCGCGCGGCGGGGTTAATCGAGTCTTGATAACGTCTTTACCGTCAACGGACACGAACCGACCACTCATTCTGTCGCGCAGGTCAGCATAGAAAAAGGAGCCGTCCCCATGGAAACAGCTCCTTAGATGCTTGGTAAAACGTTATGCCTCGTCGTCCTCGTGCAGGCGGCGGCGATAATCGGCGGCCCAGCCCTCAATGTTTACCTGACGGGCACGACCCAGGCCAAGTGCGTCGGCCGGGACCGGCTCGGTGATGACGGAGCCGGCGGCCACGAGCGCGCCGTCGCCGATCTGGGCGGGCGCGACCATCATGGTGTCGGAACCGATGAAGGCGTCCTTGCCGATGACGGTCTTGTGCTTGTGCACGCCGTCGTAGTTGCAGGTGATGGAGCCTGCGCCCACGTTGACGCCGGAGCCCATGGTGGTGTCGCCGATGTAGGACAGGTGCGGCACCTTGGAGCCCTCGCCGATCGTGGACTTCTTGATCTCCACGTGCGTGCCGGCCTTGGATCCGTCGAGCATGTGGGTACCCGGGCGCAGGTAGGCGCGCGGGCCGCAGTCGACGCCGTTCTCGATGACGGCCTCGATGGCGATGGTCTCATCGATGGTGCAGCCGCTGCCGACGGTGGTGTCGGTGAGGCGGCTGTTGGGGCCGAGCTGGCACTCCTCGCCCACGGTGACGTGGCCGATTAGGTGCGTCTGCGGCCACACGACGGTGTCGCGGCCGATAACGGCGTCGGGGCCGATCCAGGCCTGCGTGGGATCGATGAGCGTGACGCCCTCGGCCATCCAGTGCTCGTTGATGCGGTCGCGCGCAATGGCGGTGAGCTGCGCGAGCTGGATGCGGCTGTTGACGCCCAAGCCGTCGCGGTAGTCGTCGCAGTGGAAGATGGAGACTGCCTGGCCGTGGCCTTTGAGGATCTCGAGCATGTCGGGCAGATAGTACTCGGACTGCGCGTTGTCGTTGCCGATCTCATCAATGTGGGCGGCGAGCTGCGCGCCGTCAAAGGCGTAGCAGCCGGCGTTGCACTCCAGCAGCGTGGCGGCCTGCTCGGGCGTGCAGTCCTTCTGCTCGATGATGCGCTCGATCTGACCGTCGGCACCCAGCTTGATACGTCCGTAGCCGAAGGGGTCGGGCGGGGTCATGGTCATGACGGTGCAGGCGAGCTCGCCGGTGGCGACGGTTTGCGCGAACTTGGCGACGGTGTCGGCGGTGATGAGCGGCAGGTCGCCGTTGAGCACCACGACGGGGCCCTCGGTGATGCCGCAGGCCTCGAGCGCGACCTTCACGGCGTGGCCGGTGCCCAGGCGCTCGGTCTGCTCGACGCACTCGACCTTGGTAGCGCTGTTGGCATAGGCACCGTCGATGAGGGCGCGCATCTCGTCGGCGTGGCTGCCGATGACGACCACGACGCGGCTGCAGCCGGCCTTGATGGTGGCGTCGACGATCCACTGGACCATGGGCTTGCCCAGGATCTTGTGCGAAACCTTGCAGTGGTTCGACTTCATGCGGGTGCCCTCGCCGGCAGCGAGGATAATTGCGGTTGCGTCCATGTGATCTCCTGTTACGTTATAGAGACGTGTGTTTGGAAACGATACACGGCGCAATATGATACCGCAGGCATATGTTGAGCGCGTAGCGATTGGTTTGCGGCGGTTGAGGCTTGCGCCGCCGGCGTGGCGTTTGCGCTGCTTGCGTGCGGCGTTGGCGGTGCTGCGGAGCTGTCGTTTGAGCGAGGGGACGGGGGTGCCCGTGGACAACATACGAGAGGAGTTTGGCGGCGAGCCCGTCGCGGCATTCTCGATGTCGCATCCGGCTGTGCCGGCGCTCTATATAGTGCTGACGCTGGGGCTCACCATGTTCTCGATGCAGCCGGTACTGATTGCGCTGTCGCTTGCGGGCGGGCTGGCGTATGGATTTGCGACGCGTGGGGCTGCCCGCACGTTGGGCGCACTCCGCTGGCAGCTGCCGGTGATTTTGATTATCGCGCTGGTCAATCCGCTGTTTAACGCCTCGGGCTCGACGGAGCTGTTCCGTATTGGTATGCGCACGGTGTATCTGGAGAGCATGGTATATGGCCTGTGCATGGGCGGACTGTTTGTGGTGAGCGTGCTGTGGTTTGAGGCCGCGGCGTCGATGCTCGAATACGACAAGGTGCTCGCGCTGCTGGGCAATGCCGCACCGGTGATTGCGCTCATGATCTCGATGTGCATGAGGCTTATCCCGCAGTTTTTGCGCCGCGGTCGTACGGTGCTGGCGGTGCAGGATGCGATTGATGTGCCGGGCCGCGCGCCCACCGATCCCGTGCGATCGCGCCTGCGGGCGTCGAGCGTGTTGATGGGCTGGGGCATGGAAGATTCGCTGGAGCGCGCGGACGCGATGCGCTCGCGCGGGTGGGGTGCCGCGACGCGTCGTACGACGTATGCGCGGTATCGGCTGGGGCGCGGCGATGTTGCCGCGCTGGTTGGACTTGCGCTGTTTGGCATGGCCACGACGGCAGTGGCGTGGACTGCGACGATGCAGTATTCGTTTTACCCGCAACTATCGGTGCCGGCGCCGTGGCTGGGCTATGTCGTGTACGCTGCCTGGATGATGCTGCCTTGCGCGTCGCACGCGATTGATGAGAAGAGGTTTGGCTGATGGCTCGGTTGGATAGGAGCTCGGCGGCGGGTGTGGCATATGGCTCGGCCGCGCCGGCGATTGAGGTGCGAGGCCTTAGTTTTGCCTATCCCGGGGCCGAGGCACCGGTGCTCGAGGGGCTTGATTGGCGTGTTTCCCAAGGTGCGTTTGCACTGCTTGTTGGCGGTACCGGTTCGGGCAAGTCGACGCTGCTGTCGCTGCTCAAGCCCGAGATCGCGCCGGCGGGTACGCGCTCCGGCGAGTTGCGCGTGCTGGGCGAGCCCGTCGCCGACATGGATGTGCGGGCATCGGTGGAGCGCGTGGGCTATGTGTTCCAGGATCCCGAGAACCAGATCGTGTGCGAAACCGTGTGGCACGAGATGGCGTTTGGCCTGGAAAACTTGGGGCTAGCACGTGATGAGATGCGTCGCCGTGTTGCCGAGACCAGCTATTTCTTTGGTCTGGAGGACTGGCTTCATCGCGATGCCGATACGCTTTCGGGTGGCCGCAAGCAGTTGCTGTCGCTTGCCGCCGTCTTGGCGCTGCGTCCGCGTGTGCTGCTACTCGACGAGCCCACGTCTCAGCTCGATCCCGTTGCCGAGAAGAATTTTCTGCACGCGCTGTTTCGCGTGAACCGTGAGCTGGGCTGCACGGTTGTTGTGGCTACGCATCAACCGCGGCCGATGCTCGAATATGCGACGCGTGCGTACCGGATTGAGGGCGGTTGCGTGCGCGAGGTGGCGGATATGGCTTCTTTGGGACGCCGAGAATTGCTGTTTTCCGATGACGTGTTGGGGTGGGGTGCCATCCGATGTGCAAAAAGCGGAGTATTCAGCAGGCGTGAGGACAATTTGGGCTCTCTGGAGCCGCCCGGGGACGTATCGAGCGCGAAAAAAAGTTCGGAATTGAACAAATCGTCCGAATTTGTGGCGCAAACGTCGCTCAAGAACGGCTCGGAAGCCTTCCCGCGCACGGATGGAAGCAGAATGCTCCAAAAAATGCACGGTGGGTCGGCTACCACCCTGTCGGAGGGCTGGTTTCGCTACGATCGAGCGTCCGGCTGGGTGTTGCGTGGGCTCGATGCGTCGTTTTCGGCCGGTGCGGTGCATGCGGTTGTTGGCGGTAACGGCTGCGGCAAGTCGACGATGCTCTCGGTGCTGGCGAAGACTGCCAAGCTGCAGCGCGGCCGCATGGTGCGCGGAGCGGCCTCGGCGGCGCTGCTGCCTCAGAATCCCAAAGCATTGCTGGTTGCCGAGACGGTTCGCGATGAGCTGATGGAATGGGCCTCGACCTGCGAATATGACGAGAACTTGGCGCGGGAGCGTGCGGCGAGCTTGGGGCTGGACGGCCTGGAGACGCGCCACCCCTACGACCTCTCGGGCGGACAGCGCCAGCTGCTCGCACTGGCAAAGCTGCTGCTGATCGGCCCCGAGCTGCTGCTGCTTGACGAGCCCACGAAGGGCTTGGACCTGGAGAGTCGCCGCACCATCGCCCGCGCCCTGCGTGACCATGCGAAGGCTGGCGGCACCGTCATCATGGCTACGCACGATTTGGACTTTGCCGAGCAGGTAGCCGACGACGTCGCCATGATGTTTGACGGCGAGATTGCCTGCATGGAGTCCCCGGCCGACTTCTTTGCCGACAACGTGTTCTATAGGGCGTGATGGGATGACGGACTGTCGTTTCTCGCGTTTGCTTGCAAAACTGGAGATCCCGCTGTTGTTGGCGGTGCCGGCGGTGATGGCTGCCGCGTTGCTGGCGGGTGTTGAGCAGGCAGCGTTGGCCATGCTGGTTGTGGTGGCGTTGGTGCTTGCGCTGTTCTTTGCGGGCTATGAGGCATCGCGTCCAGGCCTGCGTCAGATTATGCCCACGCTGGTGCTGGCGGCGCTGGCGGCGGCGGGGCGCATCCTGTTTGGACCCATTCCCGACTTTAAACCCGTGAGTGCCATCGCCATTATCGCCGGGGCGACACTCGGTCGTCGTAACGGCTTTATGGTCGGTGCGTTGGCGGCGCTGACCAGCAATTTCTTTTTTGGGCAGGGCATGTGGACGCCGTGGCAGATGTATGCCTGGGGGCTCGTGGGATACGTTGGCGGTGCGCTGGCGTATGCGGGTGCGTTCGACCGCGCCGACGGCACCGTGCGCATGCCGGCGCTGCTGGCGTACGGCTTTGCGTCGGGCCTGCTCTATGGCGTCGTGATCAACGCGTATGACATCATTGGGTTTGTACAGCCGCTTACTTGGGCGGGTGCCGTGGCACGTCTTGCCACGGCAGTGCCGTTCGATATTACGCACGGACTCGCGACATGCGTGTTTTTGGCCGCCTTGTACAAGCCCTGGTGCCGTCGCATTAACCGTGTCGTCGTGAAATACGGGCTGTAAGGCATTTCGCGTTCCCTCACGAACTTGCGGTGGAATAGTTCTCGTTTTTGGCTATTTGCTGCCCAAACAGGAACTATTCCACCGCAACTTATAGGGGGAGAGGGGTCACATGATCTGTTTTCCTCTGTCCCCCAGGAATTGCCTGGCGCTAGAGCTCTAGCGTGAGGGTGACGGGGCAGTGGTCGCTGCCGAAGATATCGCCGCGGATACCGGTGTCGCGCACGGTATTGGCGATTGAATCACTTACCAAGAAGTAATCGATGCGCCAGCCGGCGTTGTTCTTGCGGGCATTAAAGCGATAGCTCCACCAGCTGTAGACGCCCTCAACGTCCGGATTAGCCGTGCGCCAGGTATCGGTAAAGCCGGCGTTGAGCAGCTCGGTAAACTTACCGCGCTCTTCGTCCGAAAAGCCTGCGTTGCCGCGGTTGGACTTGGGGTTCTTAAGGTCGATCTCTTCGTGCGCCACGTTAAAGTCGCCGCAGGTTACGACGGGCTTGCCGGTTTCGTGCTCAAGCGCGCTCAAAAAGCCGCGATAGGCATCATCCCAGGCCATGCGCACATCGATGCGCGCGAGCTCATTTTGGGCGTTGGGCGTATAGACGTCGACAAACCAAAACTTGTCGAACTCGAGTGCGCAGACGCGGCCCTCGGTTACGGCTTGGGCGACGAGTACGGCCGCCTCGCCCTCGCCGGCGTAGGGTAGCAGCGCGTCGGCGTGCAGCACGCGCTGCGGTTCCTGGCGGCTAAAGACCGCGGTGCCCGAATAGCCTTTACGCTCGGCGTAGCTCCAGGTTTGGTGATAGCCGGGCAGGTCAATATCAACCTGGCCTTCTTGCAACTTGGTTTCTTGCAGCGCCAGCACATCGACATCGAGTTCCTGCGCGATTTGAATAAAGCTCGGGTCCTTTTTGAGCACGGCGCGCAGGCCGTTAACGTTCCACGAGGCAAAGGTGTAAGTCTGAGGCATGGTGTCCTTTCGACGGGGTTGGCAGGCTTAAGATTAACGCAACAAGGGCGGGGTGGGCTCCGTGCATGCTGACTTAAAGGCCGCATGCTGGGACGTCGCCCAACGCTACCCGACCAACAAGGACGGAGAACTCATATGACGCAGGCAATAACGGATCCCAAGCAGGCCTCCGCCGCGCTGGCGGATCTGTTTGATACCCACAAGCGCGTGGTCTTCTTTGGCGGCGCGGGTGTTTCCACGGCAAGTGGCATCCCCGATTTCCGCAGCGTGGACGGCCTGTATCACCAGCAGTTTGCCTACCCGCCCGAGACCATGCTCTCGCATAGCTTTTACGAGACGCATCCGGCGGAGTTCTTCGACTTCTACCGCACCAAGATGATCGCGCTTGGCGCCAAGCCCAACCGCTGCCACACCAAGCTGGCCGAGCTGGAGCGCGCCGGCAAGCTAAATGCCGCGGTGACGCAAAACATCGACGGCTTGCATCAGATGGCGGGCTCGCAGCGCGTGTTTGAGTTGCACGGATCGGTCCATCGCAACATTTGCCAGTCGTGCGGTGCGGTCTATAGCGCCGAGTGGATTTGCTCGCGCGAGCACGAGGATGCCGCGGGCGTGCCTGCGTGCCCCGCGTGCGGCGGCCGCATCAAGCCCGATGTAGTGCTCTACGAAGAGCAGCTCCATGAGCATGTGTTGACCGGTGCCGTTGCCGCCATCGCCGCGGCCGATGCCCTCATTGTGGGCGGGACCTCGCTCGTGGTGTATCCGGCGGCGGGCCTTACGCGTTACTTTACCGGCGATACGCTGGCCATTTGCAATCTTGCTCCCACCGATCAGGATGCAAATGCCGACCTGCTGATTTCTTGCGACATCGCGGCCGCGTTTGCGTTCTAGCCCGCGCGCGCGGATACAATAGAAAGACTGAGTGCAAAGCGACCCCGCCGCCAGCTCCCCAAGCTCGGCGGCGTGGGCATTTTAGGAGGATGTTCATGGCGAACGACAGCAAGACATGGCGGTGCGGAAAGTACGAGCTCAGCTTTGACCGTCCGCGCATCATGGGCGTCCTCAACGTGACGCCCGATTCGTTTAGCGACGGCGGGGAGCACTTCGACCCGGATGCCGCCATCGAGTACGGCCTGGCGATGCTCGATGCCGGCGCCGACATCATCGACGTGGGCGGTGAGTCCACGCGCCCTGGTTTTACCCCGGTCAACCCCGACGAGGAAGCTCGCCGCGTGCTGCCCGTGGTGCGCGCGCTGGCCAAAGAGGGCGCCATCGTCTCGATCGACACGCGTCATGTGGCGGTTGCCAAGGCGGCCGTGCGCTGCGGCGCCTCGATCGTCAACGACGTGACGGGCTTCACCGATCCCAAGATGGTCGAGTTTGTTAAGACGAGTACCTGCGGCGTCATCGTGATGCATGCCGGCGAGGTCGCCGCGCCCGCCCGCACGCACGCAACGGTGCAGCTCGATACCTCGGCAGCGGCGTTTGTTGCCGAGAAGGCGCGCGAGGCGGCCGCCGAGGCCGCGCGTGAGGCCGAGAAGCCG
>CABUZI010000018.1 GCA_902496005.1 uncultured Collinsella sp.
CGTTGATGGTGCCGCCCACGGCGCACAGCGAGTTGTGGCAGTTGGTGAGCACGTAGGGCAGCGGGAACTGCTCCATGCCCGAGGCGCGCGCCGTCTGGATGATGCCGACAAAGGTGATGTCGTGGCTCGCCATGGCGTCGAAGCGAATCTTGAGCGCCTCGGGGTCGCCAGACGTGTTGTGTGCCTGAAGGATCGAATACGCGATGGTGCCGCGCTTGGCATCCTCGGGCGTCTGCTTAATACCGCGCTCGGCAGCCTCGGCCGCAGGCACAACCTCGCTGCCGCCGCGCAGGTAGATGCCGTCCTCGTACAGCTTGACCATACTGTCTCCCACTCTGCCCAAGAGATTTGGGCGCATAGCATACATTCGTTCAATATCGTGCCATAGAACGGTTGCGAGTGGGTTACGAATCTACACGTTCACTTTATCTCAGTAAAGTAAAGGACGAGCACCTTGCATCACTCTTCTGACAAGGAGTGTCCCAAAGTGCCGGCACAAAAGGAACGTCCCCAAGTGCCAAGTGCCGCAAGAATGTCCCCTTTAACTAGTCATTTAAGAACGTCCCCAATGACCACCGCATCCGGAGCAAGGCAACGCCGCAGGTAGAGGACGGACAGCGAGCGACGTCCAGAGCGAACAAGTTGGCATGAAAAAGGCAAGGCATAGACCTTCTGGTCATGCCTTGCCTTTTGAATGACAAATTGTCGCTCTGGACGTCGCGCAGCGTCGAGCCGTTACGCCGTTCGGCAGAACGGCGTAACCTAGAGATCCCCGCCGGCGCCCAAAAGTTTGCGCATGACTTGCTCGGGGTTGACTGAGCCGTCGCGCGGGGCTAAGGCAGTGATCTTCTTCTGCATCTTGTATTCGTGCAGCTCGTCCTCGAGCTGGCGCACGCGGGCGCGGAGCTTTTCGTTCTCGCGCTCGCGCTCCTCGGCACGCTCCTTCATATCGAGAATGCGCACCACGCCGGCAAGGTTGATGCCCTCGTCGGTCAGCTGGTTGATGAGCTCCAGGCGCTCGATATCGGCACGCGAATACAGACGCGTGTTGCCGCCCGAGCGCTGGGGATTCACCAAGCCTTTGGACTCGTAGACGCGCAGAGTCTGCGGGTGCATGCCGGTCAGCTCGGCCGCCACGCTGATCATGTACAGCGGTTTGTTCCTATTGTCCTCGGCCATGCTACCTGACCCCTTTCCGTCTCGTTATCGTCCATCATAAGCCCGTGGGCGCGGGCGTGCGCCGCGACCGCCCTAGTACGTCGCCTTGTAACGGTTGACCTTCTCGCGATAGTCGCGTGTGTCAGTCTCGCGCAGCTTGGTCATGGCATCGCGCTCGTCATCGGATAGGTTCGTGGGGACCTGCACCTTGATCTCGACGAGCAGCGCGCCTGTGCGGCCACGGTGCTTAACGTCGGGCGCACCCATCTCCTTAAAGCGGAACTTCTTGCCCGTCTGGGTGCCAGCGGGCACCTTCAGACGAACCGTCGCGCCGCCGGGCGTGGGCACATCAACCGTGCAGCCGAGCGCCGCCTCGTAGACCGAGACCGGTACCTCCATGGTCACGTCGGCACCTTTGCGCTTAAACAGCGGGTGCTCCTCCACATGCGTGGTCACGACCAGGTCGCCGCGCTCGCCACCCGCAACGCCGTACTCGCCGCGACGTTTGTAGCGCAGCTTGCCGCCGTCGACCGCGCCCGCGGGGACCGAGACCGTAATGGTCTGCTGCTCGCCCGTCGAGGGAATGCGGTAAGTGACCTTGTGCGTCACGCCGCGAAACGCGTCCTCGGCCGAAACATCGACGGTCAGCGACAGGTCGCCGCCCTTGCGAGCACGGCTGCGACCCGCGCCGGCACCGGCAGCGCCCGCAGCCCCGGCAAAGCCCGAGCCCCAATCGCTGCCCCAGGCGCCGTTGCCGCTAAAGATGCTGTCGAAGATATCGCCCCAGCCGCTCGCGCCGGCACCGGCGCCGTAGCCACCGCTATACGCGCCGCCCGCGCCCGGCATGCCGCCGAACATGAGCATCTGGTCGTACTCTTTGCGCTTCTTCTCGTCCGAAAGCGTCTCGTAGGCCTCGCTAATCTCCTTGAACTTGGCCTCGTCGCCGCCGGCATCGGGGTGATATTTTTGCGCGAGCTTGCGAAACGCGCTCTTGATCTCTTTGTCGGAGGCGCTCTTGGATACGCCCAGGATGTCATAGAAGGTTTTGCCTGCAGCCATCGTAGCTCCTCTCCTGTTACGTCCGCCGCCCATGCAGACGACGGCCCATGCTTTCATATGGCACTAGGCCAGAAAGGGCCCCGGGTGTTGCCCCGGGGCCCTTCTCAATTACTCCTCGGTGCTCTCGGCCGTATCGGCCGCAGCATCCTCGGGCGCCGCTTCGGGCTCCGGTGCGGGGCGTTTCTCGCCGCCGTAGGTCACCGTCACCATCGCGGAACGCAGGATGCGATCCGCCATGCGGTAGCCCTTCTGGTACACGTCGTTGACGGTCTCGTCGTACTGCGACGCGTCCTCGACGCGACCCACGGCCTGGTGCTCGAGCGGATCGAACGCCTCGCCCTTGGGGTCGATGGGCTCAACGCCCTCGTGCGCAAACACATCGAGCAGCTTGGCATGCACCGCGTCGACGCCGTCGACGAACTGCTTAAAGTCGTCGGCAAGCTCCTGGCTGCGGGCATGGTCGATCGCACGCTCGATATCGTCGACCACCGGCAGCAGCGCGGTGACAAGCTTCTCGGTCGCGCGCTCGCGCTCGGCGATACGCTCATTGGCGGTGCGGCGACGGAAGTTCTCCCAGTCGGCCTGAAGACGGGCGGTACGCTCAGTGGCGTCCTTTGCCTTGTCCTCGGCGGCCTTCTGGGCCTCTGCCGCAGCATCGAGCTCATTGCGCACGTCGGCGAGCTCCTTTTGGGCCTGCTCGAACTTGAGCTTAAAGTCGTTGTCGGCGGCTTCCTCACCGGCGCGGATAGCGGCTTCCACCATCTCGTCCTCGGTCATCGTCGCCTCCTTGTTGGAATCCTCTACCTGGTTCTCGGCAGCCTCGGCGGCCTCGGCCTCGTTGGCCTCGGTATCGTCTGCGGCCTCTACGGGAATCTTCACGTCCTTCTCCTCAGAGTCAACGGGGGCGGCGCCAGCGGCAGCCGCCTCCGTGCGAGCTTTACGGGCGGACATGATTACTTGTCCTCGTCGTCCACAACCTCGTAGTCGGCGTCGACAACGTCATCGTCGGCAGGCTGGGCACCAGCGGCACCGTCGGTCTGCTGCTGAGCGTCGGCGTAGACAACCTGGGCCAGCTCGTAGGCCACGGACTGCAGGGACTCGCCGGCGGCCTTGATAGCCTCGACGTCAGAGCCCTCGAGCGCCTTCTTGGCGTCGGCGATAGCGGTCTCGGCCTTGGACTTCACGTCGGCGGAAACCTTGTCGCCCAGCTCGTTGAGGGTCTGCTCGGTGGAGTAGCACAGGCTGTCGGTCTGGTTGCGGACCTCGACCTCTTCCTTCTGCTTCTTGTCCTCCTCGGCATGAGCCTCGGCGTCCTTGACCATACGATCGACCTCGTCGTCGGACAGAGCGGTGGAGCCAGAAATGGTGATCTGCTGCTCCTTGCCGGTGCCCTTGTCCTTAGCGGAGACCTTGACGATGCCGTTGGCGTCGATGTCGAAGGTGACCTCGATCTGCGGCACGCCGCGGCGGGCAGCCGGGATACCGGTCAGCTGGAACTTACCGAGCGACTTGTTGTCGCGGGCAAGCTCGCGCTCGCCCTGGAGCACGTTGATCTCGACGCTGGTCTGGTTGTCGGCAGCGGTGGAGTAGACCTCGGTCTTGGAGGTCGGGATCGTGGTGTTGCGGTCGATCATCTTGGTCATGATGCCGCCCATGGTCTCGACGCCCAGCGACAGCGGGGTAACGTCGAGCAGCAGGATGCCCTCGACGTCGCCGGTGAGCACGCCGCCCTGGACGGCAGCGCCGTCAGCAACGACCTCGTCGGGGTTCACGGACATGTTGGGCTGCTTGCCGGTCATGGTCTTGACGAGCTCCTGGACGGCGGGCATACGGGTGGAGCCGCCGACGAGGATGACCTCGGTCAAATCGGAGAGCTTGAGCTTAGCGTCGCGCAGGGCGTTGGTGACAGGCTGCTTGCAGCGCTCGAGCAGGTCGCGGGTGATCTTCTCGAACTCGGCGCGGGTCAGCGTGTAGTTGAGGTGCAGCGGGCCGGACTGGTTCATGGTAATGAACGGCAGGTTGATGGTGGTCTGCTGGGCGGCGGAGAGCTCCTTCTTGGCGTTCTCGGCGGCCTCCTTCAGACGCTGCAGGGCCATGGGGTCCTGACGCAGGTCGACACCGTTCTCCTGCTGGAACTTATCGGCCATCCAGTCGATGACGCGCTGATCCCAGTCGTCGCCGCCCAGGTGGTTGTCGCCCGAGGTGGACAGAACCTCAAACACGCCGTCGGCGAGGTCGAGGATGGAGACGTCGAAGGTGCCGCCGCCCAGGTCGAAGACCAGGATGCGCTGGTCGGTGCCCTGCTTGTCCAAGCCATAGGCCAGAGCAGCAGCGGTCGGCTCGTTGACGATACGCTTGACGTTGAGGCCGGCGATCTTACCGGCGTCCTTGGTGGCCTGACGCTGGGCGTCGTTGAAGTAGGCCGGGACGGTGATGACGGCGTCGGTGACGGTCTCGCCCAGATACTTCTCGGCGTCGGCCTTCATCTTTGCGAGCGTCATGGCGCTCACCTGCTCAGCGGTGTAATCCTTGCCCTCGATGTCGACGACGGCACGGCCACCCTGGCCCTCCTTGACCTCATACGGCACGGTCTTGATCTCAGAGGTGCACTCGGAGTACTTGCGGCCCATGAAGCGCTTGATGGAGAACACGGTGTTCTTGGGGTTGGTGACAGCCTGGTTCTTAGCGGCCTTACCCACGACGCGGTCGCCGTCGGCACGGAAGCCCACGACGGACGGAGTGGTGCGGTCACCCTCGGCGTTCACGATGATGGTCGGAGAACCGCCCTCGAGAACGGCCATTGCGGAGTTAGTAGTACCAAGGTCGATACCAAGAATCTTGCCCATTAGAAATTCCCTCTCTCTTGTGCGTTTGCACCAACTCGGCGGTCTGCCGCGCGGTGTTTCGGCTTGTCTTTCAGGATGTAGTGTATCCCCTTATGGGCCGGAATATACAAAATCTAAGTCAATTCATATAAGATTTCTTATTGCCGAGAGTTTAGGTTCTTAAATGCGCAGGTAGATGCGCTGTTTGAGTTCTAGGCAAATCTATCGAGATCTATGTAGAGATGGCTGAGGCTTGGGTCCGAGGGTGCCTGGGGCTGCCTTGCGGAAAGCTCGTCCCGTTTTGAGCGTGGATTCCGGGCCGCGGTTTCCGTCTGAAGGCTCAACCGGAAACCGCGGCCCGTTTTGAGAGCTGATACCGGGTCGCAGTTTCCGCTAGCGGGTCCAACCGGAAACTGCGACCCGGTTTTCGGCAAAATAACGGGATGCCCTTTCCGCAGGCGCGCTCAATAGCTCAATATTTCAAGTCACCTTTAGCTAACATTTGCGCAGCTCAACGGCCCCACCTGCGCGTTTTTTAGTAAACCTTGGCATACTCGGCGAACGGTATGAAGATGCCGGTCAGAGGGTATTGCAAACGGTCGCTCCCGTGGTATGTTTTTGCCCGAATCAAACCGGCGCGCATCGCCTGTAGCGTCGGTCAACAGAGAGGAAACTACCATGGCTCATCCCGTAATTGATGCCGACGAGTGCATCGCTTGTGGCGTTTGCGTCGACTCCTGCCCCGCTGGCGTTCTGGAGCTCCAGGACGTCGCTACTGTCGCTGACGAAGACTCCTGCGTCGCCTGTGGCGCTTGCCAGGACGCTTGCCCCGCTGGCGCGATCACCGAGATCGTCGAGGAGTAACAACTCCCCCACTTGCACACTCAAAAGTACACCGTGCACAAAAAAGGAGGCCTCCGCATCGCCGCGGAGGCCTCCTTTTTGTTTGTGCGGATAACTAATTTGGCACCGCTGCAGATTGCCGCTTAGGGGCGTTTGCAGCGTCAGCTACGATAGATCGTCCTCGTAGGGCATTAGGTCCGCCAAGTAGCCTTTCTCCTTGAGCATCGCCTCGATCTCGTCGAGGGTCTGCTCGTCCTCCGCCGCGATGCGATGGAAGTGGTAACCGCTCGTCACCGTTAGTAGTGGAAAGCTCTTGCCGCTCTCGATATCGTGCAGGTAGCGCTCAACATCGCGACGATTGCGGATGTCCAGGTCGGCCGTGATTTTACCGTACACGCGATGATTGACAATCACGTTGAGCACGGCGCCGCCCGCGTCAACGATGCTCGTGAGCTCATCGCCTGCCTGCTCCACGCCGTGGCGAACCTTGACCAGACGCGTGGGCACAGCCGGGCTGCTCGCCGCCTCCTGTAGCACGTAGCCGCGATTGGTGGCGACGATATCGTGCCCGTCGGCGCGCAGCAGGGCGATGTCCTGCACCACGACCTGACGGCTCACGCCCACCTCGCGGGCAAGCGCACTGCCCGAGACAGGATCTTTGGCGCTCTCGAGCACGCCCATGATGGCACGGCGACGCTCGCGGGCGTCCATTATTTACCGTCCAACAGACGCAGGTGCTTAAGCGAGAGGTCGAGAATCGGCGCAGAGTGCGTCAGCGCCCCCGAGCTAATAAAGTCAACGCCCAGGTCGGCGAGCGCGCGGATATTGTTGGCGTCCACGTTGCCCGAGCACTCGGTCTTGGCGCGACCGGCGATAAGCTCGATGGCGGCAGCCATGTCATCGTGGGTCATGTTGTCGAGCATGATGATATCGGCACCGGCCTCCACGGCCTCGCGCACCATATCCAGGCTCTCGCACTCAATCTCGACCGTCGTGGTAAACGACGCATGGGCGCGCGCCATCTCAATCGCGCGTGCCACGCCACCGGCGGCGTCGATGTGGTTGTCCTTGAGCATGACAGCCGTCGACAGGTTATAGCGGTGGTTGCTGCCGCCGCCGATCTCGACTGCGGCCTTCTCGAAGACGCGCATGCCCGGCGTGGTCTTGCGCGTGTCGACGAGCACGGTCTTGGTGCCCTCGAGCGCCGCGGCCATCTGGTGCGTATAGGTAGCGATACCGCTCATGCGCTGCAGGTAGTTGAGCGCCACACGCTCGCCCGAAAGCAGCACGCGCGCATCGCCGCGCACCTGACCCACGTGGTCGCCGGCGTGCACCTCGTCACCGTCGGCGACATCAAACAGCACCGAGCTCTGCGAATCCAGCAGCTCAAAGGTGCGGGCGAACACATCCAAGCCCGCGATGATGCCATCGGCCTTGGCGATAAGCTCCACCGTGGCGGGGCGCGCCGTGGGGCACACGCTCGCCGTGCTCACGTCCTCAAACGTGATGTCCTCGCGCAGAGCCTGCAGAATCAGATCATCGACGACGAGCTTCATGGTAATGGGATTCATGGTCTACTCCTCCACGGCCTGCGTGCCGGCGGCACGGGCCAAATCATCGATTGCAAGGGGGTCGGCGCTCAGGGCGCGGTGACGCCCGTCAAGCGCGGGCTCACCGGCCTGCTCCACGGCCAGCGACTCGCCGATACGCATATACCACGCGGCGCGACGACCCCAGACCAGCGCCTCGAGCAGGCTGTTAGAAGCTAGGCGGTTCTTGCCGTGAACGCCGTTGCAGGCCGTCTCGCCCGCGGCGTAGAGCTCGGGCATCGAGGTGCGACCGTCCTTGTCGACCCACACGCCGCCCATAAAGTAGTGCTGCGTGGGCGTAACGGGAATGGGCTCGTCCAAAATATCGCGGCCGTCCTCCAGGCAGCGCGCGCGGATATTGGTAAAGTGCCCGGTCACCACATCGCGCTCGACGGGGGCAAAGCTCAGCCACTCGTGCTCGGTGCCGTCCTGCTTCATCTGCTCGCGGATGGCGGCGGCGACAACGTCGCGCGGCTGCAACTCGTCGGTAAAACGCTCGCCGGCGGCATTGAGCAAAATCGCGCCCTCGCCGCGGCAGCTCTCGCTAATCAGGAACGTGCGACCCGGCTGCGGCGAGAACAGGCCCGTGGGGTGGATCTGCACGTAGTCCAGGTGCTCCATCGTGATGCCGTGCTCCTGAGCAATGTAGCAAGCGTCACCGGTGAGCTGCGGGTAGTTAGTCGAGTGGTCGTACACGCCACCGATACCGCCCGTTGCCCACAGCGTATGGCGGGCATGGATCTTAAACGGCTTACCGGCATGCACGTCCTCAGCGGCATTTGCCAGCTCGTCGGCGGGGCGAGCTGAATCGTTCTCGTCCACGGCGACGGCGACGACGCCGGTACACACCGTGGCGCCATCGCGCTCGGCGGTCAGGATGTCGGTCATGGCAACGTGTTCGAGAATCTGCACGTTGTCCAGCTTACGGACAGCCTGGAGCAGCTTGGTCGTAATCTCCTTGCCCGTAATATCGGCATGGAAGGCAATGCGCGGGCGGCTGTGCGCGCCCTCGCGGGTAAAGTCGAGGCTGCCGTCGGCCTTGCGCTCAAAATCCACGCCCATGGCCAGCAGGTCGTTGATGACCGAGCGGCTCGAGCGAATCATGATGTCAACGCTCTCGCGGCGGTTCTCGTAGTGGCCGGCATGCATGGTGTCCTCAAAGAAGGCATCGTAGTCAGAGCCCTCGGGCAGTACGCAGATGCCGCCCTGCGCGAGCATCGAATCGCACTCGTCGATGGCACCCTTGGAGAGCATGATTACGCGCGTGCTCGTCGGCAGATTGAGAGCCGCATACAGGCCCGCCACGCCGCAACCGGCAATGACGACGTCACACTCCATATCGGGGTATTGTTTGGTTTCCACAGGAATCCTCTCCCTTGTAATGTGGCATAAGGGACCGCCCCTCATGTCACATCGTTCTAGCGCGCCGCGTACTCGAGCATGCGGTCGAGCGTGAGCTTGGCCTGATCGGCTGCCTCGTCCGACACGCCAATCTGCACCTCGCCCTCGCCCGTCTCCAGGCAGTGCACGAGCTTTTCGAGCGTGATGAGATCCATGTTGACGCAGGTGGGCTGCACCGCAGGGAAGTAGAACTTCTTGCCGGTGCCCTGGCAGCGGCGCTCGAGCTCGTAGAGCACGCCGCGGACCGTCACGATGATGAACTCGCTGGCGTCCGACTCCTCGGCATACTTGATGATGCCGGCAGTGGAGCCGATGTAGTCGGTCTCGGCCAGGACGTCGGCCTTGCACTCGGGGTGCGCCAGTACGAGCGCATCGGGATGTGCCTCCTGCGCGTCAACGATCTGCTCGACGGTGATGATGTGATGACGCGGGCAGTAGCCGTTGTTGAGGATGACGTGCTTTTGGGGCACCTGCTCGGCCACAAAGCGGCCCAGGTTCTGGTCGGGAATGAACAAGATGTGCTGCTGCGGCAGCTCGGAGACGATCTTGACGGCGTTAGAGCTGGTAACGCACACATCACTCCAGCTCTTGATCTCGACCGTCGAGTTAACGTAGCACACCACGGCCAGGTCGTCGCCATACTCGGCGCGCGCCGCGTCGACCGTCTCGCGCTTGACCATGTGCGCCATGGGACAGTCCGCGCCCGGCTCGGGCAGCAGCACGGTCTTGGTGGGATTGAGCAGCTTGGCGCTCTCGCCCATAAACTCCACGCCGCACAGCACGATAGTCTGCTGCGGCAGACTCTTGGCGAGCTTTGCCAGGTAGAAGCTGTCGCCGACGTAATCGGCAACGGCTTGGACCTCGGGCGCCACATAATAGTGCGCCAGGATCACTGCGTCACGTTGGGTTTTTAGCTGATGAATGGCCTCGACGAGCTCTGCGGGTACCAGCGCCGCGCGCTCCGTTGCCGTCGTTGCCGATGCCAGGCCGGCCGCGATATCGCGTGCAAGCTCCGATGCATCCATGTTCGCGCTCTGTGCCATCAAGGCCCCTCTCTTTTGGCGAATCTTGGGGCTTTAGTATGACACCTGGCTTTACAGCTGACAAGACAGCTGTAAAGCCAGGTGTAAAGTTGGAATAAAGATTCAATCTTGGGGCGGGTCCATTTTCGAACTGGCAAGCTGAGGATAGTCGAGCCTTCGATAGCGCAGGAGGCATCTTTCGCCACCGCAATACCGCTCGGCGCGAGTTGCGCACCGTGGGGCGCAAACGGGGTGTTCCTCCGCGGGCGGCGCGCACCCAATGTGGCAAAATCGAACTACTAGGGGGGCCCGAATGCTCAAGATTATCGCCTGCGACGACGACGTCGCTTTTCTAGATAGACTGCACCGGATGATCGACCGCTGGTCGACCGAGACGGGTACGGCAGTCGACGTTGCGCTTGTCACGCGCGGCGAGGACTTGCTGGCCCGCCATGCTGCATCGCGTGCCGACATCATTCTGCTCGACATGATCATGCCGCTCGTCAACGGCATGGACACCGCGCGGGAGCTGCGCCAATCCGACACCGCCGTGCGACTGGTGTTCCTCACCTCATCGCCCGAGTTCGCGCTGGAGTCCTACGAGGTCCGCGCCTTCGACTACCTGCTCAAGCCCGTAGCGTACGAACGCCTGGCGCAACTGCTCGACGAGCTTTCGAGCATGCGACCCGCCGCGACCGATGAGCTCGTGACCAAAACGTCCTTTGGCTACCATGCCCTGCGCCTGTCCGATATCGAATACGCCGAGGCCCGCAACAAGCACGTGGTATTCCACCTGCGTGACGGGCGCGATATCGAGGCGCTCGAGCCGTTCCGCAACATCGAGGACCAGCTAGCCAAAAACGCGAGCTTCTTCAAATGCCACCGCAGCTACCAGGTCAACCTGCGCAATATCGACCACTTCAACCGCACGGATATCGTCATGCGCTCGGGCGCTTGCATCCCGCTGGCGCGCAGCTGCAAGCAGGGTTTCCAGGATGCCTACTTTGCGGCACGGTTCGAGGGCGGGAGGCGCTGATGCTCCCTGCGGTCGAGATGTTACTTTGGGCAATCCACCACGCAACGACCCTGCTTTTTGGCGTTTTTGCCTCGGCGGCGCTCTGCGGTATCGAGATCAACCGGCGTCATGCGCTTGAGCTGGTGATGGTCGGCGCCGTAACCGGATGCGCATTCAGCCTCGCCAATGCCGTCGGCGGCGAGCTTTTCGCCCGCCAGGCATATCCACTCGTCGTGCATTTGCCGCTCGTCATCTATCTGTGCGCGCGCTATTGCCTGAGCCCGCTGCTCGTTATGCTGGGCGTTACCAGTGCCTACCTGAGCTGCCAGTTCAGCAACTGGATGGGCATCGCCGCGCTCGCCGCCACCGACTCGCAAATCGCGTACTACGTGGCACGCATTATCACCACGGCCGTCGTCTTTGCGATCCTGCTGCATTGGGCCAGCGACATCGGTCCGCGCCTGGCGGTCAAAACCCCCACCGAGCTCGAAATTCTGCTCATCCTGCCGCTCGTCTACTACATCTTTGACTACGCCACCAACGTCTACACCACGCTCTTCCACTCGGGCTCCGTGGTGACGGTTGAGTTTTTGGCGTTTGCGCTTTGCGCGTTCTACCTTATGTTTCTTGCTGTGTATCTACGTGAATACGAGGCAAAGGAAACCGCCGAGCGCGAGCGCTGGATGCTCGCGACCCGCGATAGCGCAGCCATCAAAGAGCTCGAGGCTTGGCGCCAATCTGGACGCGAGCTTTCGGTCCTCCGCCATGACATGCGGCACTTCCTGCGCGGCCTTGCGGCTTTGATCGAGGAGGGCCACATCGACGAGGCGCTCGAGCGCATCGATGAGCTCTGTGAGACGAGCGACCGCACCGCCGTGCGCCGCTACTGCGCCAACGACACGGTCAATATCGTGCTTTCGTCATTTAACTCCGATATCAACCGAAACGGCATCGCCGCCGATTTGCGTGCCGCCGTGCCCGAGAGCGTCCATGTAGCCGACGTCGATCTGTTTAGCGTGCTCTCGAACGCCCTGGACAACGCCATCGTCGCCGCAAGCGCCGCTCCCCAGGGCAAGCGATTTGTCGATCTGGACCTGCGTTGCGAGGACGGTCAACTGCTCCTTTTGGTCTCCAACACGTTTGGACGCCCGCCGCGCATGGTCGACGGCATGCCCGTAGCCGGGCACACCGGACACGGCTTTGGAACCAAGAGCATTAAGCTTGCCGTCGAACGCATGAACGGCAACTGCCAGTTCCGCATCAACGGCGACCGATTTGAGCTGCGCGCCGTGATGTAAGGGCGCGGCAAGCCGGCGCTGCGCTCGACCCGTCAGGGCCGCCTTACCAGCGCCAGTCCGCTACAGCGGAGCGGCTGCCGGGGTCAGCTGCTTGATGTATGCCCACATGCGCTGCTTGGCGGCCTTGTCGGTGAGTGCCGCCTCAAAGCCGTCGAGCGCGAGCACGCGGCGGCCCTGCACATGGGCGACCAGGCCGGGCTTGAGCATAGCGGTATCGAAGTCGTCGATTGCCACAAGCATGTCGGCATAGGTCTCGCGCATGGTATCGGCCGCGCGATCGTCCAGCAGCAGGACTGCCTCGGGGTCCAAAGCCTCGAGCGCCTCGCGGAACAGCTCGCACGGCAGAGTCTCGCCCACCGCGACCGCTCCGTCACCCACGCCGGCGACGCTTGCCAGCACGCAAAAATCCTCGGGCGCGTAGCCGATGGCCCCAAGCGCCTTGCGCAACGCCGCGCCATCCGGGCCGGCGGCAAGCTCGCCACCCGAACGCTCGGCCTCGTCCAAATCGCCTTTGACCAGCACGATCGGCGAGCACGCGTTGCCCGCGATACGCACGCCACGGCCCGCAAGCGATGCGAGCTCTTGCTCGGCCGCCTGGGCGATGGCTTCTTTTTTCTGGCTTTGTGACATGGACATGCGCTCTCCAATCGTTTGCGTGCCCACCATTATATAAAAGAGCTGCCCGCGAGTGGTTGCTTTGCGGGCGGCTGGGTATAAGCACGGTCGTACTGAGTTTTACGCGGCCGAGCCGCGTCGCATTATGGAGGTCACCATGGCTGACATTAATCAGATTACCCCCGAGAACTTCGATTCCATCGTTAACGACAGCCTGCCCGTGCTGGTCGATTTTTGGGCACCGTGGTGCGGGCCCTGTCGATCCCTCTCGCCCATCGTTGACGAGGTTGCCGATGAGCTGGCGGGCAAGCTCGCCGTTGCCAAGTGCAACGTCGACGACAACCAGGACCTGGCCATGAAGTATGGCGTCATGAGCATCCCCACGCTGATTGTGTTTAAGAACGGCGAGGAGATTGACCGCTCGGTTGGCGCTCTGCCCAAGGCGAGACTGCAGGCGCTGCTGGAGAAGCATCTGTAATACGCTTGTTACATGTTACCGTCTGCCTGCCGTCCATGAGCGGTTTTGCACCGCTCGCCGGACCGCCGGGTGCGGCGCGGGCGACCACGGATAGTATGGTAGTTACAAACAGCCCCCAGTGAACGGGTGCGGGTCGCACAGACTCGTACCCGTTTTCTTATGCAGCTGCGCGCAGAGCGGGCGTAGTAAAATCTGAACCACTGAACTGCCCCATACAAAAGGAGATTTCCCATGCATGACGTCGGAATGAACATGAGCCAGCTTGCCATGAGCGTCAAGCAGGTCGACGATACCATCGAGCTCGCTCACGAGTGGAGCCATCAGCTGCTGCATGCGACCGAGAATTTTGACATGGAGCGCATCGGCGCCAAGCTCGAGGCCGCCATGGCCGCGCTGCACGAGGCCCACGACGCACTCGAGGGCTACGAAGAGGCCATCGAGGCCGACCACAACTCCGTCGGCTCCGTGAAGCTGGTGTAAAGTGGCCGAACACGAGCACGGCTGCGGGTACGAGCACGAGCATCCGCACGGGGCGGACGGTGACGCGGGCTGCCACTGTAGTGGCTCCGGCTCCGAGCTGGTCCGTTTTTCGGTTACCGCACCCGACGACCTGCTGCGCCGTTTTGACGAGCAGATCGCGCGCCGCGGCGACGTGGCCAACCGCTCCGAGGCCGTGCGCGACCTGATTCGCGCCTCGATCGCCAAGGAGCAGATGCGCACGCCCGATGAGCATGTTATCGGGTCGCTCACCATGATTTACGACCACCATACCGGCGACCTGACGCGCCGTCTGGACGAAGTGCAGCACGACTACACCGACGAGATCGTATCGACGATGCACGTGCATCTGGATCACCACAACTGCCTGGAGATTCTGGCGCTCAAGGGCCGTGGCGAGCGCGTCTACGAACTAGCCGACCGCCTGCTGGGCCTGCGCGGCGTTAAGCACGGCGAGCTCACCTGCGCCGCCACCAAGCAGAGCCTGGGGCTGTAACAGCACACATTTCAACGAAGGAGGGTCGCATGCGACATGCGCATATCCATGTAACGGGCATTGTGCAGGGCGTCGGCATGCGGCCGTTTGTGTATCGCGAGGCCATGGCGCACGGCATTTGCGGCTGGGTGCTCAACGCGGGCGACGGCGTGCATATCGAGGCGCACGCCCTAAGCGAGTCGCTCGACGAATTTGTTGACGCACTTTCCGAGCATGCGCCTGCGGCGTCTCGCGTGGAGCATGTCGAGGTTGTAGACCTAGCACCCGGCAACTGGGATGCCGCTAACGAGCAGGGCTTTCGCATTGTGGCGTCGCAGGACCAGACCGCGCACACAACGCTCGTCTCGCCCGATATCGCCACCTGCAACGATTGCTTGCGCGAATTGTTCGATCCCACCGACCGACGCTATCACTACCCCTTTATCAACTGCACTAACTGCGGGCCACGCTTTACCATCATCCGATCGTTGCCTTATGACCGAGCGGCCACGTCGATGGATTGTTTTCCCATGTGTCCCAGGTGTGCCGCGGAGTATGCCGACCCACTCGACCGGCGTTTTCACGCGCAACCCGATGCCTGCTTTGATTGCGGGCCGCATATTACGTGGCGCGAGGCTGTGAACGGCGATGCGTGCGGGAATTCGTCCGCGACACCGGCCGTCGGCACCACACGCGAGGCCAGCGACGCTATCATCGAGCGCTGCGTTGAGCTGCTGGCCAGCGGTGGCATCGTCGCCATCAAGGGCCTGGGCGGATTCCATCTATCCTGTGACGCTGCCAACGAGCAGGCGGTGGCCGAGCTGCGCCGTCGCAAGCGTCGCAGCAATAAGCCGCTTGCCGTCATGGTGCGCAGTCTTGCCGATGCCGGGCGCCTGTGCCATATCGACGATGCTGAACGCGATCTGCTCGCCGGCAGTATCCGCCCCATCGTGCTGCTGCGCCGGCGGGCTGTTTGCGGGAACGACGGCGATTCTTCCGACGCCCTCGTACTCGCACCGTCCGTCGCGCGCGACCTGCCCGAGCTTGGCGTTATGCTCCCCTACACCCCGCTTCAGCATCTTCTGCTTGCAGCTGCCGCGTCACACGGTATGCACGCGCTCGTCATGACCAGCGGAAACCTGAGCGAAGAACCCATCGAGACCGACGACGACCTTGCCTGGGAACACCTCGTTGCTGCCGGCATCGCCGACGCGTTGCTCGGTAACGACCGCGCGATCCTCTCGCGCTACGACGACTCCGTGGTGCGCGTGGTCGACGGCGCCGTTATGCCCGTGCGCCGCGCTCGCGGATATGCACCCCAGCCGCTGCCGTTGCCGGCGCTCGACGGCGCTCCGTCCTTCGTGCTCGCCTGCGGGCCACAACAAAAGGCCACGATTGCGCTCACGCGTGAAGGGACGAACGGCGAGGCGACCTGTTTTGTGTCGCAGCATATCGGCGATGTTGAAAACGGCGAAACCTTCGATGCCTGGAACGCCGCGCGCACGCGCTTGGAAGATCTCTTTGACTTGGCGCCCGCCGCCTTGGCCTGCGATGTACATCCCAGCTATCTATCGGGCCAGTGGGCGCGCGAGCAGGCGCGAAAATGCAATCTGCCGCTCGTCGAGGTGCAGCACCATCATGCGCATATCGCGAGCGTAATGGCCGAGGCCATCGCCGCGGGCCAGCTTACAACCGACGCGCGCGTCCTTGGCATCGCCTTTGACGGCACCGGCGCCGGCACCGATGGGACCATTTGGGGCGGCGAGTTTCTTATTGCCAGCCTTGGCGGCTTTGAGCGCGCCGCGCATTTGCGCACCTGGGCGCTCCCCGGTGGGGCGGCCTCCGTGCGCGACGCCCGCCGCAACGCCTTTGCCCTGCTCAGCGAGCTCGGCCTGCTCGAGCACCCAGGCGCCGCTCGGCTTTTGGACAGCCTCGACGAGCAAACGCGCAGCGTGACGGCCACCATGATCGAGCGCGGCATCAACAGCCCGCGTACCAGCAGCATGGGGCGTCTCTTTGATGCCGCGGCAGCAATTCTGGGCATCTGCGACAAGGCAACCTACGAGGGCGAACCCGCCATCGAGCTTGAGGCCGCCGCCTGGCGCGCGCTCGACAACGAAATCGCCCATTTTCCCGACGACAACGCCGGCTATTTCGCATCTGGCCCATCGTGGCCGGACGGCCCCTATGTTCTGGACCAGAAAGCACTCTTTGAGGCACTTTTGGGAGGAATTGAAGCCGGAGCGCCCGCCGACAGGCTCTCACTCGACTTCCATGTCGCCGTCGCGCGCTCCTCGGCGCGCATCGCCAGCGATATCTGCGTGCACGAGGGCATCGATACCGTCGCGCTCTCGGGCGGCGTGTTCATGAACCGACTTCTGCTTCAACTCCTCACCCGCGAGCTCAAAAGCGCAGGCCTTACTGTCCTCGTCCCCCAAACCGTGCCCGTTAACGACGGCTGCATCGCCTACGGTCAGGCGGCAGTCGCACGCACCCGCCTCGCACAGGTCGCACCGCAATAGGCTGTTCGGCCAGCCCACAAGCCGCCGTCTCACAGGTGTAGCGCGTTTGCCCGCAGCGCCCGCGAGCGCTACCATCAACTGATGGATTATCGAGCGCCCGTCCAGCGCAAAGCGTATAAAAGGGGAACAATATGTGCCTTGCCGTTCCCGGTAAAGTAGTCAAACGCGACGACGACCTCAAGGCCACCGTCGACATGATGGGCATCGAGCGCCCCGTGTCGCTACGACTCGTGCCGACGGCACAGGTTGGCGACTATATTCTCGTACACGCCGGCTTTGGCATCCAGATCGTCGACGAGCAGGAAGCGCAGGAGACGCTCGAGCTCGTTAATGCCATGAGCGAACTGGTCGAAGAAGACCAACTTGCCACTAACCCGGCCGAGGCATACTAGTGGCGGCCGGACAGCCGGCTCGCTCCGGTATCGACTTTTCGGCATTTCGCGATTCCAAGCTGGCCCGCGAGCTCATCGAACGCATCCATGAACTCGTCGGCGACCGCACCATCAACCTTATGGAAGTCTGCGGCACGCACACCGTGAGCATCGGCCGCTATGGCTTTCGCTCCATTATGCCGGTCGGGCTCAAGCTGCTGAGCGGCCCGGGCTGTCCCGTCTGCGTTACCGCCAACCGCGACATCGACCACGCAATCGCGCTCGCCAACATAGACGGCGCCATCATCACCACCTTTGGCGACATGATGCGCGTGCCCGGATCGTCCACCTCGCTCGCTGCGCAAAAGGCGGCAGGGCGCGACATCCGCATCGTCTATTCCCCGCTCGATGCGCTCGACATTGCCGAGCAGAACCCCGATCGTCCGGTCATTTTTATGGGCGTGGGCTTTGAGACCACAACTCCCACCATCGCCGCCGCCATCTTGGAGGCCGAGGCGCGCGGACTTTTGAACTTCTCGGTCTATTGCGCCCACAAGACCACGCCGCCGGCGTTGCGCGCCATCGCCAACGATCCCGAGACCGCCATCGACGGCTTTATCCTGCCGGGCCACGTCGCCACCATCACGGGCTTGGCGCCCTTTAGCTTTTTGGTCGATGAGTTCGATACCCCGGGCGTGGTCACGGGATTTGAACCGGTCGATATCCTGCAGGGCATCTGCATGCTGGTCCAGATGATTGTCGAGGGCAGGCCCGCGATTGGCAACGCCTACCGCCGTGGCGTCAACGCAGACGGCAACCCCGTGGCGCGCCAGCTGGTCGAGCAGGTGTTTGAGCCGTGCGATACCACGTGGCGCGGGCTGGGGCCGATTGCCAACTCGGGCCTTTCCATCCGCCCCGAGTTCTCGCGCTTTGATGCCCGCGCTCGCTTTGACGTGCCCGTTGAGGCGACGGTCGAGCCGCGTGGATGCCGCTGCGGCGACGTGCTGCGCGGGGCCATTACGCCGAGCAGCTGCCCGCTCTTTGGCCGCACCTGCACGCCCGAGCATCCCGTCGGCCCGTGCATGGTGAGCTCCGAGGGCAGCTGCGCGGCGTACCACCGCTACCGCGACTATTAGGTTCCGCCGTTCTAACGAACGGCGGACCGGTCGACGCTGCGCCTCACCCATATAATTCCACCCACGATTGGAGTTTTCGATATGTCCCATAGCATCACCGATAGCACCGTCCTGTTGGGCCACGGCTCTGGCGGTCAGATGATGAAACGCATCATCGATGAGGTCTTTTTGGATGCCTTTGGGTCGCCCGAGCTGCTCGAAGGCAACGACGCCGGCGTCGCCGCGCTGCCCGCGAGCGGGCGCATCGCCATGTCGACCGACAGCTTTGTGGTCTCGCCGCAGTTCTTCCCCGGCGGCAATATCGGCCGCCTCGCCGTGTGCGGAACCGTCAACGACGTCGCGACCTCGGGTGCCAACGTGCGCTACCTATCGTGCGGCTTTATCCTCGAAGAGGGCTATCCCATGGATAAGCTCCGCCAGATTGTGCAGACGATGGCCGAGACGGCGCGCGAGGCGGATGTGTCCATAATCACGGGCGACACCAAGGTGGTCGAGCGCGGCGGGGCCGACGGCGTCTATATCAATACCGCCGGCGTGGGCGAGGTGCCTGCGGGCGTGGCGCTCAGCGGCGCCAACTGCCAGCCCGGCGATGTCATTCTGGTATCGGGTACGTTGGGCGACCACGGCATCGCCATCATGAGCCAGCGCGAGGGCTTGGCGTTTTCGAGCACGATCGAAAGCGACGCCGCGCCGCTCAACCACCTGATTGCCGATGTGCTTGCCGCAGCACCCGACACACGCTGCTTTCGCGACCCCACGCGCGGTGGCTTGGCGTCCACACTCAACGAGTTTGCCCAAGCCAGCGTCATTGCCATGGAGATCGACGAGAATGCTGTGCCCGTGCGTCCCGATGTGCAGGCGGCTTGCGAGATGCTCGGCTATGACGTGCTGCAGGTGGCAAATGAGGGCAAGATGGTTGCCGTCGTGCCGGCCGAGCAAGCCGATGCCGCGCTGAGCGCCATGCGCGCTGCCCGCTACGGCGAGAATGCCGCCGTCATCGGTCGCGTGCTGCCGCTTGCCGAGGGCGCCCGTCCCGCCGTGCGCGTGCGCACCGGCTGGGGTTCGACCCGCATCCTCGACATGCTTGTAGGAGAGCAGCTGCCGAGAATTTGCTAACGACAAAGGCTCAGGGCTATTAAAGATATTCAGATTCCAAACATGCCCGGCACGCATGCCCAGTATCATGGGGTGCGTTTTACAACTCAAGCGGCAGGAGCACCCATGGCAGCAGCTTTTTCCCATGTGATCTTTGACCTGGACGGAACCATCCTCAACACGCTCGAGGACCTGGCGGCCGCCGGCAACCATACCTGCGAGGCGCACGGCTGGCCCACGTTTGCCGTTGACGAGTACCGCTACAAGGTGGGAAACGGCATGCTCAAGCTGGTTGAGCGCTTTATGCCCGCCGAGTACGCAGGCGACGGCCGCATGTTTGAGCAGACGCTTGCCGAGTTTAGGGCTTACTACGGCGAGCACAAGGAAGACCACACCGCTCCCTATGCCGGCACGATCGAGACGCTCGACCGCTTGCGCGCCGCGGGCGTTCAGCTTGCCGTGCTCACTAACAAGGACCACGTCTCGGCGGCTCCGCTTATCGAGAAGTATTTTGGTTCCGAGCGCTTTGCGCTGGTACAGGGCCGTGTCGATGCGTTTCCGCCCAAGCCCGAGGCGCCTGTTACGCTGCATGTGATGGAAGAGCTGGGCGCCGACCCGGCGACCACGCTCTATGTGGGCGATTCCAATGTCGATATCCTGACCGGTCACAACGCCGGCCTTAAGAGTGCGGGCGTCAGCTGGGGCTTCCGCGGCCGCGCAGAGTTGGAGGCCGCCGGCGCCGACTACGTGGTGGACACCCAGGACGAGCTCGCAGCGCTGGTGCTGGGCGAGTAACGAGCGACACTGCTTAACGCAGCTGCGACAATGCTGTTGCGCGGAAAGTAGTCGTTGGGGACGTTCTTAAACGACTAGTCAGACAAGAACGCCCCAACGACTACCCCAACAATGGCAACGCCGCAGGTAGAGGACGGACAGCGAGCGGACACCAGAGCGAACAAATTGGCATGAAAAGAGGACGGCATAGACCTTCTGGTCATACCGTCCTCTTTGAATGACAAGTTGTCGCTCTGGTGCCCGCGCAACGTCGAGCAGTTGCGGCGTTTGGTAAAACGCCGCAACGAACTAGCTCAGCATTGCATCCATCATCTCGGAGTTGACGGAGTCGTCGGCAGACCACTCGCCGTCGTCGTTGCAGGTGTACTTGAAGATAACCGTGGTCTTCCTGGGCTCGGTGGCCTTGGTCACATCGACCATAACCTGACCGGCCATCTTGTACAGCTCGTCATCGGAAGGAACCGTGTCAAGCGCGGCGACCTTCTCCTGATACTGGGTGGAGAAGTCCTCGACGATCTTGTTCATAGACTTGCAGGTGATAGAGACCTCGGCGGTCGCGACACCCTTGTCCTCGTCGACCGTCACGTCGCCGATCTTGTAGTCAAAGCCCTCGAGATAGGTCTTGGCATACTCCTTGGGATCGATACCCAGCTGCTCGAACTCGTCGCCCGAAGCTTCCTCCAGACCAGAGAGGAAGTCGTCGCCACCGTTCTTGACCTCGTCAAACTGCGTCGTAAGATCCTCGGTGATGAGCTCCTCAACCGAAGGACCTCCACAGCCGGAAAGCACGACCACGCATGCAACCAAGACGGCCATGAGGGGCGCAAGCAGCAGCTTCTTTTTCATGTTGTTCCTCCCAATGAGCGGCACCGCGCTTCCCGGACGCGGCACACGTTGTAATAAGTAAGCCCATACTATCCACTTATGAACACCCTCGGCAACGCGAAGGCGCGGTCGGTTCGTTTTAGCGTCCGAACGGTTTGCAAGCCCGCCCAACGCGCAATAAAACGCTTCCCCACGGTGCAATAAAAAAGGTGGCCGGAAAACCCGACCACCCTTGCACATCCTTTGAACGCCGCAGTTTACTTGCGAACGACCTTAACGATGGCGTCACCGGCGGCGACGGCGGACTCTGCCTCAACGGTGAGCTCGAC
>CABUZI010000019.1 GCA_902496005.1 uncultured Collinsella sp.
CCCCGCTTATGTGTCGACCGCTTTTCTAGCGCGTCCTCCGTCACGACAGGAAAGAGCGAAGGATGGTGAGCCAGCGTGGGGGTTCGAGGTGGATGATGTCGTCGGGGACTCCGGCGGGCGCATGGCCGCCAAAGAGTAGGCCGGCATCTACCGGATTGATGAGGCGCACGATCCATACGGCGATGACCAGCATGCACAACACGGTGACTGCAATGTCGACACCACGCTTTAGCTTGCTCGATGCCACCTCCTCGCGCACGAACGCGAGCACAAACGCAATCGGCACCACCCAAAACAGCGGATGGTAGGCAAAGGCCGCCGCAAAATCGAGACGCAGCGCCGCCAGCCACGCCCTCGTCATGCCGCATCCCGGACAAGGAGCGCCCGTCATCATTCGAAAAATGCAGCCGATATCGAGCAGGTAGAGCGCGAGCCAGGCGACAAAGAGCGCGCCGGTGCAAAAAAGGGCGCGGCGAAGGAGCTCTGCCGTGCCCCTATGTCCCTGGGAGCTGTTCACGCCGCCCTTATTGTTAGGCACGAGCGCCAAGGCGAGTGTTGTAAGCCGTTGCCATGGCATTGGCATTATTGATGATGATGTTCATAGCGAAGATGGGACCAAGGCCGCACAGGAGCGCGCCGAAGATCTGCCACAGAAGAACGGTGGTGCCGTTTTCCTGGAACACCAGGCCGTAGCGAGGAGCGTTGGCCTGCAGGCGGTTGCCAATCTTGTAATACCAGTAGTACGCGTAGAAGCCGCAGGTCACAAACGATA
Organism: uncultured Collinsella sp.; assembly: GCA_902496005.1. GTDB lineage: Bacteria > Actinomycetota > Coriobacteriia > Coriobacteriales > Coriobacteriaceae > Collinsella. The sequence continues at coordinate 773 of CABUZI010000019.1, forward strand.
GAAGGATGAATTCCGCCAGACCCGGCGTGTAATCGCCGTCATCCTGACACAACGTGTTGACGTCGCGTGCCAAGCAATACAGGAAGTAGAACGAATAGATACCGCAGGTCACAAGAGAGAGCAGCAGCCAGCCGATCAGGCTGCGGTCAGCCTTAATGGGGCCATAGCCCATCGGAGCGGATGCGGACTGTTGGGCGTATTGACCGGTGTACTGCTGCTGAGGCTGGGGCACGGGCTGAATAGCCTGGGCCGGAGCGGGCTGGGGCTGCGGGGCCGGAGCGGCAGAAGCGGCACCAACGGCGGATCCGCAAACAGGGCAGAATTTGGCATCATCCGAAATGGGAGAACCACAAGTGGGACAGAACATGAGCCTCTCCTTTTCCTAAGGCGTCGCACGCCTTCAAACCTTACACGTCTACGTTCTCAACAATAGCCGCGACGTTGTTGCGCAACATTGACCAATTTCCGAGAAATTTTGCTGCAACCGTTTTCCCAGGCATTTTCTTGCTTTCGCAGTAGAAAAAGGCACCCCGGGCTCAGTTGCCCAGGGCGCCTCGACCGGCTATTCGGTTTGATTGTTTTCGGCAGCAGGATTATCGCCCGGCTCATCCGCCGGCGTGGCAACGGCATCCCAATCGGGCTCCGCAGGCGTCGCCTCGGACGCCGGTGCGGGGACAGGAGCAGGTGCCGGGGCAGGTGCAGGCGCGGGTGCCGGGGCAGGCGCAGCACCAGTGGCTGCCGTGGGATTGAATCCCGCAGGAGCAGGCTTCTTCTCACCCGGGAGCACAAAAGTCAAAACGTCGTCCTTGTCCTCATCGGCCCATTCGCTTGCATAACGTGCAGCCCAATAGCCAACGGCACGGTGCTTGAGCATCTTGCCAAAGACCGTAAGGAACACCGTGACGAATGCAATCAGCACCAGGAACAATACGAGCGTGACACCACCGGCGGTAACAATCGCCTCGATACCCGTGGGGCGATAGTAATAGCCGTACGCGCCAATTCCGGCGATGGCACCAAAGACAGCTGTCAAGATCCACGTAATGGCGTTGGAAACCAGGCCCGTCAAAAACTCGGGAAGGAACGAAGCGCAGAACAGCTTGGTCTTGTTGTGCTTAAACGCCGCCCAGACCTTGTCGAGCGAAAACGCGCTCTCAACGCGCCCGGTCACCGCAAAGTGCATCACGGCAATGTCGGCGAACATCTTAAAGAAGACCCCCAAGACTGCCGTGGCAATCATAGCCAGGACAAGCAGGCCGAGCGAACCGAACAGCGCAGCCTCGAGCGCATAGGAGCCATAGTAGGAGTACGAGCCTGCGGCACCAAGCGCCACGCCCTCCACCAGCGAAAGCACTACACCGATAACGGGAATGGCAGCGATAACCTCGAGCACGACCGAAATAACGCTCGAAAAGACTCCGAGACCAAACGACGTGGAACGCATCAGCGGACGATCCATGCCGTCATCGATCTTAAGCGACAGATCGCGACCCCACTCGATGCCAAAGCCGGAACCGCACACGCTCGCAATGCAAGCTGCCAAAAAGCCGATGGCAGCCGCAATGCCGCCAATAACGGGAATAAACAACACGAGCACCGACACAACGCAAATCAGCGCCGGCAAAAACGCGATTTGGCATACACGCTGAAGCACGCCCGGGGTCTTGGTCATATCCTGGAACGCCTGAACCACACAGCCCTTTGGCGCATTCGCCACGGGCGGCTGCGGAACAAACTGCTGGGACTGAGGCTGTCCCTGGGGAGCGGGGCCAGCGGCACCGGCATTAGGAGCACCACACACGCCGCAGAACTTGTCGTTATCGCCCATGGGGGCGCCACACTGCGAGCAGAACATAGAATCATCCCTTCGTATCTTGAACGAATCACTTGGATCGCAAACGATGTCTTTAGCATCATTATTGCCCAATGTGGGGTCAAATACTCAAAGATGACCGATTTGCAAGGTGCACGGCGCCAGCAGGCGGTTCGTTGAATACGTCTGCGCTAGTTCGTTCCGCGGAAGCCCTTGCCGACGATCTCGGAGCTGTCAACGATCGTGATAAAGGCACCCGGATCGACTTCGCGCGCATAGCGGCGCAGTTGCACGGCCTCGCGACGGCTCAGCACGCTCATGATCACCGTCACGCACTTGCCCGAGAAGGCACCGTAGCCGCGGCTGATGGTCGCCGTGCGGTTGAGATGCTTGACGATAAACTCCTCGACCTTAAGGGGCTCGGAACAAATGACCGTGCAGACTTTGCGCAGGTGAATGCTCTCAATGGCTTTGTCGACCACAAGCGTCTTGGCAAACAGACCGAGCACGCAATACAGACCGACACGCGGGCCATACAAAAAGGCCGCGATGGTCACGATGCCGATATCGACCAGCAGTAGGGCGCGGCCAATCTCGAGCGTCGTGCGGCGCTTGAGGATCATGGCAAGAATGTCCGTGCCACCCGTCGAGGCGCCGATGTCAAAGACAATAGCGCTGCCAAGCGCCGGCAAGATGACGGCAAAGCACAGGTCGAGCCACATATCGCCCGTCAGAGAGACATCGGTCGGAATGAAGAGCTCAAACAGCGAGACATAGGCCGAAAGCGCAAACGAGGCGAAGACGCTCCACAGGATTGCCTTGCGCTCCAAAAAGATAAAGCCCAAAACGACGAGAACCGCGTTGATAATCCACATAAAGACGCCGACGGGCAGGGTCGGGAACAGCGTGGACAGAATGACCGACACGCCCGAGGTACCGCCAAAAGCAAAGTGATTAGGGGTTTTAAACGCAACGATGGCGAAGGCCGTAAGAATCAGACCCAGATTGAGCTCGGCAAAAAAGCGCGGGAAGCCTGGCTCCTGGCTGCGCTTTTGACCGGCACGCTCTCCGCGTTCGATATCGGTGCGATCAACCACGCGCTCCATCGGCACCACGGGAGGACGATGCACCTCCTCGGCAGCACGCGATGCCGCCTCTGCAGCGGCGGCCTCAATCGCCCATGCCTTGCTTTCTGTTTCGTGCTCGTCGGCCATTACGGCAACTCCTCGTTAACAATTTGGAAACAATGCGCTCATTAGCGTAACGCGGAACGTGGGGATTGCAACCCTTAGTTAGACGAGCGGTATGACTATATCGGGAGCGTACAAAAACAGCCGGCCACGCTTTTGCTTGCGCGGTCGGCCGTTTAACGTTTTCGCAGATAAAACCTGCCAAAACAAACCTGTCTTTTTGGAAGGTTATTCGTGCTGGCTGGTGCGGTGCTCGTACTCCTCGGGGGTGATGACGTCCTCGATACGCAGGTTGACGCCCGCCACCTCAAGGCCGGTCATCGCGGCAAGGCGCTCGGTGACACGTGCCTTGACATCGTCGAAAATCGCGGGCGCATAGGCGCCGTACTCGATAATGACGGAGATGTTGACGACCACACGATTGTCATCGGTGACCTCGACCGTCACGCCCTTGGTCAGATTCTCGGCACCAAACTGCTCCTGCACAAAGTGCATGAGGTTACCCTTCATGCCCAGAACGTGCGGAACCTCGCGAGTGGCCATGGCAACGATCTTCTCGATCACACCGTTGGAATAGGTCAGCGAGTCCTCGGACTCGTCCGCCTCCTCGTCGTCCTCATCCTCATCGGACTCGGCCTCGACGAGCGCCTCATCCTCGAGCGTTACGTCCTCGGCCTCGGCGGTGACGGTCTCGTCTGCCTCGAGCTCGGTATCGGCCACATCGACCTTCGTATTAAAAGCCATGGTTCCTCCTTATGCCTGCCGCGGATGCGACAGTCGAATACATTATTAGCGGCCGCTAAACAGACGGCCGAAGAAGTTGACGATCCCGTTCTCGCCGTCGCGAATTTGGCCGATCACAGCGCCGATCAGCACGAAGAATGCAATGACGAGCGTGTCCCACAGGCCCAACGTGAGCACCAACACAGCGAGGATAAAGCCAGCGACGGCGCCGAGCGTGGTGTTGGGATGACGCACAGCATAGCTCCAGATGGCAGCGCCCGTACCCTTGATGAGACCCATAGCCTCGTCAAAATCCGCGGCTGCCGCATCTTGCAACTCGGTTGCCTCTGCTTTGGAATCAACAGGTTCGCTCGCCGGCGTGGCGCTCTGGTCAATCGTCAGGCGCGGCGTACGAGCGGTCTTATCTTGATTGGTATCACTCACCGGAAACCTCCACGGTCTGGACGGTAGTCTTGGACGGCAAAAAACGGACGCGCGTGGTCGTACCCGGCGTGCCGAGCATGGTGTCGCAAGCTTCCTCGATGCGCTGCTGCATCGCGGTAGCCAGAGATGCCACGTCCTTATCGTCAAGCGCGATAGCGTCGACCTTAAATCGGACGTGCGAATCGTCGGAGCCTTGGACGCGGGCCTCGACATGCTCGACCATCACGCGGTCGTCGCGCTCGGCAGCAGCTCTGGCGCACGAAGAAAGCGCCGCAAGGGTAACCTCGATATTGCGCTCCCCCGCCGGATGTACACAGGACGGCTCGCGACGAGCAAACATCAGGCGGAAGAAGCTTACCAGCACGCCGATCGCCACAACTCCGCCGCATGCCGTCACGACAATGCGCGGCATGGGGTCGCGCATCAGCAGCATAAAGCGATACGTATACGGCCCCCAAAACTGGCAGACAAGCGTACCCAGCGCCACGATGGCGGCGGCAAGATACACAATCGCTAGGGCTCGTTTGAGTACGCGCACGCGGCGCTCCCTTCAAATCTCGGCTCTCGAAATGCAAAACGGTTCGCATCATTATAAAAGAGCCGGGTCCGGTGCTCTACGCACGCGGATCCGGCTCATCTATTCCACGAGGCTTGCATGCTCGCTTCATTATGCCCAGATATGCACGGCTTAACCCGTGCGGGCGCTACTCCTCCTCGAGGGCAGCGATGACCTCGTCGGTCATGTCCATGGTGCTGTAGACGTCCTGGACGTCATCGAGCTCCTCAAGACGGTCGATGAGGCGCTGAACCTTCTTGGCGTCGGCGCCGGAGACCTCGGTCGGGGTGGTCGGGACCATGGTGGTCTCGGAGCCCTTGACCTGGACGCCCTGCTCCTCGAGCGCCTTGGAGACAGCCATGACCTCGTTGGCAGTAGTCCAGACGATCCACTCCTCGCCGGCGTCCTCGTAGTCCTCGCCACCGGCCTCGGCGATGGCCATCATGAACTCATCCTCGTCACCGGCAGCACCGTTGGCGATCATGGTCTCCTTCTTGGCGTTCTCGTCCAGGATCTCCTTGGCGACGACGATCTGGCCCTTGCGCTCAAACTGGAAGGCGACGGAGCCAGAGGTGCCCAGGTTGCCACCAGCGTGGGAGAAGGCGGAACGGACATCAGCGGCGGTACGGTTGCGGTTGTCGGTCAGGCAGTCGACGTAGACGGCGACACCGGCGGGACCGTAGCCCTCGTACACGATGTTCTCGTAGACAGCGGCGTCAGCACCCGAACCAAAAGCCTTGTCGATAGCGGACTTGATCTTGTCCTTAGGCATGGACTGAGCCTTGGCCTTGGCAACGGCAGCGGCGAGGCTGGCGTTGTTCTCGGGCAGCGGGTCACCGCCGAGACGGGCAGCAACGGTGATGTTGCGGCTGAGCTTGGAGAAGAGGGCGGAACGCTTGGCGTCCTGCGCGCCCTTACGATGCTTGGTTGTGGCCCACTTAGAGTGTCCGGACATACGTGTCTCCTATCGGTTTCGACCTAAAGCCCAGCGCAGATGCTCGGGCAATATAAACAAACGTCGTTATGATATACCTACTGGCCTGCGAGATAAACCCCAAAATGAAGGCGTCGTGATGATGACCCCTTTGGTGCAAAGAAACCTGACCCCAATGCACCAAGTTAGGACCAGAGGAAGTCACTGCGGGTGACGGTGGCGCCGATGGCGAAGGGCATGCAGGCGATGACCGGATACAGGTAGCGCATGTAGGTCGAGCCGTTGCACGGACCAATCAGGCACACGGCGAGCACGCCCAGCAGCGGCACCCAGATCGCCAGCGCACGCCATGAATGACGACGCAGCAGGTAGACCACCACGGCGATCATGATCCACACATAGGTGGCCGAGCTAATGGTGAGCGAGATAAACGGGACGCGTTGTACTGCCACGCGATACAGGTTGATCAGGTGGTCGCACCAGCGCACAACCTTGCTATCGACCGGATGGAAGTCGAAGTACTTAAGGTTATCGGGCTTCGCCATAATCTCGGCACTGCGCGCCGTGCTGTAGACCCACGCATCGCGGGCACTCGGATAAAAGTAGCCGTAGTAGTTATTGATGAGCGCCGAGATATAGCACTCGGGATCCTTTTTGAACATCTGGGCCCATACCTCAAAATAGGCCTTGATGTCCTCCTGCGAGGCGTACTCGTTAAAGCAATTCTTGACGGCATCGGACTTGTCGGGGTTGTAGCGGCGGCCCAGGTTCTCGTACTTGAGCACGCGATCGATCACGGCACGCTCTTCGTCGGTCACCGAACCGTCGCAAGGAGCCTCCACGATGGTGCCGTCCTCCTTAACCGTGGGGTTGACGCCCGAGTTGAGGCCGTCGTGCTTTTGGACAAAACGAGCCGTCTGCTGGAACGGAATCGAGAGGATTTCGCGCTTGGAACCAGGCGTGATGTCGTGTGCCGGCATAAAGACCTTGGTGAAGTACATATTAGAGGCAAGGCAGAGTGCAAGCACCGCAAGAACTCCCACCCAGCGGAAACGCGGGGTGGTGCCCGAAGGCGCAGCACCAGCCTGCTTGGCTGCACGACGAGCCGCATGCGCGTCCCATGCGCTAAACGCCGCCGCGATTACGCATGCCGCCAGGGGAAACACCAGGCCGCCATTGCGCAGAAACGTGGAGCCCATGGCGCCCAGAGCGAGCAACAGCCAGTCGTGGCGCACAAAGAGCACGGGGGCTTTCTCGCCCGCACGCTCGACATTGGCATCACGACGGGGAAAGCCACATGCCACGAGCTTGACGGTCTGTACCAGCAGCACCAAGAACGCGTCGGCAAAGAGCACGTCTTTGGTGAGCAACGCCGCGTAGTTAGAGAACATCGGCATAAACGCAAAGAACAGCAGGATCGCACCGCGAACCGGCAGGCTCACGCCCAGTTTGCGCAGCGACGAAATGGAATAGGCCATGCAGGCAGCCGTGATGACAAATTGAGCGCAGGTATAGATGATGAGGCCCGCGTTAGCGCTGTTGAACAGCGAAAGCCCCAGCTGAACGCACGAGCCGATAATGGCCGTGTGCACTACGGGATGATGCCCGTTGAGCAGCACGTTGGGGTTGAGTAGGCGCAGGTAGTCGCTCGTGCCGTTGGGATAGTTAAACCACTGGCGAATCTGCGCGCCCGTATCTCCCATAAAAAGGCCAGGCAGCGAAGCGATGAGCGTGGGCGCCCAGGCGATCATAAGCACCAGGAAGGGCCCGGCAAAGGGATGGACCGAGAGCACGGCGTGAGTCACACGCCATACGCGGCCAAAGTGCGCCTCGGAAAACGGAATGCGCCGAGAGCTCAGCCAATCTAGACACTCAAAGGCAAGGTAGAAGGCAACGACCGCCAAGAGCATCCAGCCCGCGCCGCCAATCCAGGCGCAGATGATGCGGGCTTTGTCGCCAAGGACAATCTCGGCCGAGTCGGTGAGATCGTAGCTGCGGCCGAACACCATGCAGATGGCGAAGAACAGCGACGGCAGAATGATCGATGGACGCCAGGTGTCGCCACGGCCAAAGAACACGTAGCGAAACGGCAAGGTGAGCAGGCAGGCAAGTGCAAGCAGCATGACCGCGTCGGTATGGCCGGCAAACGAGAGGAGCACCTCGTAGCACACGTACAGCATACCCGAGGCTTTGGGGTCAATCGCCAAGACTGCGTTGCTCGACACCGGGGCGGGATCGATGGAAAACGCCGTGGTCGCCAACAGCGCGAGCAAAAATGCGATGAGCGTCTGCTTGGCGGGGTAGCGCTTAAACCAGACGATGCGGGCAGCGTCGCGCGCAGCCGTTGTGGAGAGATCGGAATCCTTCACAGTCCAAAGAGCCTTTCTAGAAACCTGCCAAAAAGGGACAGGTTTATTTTGGCAGGTTTTATCTGGGGAAACGTTACTGTTCTGTCATCGTTGCCCAGCGAACCACCACAAAGGTGCCTGCCCCCTTTGTGGTGGTTAGGCGTCGAGGTAGATGCGCTGGGGACGGTTGTGGCGGAGGGCAAAGATGACGAGCGCCAGGCCCGCAATCACGAGTGGCAGACTCAACAGCTGACCCATGGTGATGACGCCGCCCAGCAGATAGCCCAGCTGGGCATCGGGCACGCGCACAAACTCAATGAGGAAGCGGACGATGCCGTAACCCATCACAAACACGCCCATAAACGTGCCTTGGGGCAGTAGCGGCTTTTTGCGGCTGAGCACCTGCAGAATGCAAAAGAGCACGATGCCCTCAAGAAATGCCTCGTAGAGCTGGGAGGGGTGACGCGGCATATCCCCCGCGGTGCCACCGAAGACCACACCCCAGGGCAGATCGGTCGGCTTGCCCCACAGCTCACCATTGACAAAGTTGGCACAACGGCCCAGGCACAAGGCCAGCGGCGCGCCTATGACGGCAAGATCTGCCAAAGTCCAGGCATCGAGCTTATACATGCGGCACACGATGATGCCGCCGATAATGCCGCCCACCAAGCCGCCATGGAAGCTCATGCCGCCCTCGTTGGTGGCAAAGATCTCGAGCGGGTGCGCCCAGTAGTAGCCATCACCATAAAAGACGACGTAGAACAGGCGCGCACCGATAATGAGGCCAAAGACCACGCCGACCACGACACTCGTCAGGTCGTCAATCGTGATGTTAAAGCCCCAGCGACGCTGTGTGCGGTACATGACGACCGCCGTGAGCAGAGCGCCGACCACGTAGGCCAGGCCGTACCAGTAGATGGTGATGGGGCCCGCCGAGATCGCGACGGGATCAAGCATATGGTAGAAGTCGTTGAGCATGTCGACCCTCCTACTCCCTACATACAAATGCGGCCGCGGGCCTTGCGTTCGCAGCCGCATATTTGGGCGTAACGTCTATGCGGAGTATGCCGTCCGCAGCTTTCGCATCTTAGAACGGCGCGTACTCGTCGTACAGGTCCTCGGCCTCGCCGGAGGCATTAACCTGCTCGACACGGGTAACGCCGGGCACATGCTCCTTCAGGATGCGCTCAATACCCATGGACAGGGTCAGCGAGCTCATGGGGCAGCCGGCGCAAGCGCCCTGCAGCTCCAGTTTGACGACGCCCTCGTCGTCGACGCCTACATACTCCATATCGCCGCCGTCAGCCTGCAGGTTGGGGCGGATCTCCTCAAGAACCTTCTTAAGCAGCTCTTCGTTAACAGCCACAGGGGCTCCTTTCTCACAATAACGCGGGCACGCCCGCGGACAGAGCTATGTTACTACAGCCGTGTACCCGCTCACGAGCCGTCCATGCGCGCGGACACGACTTTCACGAGCAGTCAATTTGGGACGGGGCTTTTTTAGCTGCTTTTGCCGACGCCCGGCGCTAGCACACGCTGCCGCTACTGCTGAGTTTGTTCCCCGGTGCCAATGTGGACATCGACGATAACCTGGCGGTAGCTAATGCCGCAGGAGTCGAGAATGCGACGGCTGATGCGGCCGTCGTCGGTGTCGGCGTACTTATTGTCCAGGTAGACAACCTCGCCCACACCTACCTGCGCCAGGATTTTGGCGCAGTCATGACACGGGAACAGCGTGACGTAGACCGTGGAACCCTCAAGGTCTTTGAGCGAGCCGCGGTAGTTGAGCACGGCGTTTGCCTCGGCATGCACCACGTAATTATGCTTGTCCTGCAACGGGTCGTCGCTCGTGCCCCACGGGAAAAAGTCGTCGTTGAGCGCCGAGGGCGTACCGTTGTAGCCCACCGAAAGGATGCGGTGGTTGGTGCTGGCGATGCACGCGCCCACCTGCGTGTTGGGGTCCTTGCTGCGGCGCTGCGCGGCGATGGCCACGCTCATAAAGAACTCATCCCAGCTAATAACGTCGCGGCGCTTGCCCGACGCGGTTTGATGAAGATCGTCCGACATGGCAGACACCTCCGAAATCGCAATAGTTTGACCCATTGTAGCAGGTGGAAGGTGGAGACGTTTTTGTCCCATCGCCCCCATCGCTACGCGCGGCGGGGCTTTTGGTTGATGCGGTACAGCTCGGCGAGACCCCGCAGCGTCAGTGCGTCATCTACCGTCAGACTGTGGCCGACCAGCGCCGCAAGCGCCTCGGCATCGTCGCCGGTAATGACGATGGGCACATCGCCCTCCCCCGCGGCCTTGGTCGCGCGCATCTCGGCGAGCACCATGTCGAGCATGCCGTCGATGCGGGCCACCTCGCCCAGAACCACGCCCGAGCGCATGGCCTCGCGCGTGTTGCGGCCGATGACATGCGTCGGCGCCGAGGGCTCGACCTGGGGCAGACGCGCCGCCGCAGCCGAGAGCGAACGGGCTCCGAGCGCCAGGCCTGGCGCGATAACGCCGCCGACAAAGGTGCCGTGCGCGTCGATGACCTCGATATTGGTCGTGGTGCCCAGGTCGATCACAATGCACGGCGAACCGTAGACGGCGCGGGCGGCCACGGCGTCGGCGATGCGATCGGGACCGATCTCGGCCGGGTCATCGTAGTGCACGGGTATGCCGGTCTTGAGGCCCGGCCCCACGGTGAGCACGCGCCCCGTGCAGGTACGGGAAAGCGCAGCCTTCCACGGGCGCTCGAGCGCCGGGACCACACAGCTCAACACAGCAGCCGCGGGCACAAGCGCACCCGGCATGCCCGCATCGGCCGCCAGTGCGGCCATGACCTGCACGAGGCGCATACGCGCCTCGTCTGCCGTGATGCTCGACGGCGTGGTGATCTCGCACGTCGCAAGCGGACATTCCTGCGCCGCGGCCGAATCCTCTGCAAACAGGCCAAAGCGAATGAACGTGTTGCCCACGTCGACCGTCAATATATATGCGCACCCATTAAGCATCGTCGGCGCTCCTTTCGTCTGTCCAGCAGTATATCGCCTACCTAAACCAGTCATCCCAAAATGACTACCTTGCCGCTATACTGGTGCGCGGTCGTTTGCGAGCTCACGCGGCGGCCCTTGGTAACCCGACTTCCCGCGCCGTATCCGTAACGGCGCTCCCGGGGGAAGCGGATATACGCAAAGGAGTTTTATATGAGCAATCCCTCGAACCGCGCTTCGATGCGCGGGCAACTCACGCTGCGCGGCGTCGTCATCGGCGTCCTTGGCTGCGTGATCATCACGGCAAGCTCGGCCTATACCGCCCTCAAGATGGGTGCGCTCCCCTGGCCGATCATTTTCGCTGCCGTCATTTCGCTGTTCTTCCTTAAGCTCATGGGCAACGCCAGCCTCAACGAGGCAAACGTCACCCACACCATCATGTCCGCAGGCGCCATGGTCGCCGGCGGTCTGGCGTTTACCATCCCGGGCGCCTGGATGCTGGGCTATGCCGACCAGATCAGCTGGCTCGACATGTTTATCGTGGCACTCGCCGGCACCATCTTGGGCCTTCTGGCGACAGCACTCATCCACCGTCACTTTATCGTGGACGCCGCGCTTGAGTTCCCCACCGGCAACGCCGCAGCTCAAACCCTGCGTGCTACCGAGGCCGGCGGCAAGACCGGCAAGCAGCTCTTTGGCTCCATGGCCATCGCCGGCATATACAGCGTGCTGCGCGACGCCCTGGGCGTGGTTCCCAGCATGCTGTGCACGCTCAATATCCCCGGCGTGACCTTTGCCATCTACAACTCGCCCATGTTGCTGTCCATCGGCTTTTTGGTGGGCTTCGCCCCCGTCGCGTTCTGGTTTGCCGGCGCGCTGCTGGGCAACTTTGGCATCATTGTCGGCGGCACCGCTGCCGGTCTGTTTGACGTTATGACCGCACAGGGCATTGTTAAGTCCCTGGGTATGGGCCTCATGATGGGCTTTGGCGTCGCCGTCGTCCTCAAGGACATCCTGCCGCAGGTCGCCGGTATCGTCCGCGGCCTCGCCGCCGACAGCTCCACCGACACCGACGAGCAGTCGCTCATCTCGGGCTCCCTTAAGCTCGACGCCGGTATCATCGGCCTGGGCGCTGCCGCCATCGCCGTGATCGTTGCCATCGTACTCGATCTTGGCCCCGTTCCAGCCGTCATCGTCACGCTGTTCACCTTTGTCACCACCATCATGAGCGCGCAGAGCTGCGGCCAGACGGGTATCGACCCCATGGAGATCTTTGGCCTCATCGTCATGCTCATCGTGGCTGCCTTCGCGCAGCTCGCGCAGGTCAAGCTGTTCTTCATCGCCGGCATCGTGGCCGTGGCGTGCGGCCTTGCGGGCGACGTCATGAACGACTTTAAGGCCGGCGCCGTGCTGGGCACCAACCCGCGTGCGCAGTGGATCGGCCAGGCCATCGGCGGCATCGTGGGCGCCCTGGTCGCTGCCGCCGTCATGGTCGCGCTCGTCACCGCCTATGGTCCGGACGCCTTTGGCCCCGACAAGAGCTTCGTTGCCGCGCAGGCAAGCGTGGTCGCCACCATGGTCTCGGGCATCCCGAGCGTGCCGTGGTTCGCAGGCGGCTTTATCGCCGGCATCGTCATGTACTGGCTCGGCATTCCGGCCATGATGATCGGCCTGGGCGTGTACCTGCCGTTCTATATGTCGCTCACGGCTTTCCTGGGCTCCTGCGTTAAGCTCGCCTACGACAAGTGGGCCGCTCACCGCGACGCCGAGGCCGGTCTTTCGGACGAGGAGAAGGCCGCCAAGGATGCCGCCTTCCAGGAGCAGGGCCTGGTCGTTGCCAGCGGCCTGCTGGGCGGCGAGTCCATCGTCGGCGTTATCCTGGCGTTTGTCTCCGTGGGATTGAGCCTACTGGGCTAAACCCAACAACAACGTACCCGTTCAGAGCGCGGGGTCGGAGACCATCCGGCCCCGCGCTTTTCTGTATCTGCCGAAACCCTCGGCTTCAACCTCATTTGACGCGCCCCCCTTTACCTAGTCGTCTAAGTTTCACGTCAAGGTGACCACCCCACCTGCCGCGGTGTAGAGTAGAGGCAGCGGGCGCGATGCATAGCCCGCGGCGGAGCGAGGTGAACATGAAACTCGATAACCAGCAGCTCAAGCGACTGCGCGAGCGCCATCACCGGCGCCACGGCATCCGTCCTGCCTATAGCGAGGTCATGGAGAACGCCGGCCGCTTCCTGAGGCGCGCATTCAACATTCGCGAGGGCCGCGCCCCCTATCACGTGATTCGCAAGCGCTTTGTAAACGGGGCGCGCCTGACCGGCTCGCACCTGTGCATCCTCATTATCGCCATGCTCATCGCGAGCATCGGCCTCGATATCGATTCGGACATCGCCATCGTGGGCGCCATGCTCATCTGTCCGCTCATGGGCTCGGTCCTTGCCATGGCATACGGCATCGCCACGCTCGACCGCGAGATTACCGTCGAGGCCATTGCCGGTCTCGCGCTGCAGATGGTCCTTTGCCTGATCACGTCCACGCTGTATTTTAAGCTCTCGCCCCTTGGCACCACCACGGCCGCCATCATCGATAACTCGACATCCACCGTATGGGACCTTGCCGTCGCGCTCGCGGGCGGCTTTGCGGGCGGACTGGGCAACTCACGCGATCAGGAGCCTTCGACGCTCATTGCCGGCGTAGCCGTGGCGACCGCGCTCATGCCGCCCCTGTGCGCGGCGGGCTACGGCATTGCCATCGCGAGCGGATCGTTGTTCCTCTCGGCCCTCTACGAGTTTGGCATCAACGTGGTCTTTATCGCGCTGGCGGCCGAAGCCGTATTGCTTCTTTTACGTGTACCGCTCAAGCGTGACCTCAACGGTGACGGCATTGTAACCGCCGAGGAAAATGCCGAGGTCGACGAGCTGTCACGCAAGGTGCGCCGCCGCATCATCGTGGGTACGGTGATCTTTGCCATCCCCTGCATCGTTATGACCGCGGGGTCCATTGGCTCAGCGCAGGCCGGCGTGCAGGACGGCTACGGCGTCACCGAAACCACGCGCGAGCTTGCCGCGGTGCTGCCGGGCTTTAAGGATTACACCGTCGCCGTCGAGACCTCGGCTACCGAGGGCGACAAGGAGGGCCTTGTCGAGCGCCAGACTGTCGCCCACGTGACGACAAACGAGGCGCTCGGGGCGCACGACCGCCGCGTCGCCCGCAAGCTCATCGACCTCAATGTGCCCGAACTCGATCGCGTGGAGTTTGACGTAAAGTGATGCCGGCGCGGGATGTTGCAAAACGCACGTAGCAACTCAGGGTATCGGTGCCAAAAGGATCGACTTTGACAAACGGGACAGTTTCGTCGCAGCCACCTTCGCTACTCGATTCCATGTCGTCACCATCGAAGAATTCCATCGCTGCCGTTTCCTTCATATTCCAGGGCACTTGCCAAGCTCTGTCCAATTATGACTCGCAGCTTAACAAACGCCCCTTAAGGCTAGCTTAGGCTCGCGGCAGCCGGAGCTGTTAGCCGCAAAACGCACAGGGGACGCAGGAATGCGATGATCCGTTTTCCTCCGTCCCCAAGGGATCATTCGGGGCGGCCGCGATGGCGCTCGATCCAGTCCACGGCAAAATCGACGAGCTCGCGTTGGCGCATCAAGCGGACTGTCCCGTTGCCGAGGGGCGCGGTGCTCACCGTACATTCCTGCTCAAAAGCAGCGCCAATCTCGTCAAAGTCCTCGCCGTCGACATAGAGCGTGCGGTATTCCTTCCACACGCGCTGGCCGTTTTCCATAATCGCGCTGTGCTCCACGCAATCGTGTTTGCCGGGGTACTGAGCTCGAGCGTCAGCCAAATGCAGAGATGTATTCTTGTCGTAGCCCACGCCCACAAGCAGCACGTAGCCGTCCAAATCGTACAGACGCGCGATAGGCGATCCGTCGCCAAAGATGTTGCTCAGATCGTGGTTTTCCGTCAAGAATTGTGCATGCCGGCCGTTTGCCGCCACCGAACGCGCTGGATGGTCGCTTCTATGCGCACCCGGCCACGTGCGAAACATCTCGGCAACAGCCCCCATCGTATTGGTAGGCGTAATGTGCTTGTCATAGGCAGGCCAGTTATCGCGAATCAACTGCCACCATTCTTGAGGCTCCTGCCAATGAACGCCGCTCTCGGGGTCCAGGTTTTTCCAGGATTGCGTCGGCATCATGATGGTGCCGGTCTCGCCCACCGTCTGGAGCAGCGCCTCGATCACCGGCTGTGCGCCGCCGCACACATATCCAAGCGCGCTGAGCGAGCAATGGACCATAACCGTCTGCCCCGCGCGCATACCGACGGCGGAGAGCGCGTCGAGGATATCCTGCTTAAGCACGATTTGCCGATCCATTGCCGTTTCCCCTCTATCCCCACACATCAGTTTCTTTTGCGTCATGTGCCGAAATAGCACACGGGCCATGCGGCGCATGACGCTGCAAATGATACGTTTCCCAATATTGCCGAGGGATCATTATTTCGTATTTGAAGAAGCCCTCGCCCGAGCTTTCGCCCAGCTTACCTTCGTCGAGCATTTTCTTGAGGACGGAGGCCATGGCCTTAAAGTTGTAGGGCATCATCATCTTCTTGAGCAGCGGACTCACCAGGCCCGGCACCTTCTGATACTGCATGACGATGTTGTAGGCCGTCTGGATACCCACCGTGTCGAATACGCGGAACGGACCCTTGGGAGCGCCGGTGCCGCGCGTCCATGCGAGGTCGATGCTCTTGGGGTCGCTGACGCCCGAGACATACAGGTCGAGGCCCGAAAGCAGCCATGGCACCAGCATGGAGTTGAGCAGGTAGCCGTTCTTTTCCTTGTTGACGGGCAGCGCCAGCATGCGAATGTCGTTGGCAAAGTCGACGAGCTCGTCGAAGTAGCGCTTGTCGGTTTGGTCCTGTGCCATGACCTCAGTCATGTTGTTCTTCCAGATGGAGTTGGCAAAGTGCAGCGACAGATACTTCTCGGGGCGGCCGGTGTACTTGGCAAAGGTGCTCGGCAGCAGCGTGGAGGAGTTGGTCACTTCACCGCACTTCTGAAATACGAGTCCATGGAAGGCTGCAACAAGGTCTTTTACGCAACATATGTCCAGCAAAAACGGGTGGTAACCGGTACGGCTACCACCCGCTTGTCTCATATCCAGCCCAAAGCAGGCCAGCTACTTCTTAATGCCGCGTCCCAGGCGCTCAGCGACCGACGCCACGGCACTCTCGTCGGCCGAGCCACAGCTCACGCAGCCATCATGGGCACGCATCTGGCCGGTGACCTCGTCCATCGCGAGCGGCGCTACCTTCTCGAGCTTAAAGCCCTTACCGGCGCGCATGTTTTCCTTGGCCACGCTGATCATGAGCTTAATGCGGTTGAGCTGGTTGACCTCAGACGCACCGGGGTCGTAGTCCACCGCAACGATGTTGCTCTCGGGATGCTGGCGGCGCAGTTCCTTGATCACGGCCTTGCCCACCACGTGATTAGGCAGGCACGCGAAGGGCTGCGTGCAGATGATGTTGGGCGCACCGTGATCGATCAGGTCAAGCATCTCGGCCGTGAGCAGCCAGCCCTCGCCCATGTTGTTGCACACCGAAAGCACCGTACGGGCCTTGTCCGCCATGGTGCCGATGCGCTCGGGCGCCTCAAAGCGGCGGGACTTTTCGAGCATCTCCTCCACCGGCGTACGCATCCAGTCCACGAGCTTGATGAGCGCCTGCATGCCCGCACGCGTGGTAGCAGAGCTACCCAGCTCGTCCTTCTGCAGCTCGGCGTTGCTCATGGAGTACAGGAAGAAGTCGAGCAGGCCCGGCACCACGGCCTCGCAGCCCTCGCGCTCGATAACGTCGACCACGTGGTTGTTGGCCGTGGGATGGAACTTGACAAGGATCTCGCCGACCACGCCCACGCGCGGCTTGGTGCCCTCGCCCGCAAGCGGCATGGTGTCGAACGCGCGGATGGCCTCGCGGCACAGCTTGGTGTAGTTGTGGCGGTTGAACTTGGGCGCCAACTTGCGGGCGCGCGCCATGTACTCCTCGTAGAGTGCGTTGGCGGCACCGGGCGTGGCCTCGTACGGGCGGCAACGATAGAGCATCTGCATCATGACGTCACCAAAGAGCACTGCGTAGACTGCCTGCTTAAGCAGTGCCGGCGTAATCTTAAAGCCGGGGTTGTCCTCACCGAGCGCCACGGCCGAAAGCGAGATCACCGGGATCTCGGGGTGGCCGCTCTCGCGCAGGGCCTTGCGGATGAGTGCGATGTAGTTGGTGGCACGGCAGCCGCCGCCGGTCTGGCTGATAACCACGGCCGTCTTGGACAGGTCGTACCGACCGCTCTCGATGGCCTCCATAATCTGGCCCGTCACCAGGATCGACGGATAGCAAATGTCATTGTTCACGTAGCGCAGGCCAGCCTCGACGGCATCGTGGTCGGTCGAGGGCAGCAGCTCCAAGTTGTAGCCGGCACCGCGGAACACCTCTTTGACCAGGTCAAAGTGAATCGGCGCCATCTGCGGGCACAGGATGGTGTAGCCCTCCTCGCGCATCTGCTCGGTAAAGGGCACCTTGGGCCACGCGGTCGAAGCACTCTCGCGCTGAGCCTCGAACGTGTACTTACGGCTCGCGAACGCAGGGGCATCCGTGGAAGGCGCCACCGGCGCGGCGTCGCCTTGCTCGTAGGCCTCGCCCGCGGCCGTGGCATCGGCCAGGCGCTCGGCCTCCTGGTCCTTGAGCGCTGCCATGAGCGAGCGGATGCGGATGCGCGCGGCACCCAGGTTGGATACCTCGTCGATCTTGAGCACGGTGTAGATCTTGCCGCTGGGCTCCAGAATCTCCTGCACCTGGTCGGTGGTCAGGGCGTCCAAGCCGCAGCCGAAGGAGTTGAGCTGAATCAGGTCCAGGTCGTTGCGCATCGTCACAAAACGGGCGACGGCGTACAGACGGCTGTGGTACATCCACTGATCGACGACGCGAATCGGACGCTCGGGCTTTACCAGATGCGCAAGCGAATCCTCGGTAAAGACCGCAAAGCCAAAGCTCGAGATAAGCTCGGGCAGGGCGTGGTTGATCTCGGGGTCGTTATGGTAGGGACGACCGGCGAGTACGATGCCGTGGCCGCCGTGGTCCTCGACCCACTTGAGAGCCTCCTCGCCCATGGTCTGGATGTCCTCGTGGAAACGCGCATCGGCCTCAAAAGCAGCGTTGACGGCGGCATCGACCTCGGAGCGCGTGATCTTGGGACCGCGCACGCGACCGCGACCGGCCTCAGCATCGGCCACACGGTCGACGGCGAGTACCTGGTACAGACGGCGCTTGAGCTCGGTCTTGTCGTGATAGGGCACAAACGGGTACAGGAACTCGATGTTCTGCTCGCGAATCTCGTCGATATTGAGCGCCAGCGCCGTGGGGTAGCTCATGACGATGGGGCAGTTATAGCAGTTGCCGGCCGTCGGATCCTCCTTGCGCTCCCAGCGCACGCACGGCATCCAAATAAAGTCGACATCGCGGTCGATGAGGTTCATCACGTGGCCGTGGCTCATTTTTGCCGGGTAGCACACGCTCTCGGACGGCATGGACTCGATGCCCGCCTGGTAGGTCTTCTTGCTCGACTGGTCGGACAGCTGCACGCTAAAGCCCAGGCGCGTAAAGAACGCGTGCCAGAAGGGGTAGTTCTCGTACATGTTGAGTGCGCGGGGGATGCCGACGGTGCCGCGCGGGGCGTCGTCGGGACTCAGGACCTCGCGGTTAAAGAGCAGCTCGTTTTTCTTTTTGAAAAGGTTGGGGGCCTCGGTCTTCTGCTTTTTATGGCCGGCGCCCTTCTCGCAGCGGTTACCGGTAATGAAGCGCCTGCCGCCGCCAAAGTCGTTGACGGTAAGCTGGCAGTTGTTGGAGCAACGACCGCAGCGGACATGCTTTTGCGTCACGGTGAGGTGCGCGATGTCCTCGGCCGAAAGGATGGTCGAGGTGCCGTCAGCGCCGGCGCGATCGCGGGCGAGCAGGGCCGCACCGTAAGCGCCCATGCAGCCGGCGATGTCGGGACGCACGGCGTGAACGCCCGTGAGCTGCTCAAACGCGCGCAGTGTGGCATCGGACATAAAGGTGCCGCCCTGGACGATCACCTGGTTGCCGATCTCCTTGGGGTCGCGCAGCTTAATGACCTTGAACAGGGCATTCTTGATGACGGAATAGGACAGGCCGGCCGCGATGTCGCCCACCGTGGCGCCTTCCTTTTGCGCCTGCTTAACGCGCGAGTTCATAAAGACCGTGCAGCGGCTGCCCAGGTCGACGGGAGCCTTAGCATGGATGGCGGCATCGGCGAACGCGCGCACGTCCATGTTCATAGACACGGCGAAGCTCTCGATAAAGCTACCGCAACCCGACGAGCAGGCCTCGTTGAGCATGATGTGCTCGATAACGCCGTCCTTGACGCGCAGGCACTTCATGTCCTGGCCGCCGATGTCCAGAATGAACTCGACGCCGGGCAGGAACGCCTTGGCGCCGCGCAGGTGCGCGACGGTCTCGATCTCGCCGGAGTCGGCCTTAAGGGCCTCGATGAGCAGCGCCTCGCCGTAGCCCGTAGTGGTCACGTGGCCGATGGTGCAACCGGCGGGGATGTGGTTGTAGAAATCGGCCATGATGACCTTGGCCGTGCCCAGGATGTCGCCGTTGTTGTTACCGTACCAGGTGTGCAACAGCTGGCCGTCCTCGCCCACGAGCGCGGCCTTCATGGTGGTGGAGCCGGCGTCGATGCCGATGAACACGCGGCCGGTGTAGCCGTCGAGTTTGCCCTTGGGGACGACTTCCTGGTCGTGGCGGGTCTTGAACTCGGCAAAGTCCTCGTCGGTGGCAAAGAGCGGATCCAGACGCTCGACCTCGGCACCCTGCGTGTCACCCAGGCTGTCGATAGCCTCGATGAGCTGCGGGAACGTGC
>CABUZI010000020.1 GCA_902496005.1 uncultured Collinsella sp.
AGATGCTGCGCCACGACGTGTGCGATATCACGCGAACTCCGTCGTTGCTTATGCGCAGGCGCACAACGGACAGTATGCCGGATGTGCTCGCCGTATCGAAAAGGGTGTTGTCGCCGGCGGGGCGCTCGCCCGAGACCAGCAGCACGTAGGCGTCCTGGTTTCCTCTCCCGTCCGTATATTCCACTATGTCGAAGTCGTAATCGTATGTGCTGTCGCGCTCCACGTCGTTCTCGCCAAACCCAAGGGGAAAGTCCACGGGCGTGGGAGCGGACCACGTGCCGTTTGCCTTTGTGTGCACCACCAGGCGCGAGCGACCATTGTCGCCGTAGCGCACCGAGGCGATACGGAACAGGCATTCTACGCCGGCAATCCTTGCCAGCTTCATGTGAGCTTCGCTGAGCACGCCAGCAAACAGCACGTTGTCGCTCGAGGGTTTGATGCCGCCACGCTCGTCCTCCGACACGCCGGCAGAATTGGCGTTGGGGTCCGCAACGGCGTTTGTTGCCTGACCGATGTAGGTGTACTCATACATCGGCGCGGCATTTTCATCGTTCTCCATCAGCACGTGGACGAAATGTTCGACCTGTCCCGTGTCGTCGCTCTCCGCGTCTGCCTCGAGCTCAATGTGCGTGACCGCTTGATCCCAATCGCGCGCGGCAGGCGCGACGTTTACGGCAGTGGCCTTAACCTCGGCGCGTGCGAGCAGTTCGGCGTTGGTGACGATGGTGGCCGATGCGATAAATTGCGGCACACCACCTCCCTCGGCGTTGCCGGGCGTGCCGAAGCAGGCATCCAGCGTGTAAGGCGTATCTCCACCCAATGCGAGTTCAGAGCGCTGGAGTACATACTGGTCGCCGTTGTTCACCGACATATTCCACGAATCGAGGAGTGTGGGCCACGATCCCGACCAAGCTTTGGTGGTCCACTTGAACATGACGAACTGGAGTATCACATCGACATCGACGTCTGCGCCTACGCGCAGTCGCGGAAGCTGGTGTCCATCCGCCTTCTCGTACCCAATGAACAACGTGAGGGATGCGGCGCCGCGCACGGCAGACGAGGCGACGCCTGCAACGCCGGCTCCAAAGGTGACGGCAAGCCCGATCTGGATGGTGAAAGAGCCCGAGGTGTTTGAATAGTCGAGCGATTTGTTTTTGAAAAATGCCGCGCCGCTACCGTGCGTGTGGGCGCCCACGGCGAGCGCCAGTTTTGCCAGCACCCAGGGATTGACGTTTAGGAAAAACGGCACCGGTCCTAGGGTAAACTGCTCGGTCCAATTGAGGTCGGTTCTTACCTGGAAGAGGGCCTTAATATTGCCAAATGCGGGATCGTTGTTGTTGCCCCAGGTTTTGCCCACCCAGTCGTAGGCGAGCGATCCGTACAGCTGCGTGGCGATATCCATCGTAAACAGCAGCGTGCAGTGGTGACGAAGCAGCTTAGTGTTTCTTGGATCGGTGCCCGAACCGGCACTCATACTCTTGTACTGATTCCACTTCCCCTCCATCTCGTCGAGGTAGCGGTTTGCCTGCTTGGCGCCCGACTCACGTGGCGATTTCTTCCAGTATTCCGGATCAGGGTTGCCCGAATCGTTCATGTAGCTGGCTGGTTTGTATCCTCCACCAAACAGCACGTATCCAGCAAACGAGAAATCGAAAAGGATCGGAAATGTGGGCATCCAACACGTGAACTTATTGCCGCCGATGCCGGGAAACGCCGCGGTGACAACGGCCATGGGGGATGAGAGCGTGTAGGTTTTGCCCTGATAGTTGAGGACAAAGCGCAACTTGCATCCTTCTTCCAGAAGGCTCGACGCTGCATCGAGGAACTTGTCTTCGAGCGTGAACGTCGCCAGATTATCCGCGCCCGATGCGCTGGCCTTGACTTGGCCAATCTGCGTGACGGTTTCGGTTGAGCTGCCCGCAGCGGGCATCACTTTATTGATATGCAATGTTGCCTGCCCGCCTTGCGGCAGATGAGCCTGCACGGTAAAAGCGTGCGTGTCGGGCTGGTCGTTTGCTGCTTCGTCCGCTGGCATTGCCATAAACGTGGCGTCGGCGTACTGGATGTCCCATTCGTCGAACGTGAGCTGGCGGAAGTACGGCTCGCCGTCGGAGAGCGGACGTGTGGGTGCGGTTATGGCGGTGCCGCCCTGGATACGCGCAAGGGGAATCTCGACATCGCGGTAGCCCGCCATGCTAATGGAGATGCCGCCGTTAAAGTCGTATGCGTCGAGAAGCGTTGCCTCGTCCACGTAGCCTTCCGAAAGAGGGGCGACCTCAAAGATGGCCGTGCCTTCTTCATCGGTCGTGGCGGTGAGCTGCTTGCCTGCGGCATAGCGCGATGTGAGCGTGACCTGGGCACCCGCGATAGGCGTATTCTTGTTGGCGACGTCGACCACGACCACACCAAACATAGTGCGCGAGAGCACGAGTACCTTGAAGGGATCTTCTTCATCGGCATAGGCTTCGGTGGGCGCGAACGGCAGTATGAAGGCGTTTGAGGTGCCCGGCACGCGCGGCAACATAATGCTCGCCAGCGAGGACGCTCCGGCAACAAGTAACGAACGGCGATCAAGCATCTTGGGCTCCCATCCCGCAAATATCGGTGGAAATACTCTAATTTTGCGAGATGTAACCCTGCGACGGTAGTGCCGTTTGAAGGCCAAAATGTCCAAATCGAGCGCGCGAAAGCGTTGCGGCGCTGGAGCACATTCGATGCGCTTGGCAGTCCGGTCGCTAGCGCAGCATGTGCGCGACCAGCTCGGCGCGAGTTCCGATACCAAGCTTTGCGTATACGCCGGATAGGCGGTTTTTAACGGTGCCCGGCGAAACTTTCATGTGGCGTGCGATTTCGGCGTTGGTCCATCCGCGGCAGGCGAGCATGGCCATGGTGAACTCCGTGGTCGTTAAATCGTCGGCCACGTCCTCGCCCGAATCGGGGTTGTGGATGCGTCGCCAGCCGTAGCTGAAGCGGTACGTGATCTCGATGATGTGCGCGAAGTCGTCAGGGTATTGCGTTTTTAGGCACGCCTCGATGAGCCCCTGTAAAAGGCCGTGGTGCTCGCCAATGAGCTCGATAAGGCCGTCGGGACGCGCAATGTTCCAAGCGGCTCCGAAGTGCGTTTTTGCGGCGTCGACGTCTTTGAGACTCATGCATGCCATGGAAGCTGCCAGGTGCAGGAACAGTTCCGAGATCGGATAGCTTCCCTGTTTCATGATCAGGGCATTTTCCGCCATGCCTAGGCTGCGGCCGTATTCGCCGTGCAGATACAAGGCGTGCGCCATCACGTAGCTGGCGAACAGGCGCAGGCCTTCGGGCAGATGCGCCGCAAGTGGATAAAACTCTTCGGCGGAATACGGGGAAGGCAAGTGCAGCAGGACGCTCGCGGCCGAGGCGAACAGGATATGCGTGGCGTGGACGGCGGGCGATTCCTCGTCAGCCGGCGTATCGAGGATGCCAGCAAGGCAACGGCGGGCGTCGGGGATACGGTTGAGCGACAGGCTGGCATATCCGCAGATGAAGCATGCGGAATAGCGCAGTGCGGGGTCGGTGGCGTCAAGATAGGGGCGTGCTGTCTCGGCGGCGAGCGTGGCCTGCCCGCGAAAGTACAGCGCTTCCGCCGTGGCGATGGCACGCGAGTCGGCGTCGGAAATGCCTGCAACCGCAGCGTCAATCTGCCCCGGCACAAAGGCAGTGCACATCAACGGCATGGGAACGCATGGGTAGCCATCGCAGTCCATCTTCCATCTCCCAACAGCTGGCAACAATAGCAGCAATTGTACTCCTGTTGCTCGGGACCCCTTTCGTTTTACTGTTCGGTTAACGCTGCGGATCGTTTTGGAAGGCTTGCGAGCATGGTAGTCCCGTTCTCGGAACTTGTTTCGACCTCTACCGTGCCACCGTGAAGCGCTGCAATCTCCCAAACAAGCGCTAGTCCGAGTCCTGCGCCGCCGTATGCCCTGCTGCGGGATTTATCCAGGCGAAAGAACGGTTGGAAGATGCTCTCACGGTACTGCTTGGGTATTCCCGGGCCCTGGTCCTCGACTCGCAGGAACACATGGCTGTCGTTGTCGCAGATGGAGACGTTGACAGTCGAGCCGGTGCGGCTGTAACGGATGGCATTTTCGACCAGGTTAAACACCAGCCGATAGAGGAGCGTGTCGCTCCCGATTACTAAAGCGTCTCCAGCACAATTGAGGGCTATGCCCTTATTTTCGGCAAGTGGCGCAAGGTCGGCGAGGACCTCTTCGGACAAGGGACCAAGTTCCACATCGTCCTCGCAAGGAACGCTGCGGAGCTCACTCATCTCGAGCAATACCTTGGCCATTCGAGACATGCGCTCGGTTTGTTCTTGTAGCAGGCCGAGCAGCTCGGCTGTTTCGGGTTGCAAACCGGAGTGCTCGGAGATGAATAGTTCAATCTGTGCTTGCATAAGGGCGAGCGGGGTGCGCAGCTCGTGTGCGGCGTTGCCGGTAAACTGACGCTGTGCAGAGAATCCTTCGCCAAGACGAGTGATCATGTCGTTGAAAGAGGCGCTGCATCGTTGTAACTCGGTGGGCACATCTTCATTGAGTCTGATTTCGCTTAGGTTGTCAGGCTGCACACGCTCAACCTGGGCTGCAAAAGCCCGCAGCGGTTTGAGCGCGCGGCCGCTCACAAAGTATGCCAGCGCGCCGCCAAGGAGTGTGACTCCAGCCGCGATGTACCAGGCTGTCGTGCCAAAAGACTCCTGTGCGTCGTTTACGACGATCGTGACCTCGTCATCGAGGGCCGTTTTCGTTGGGTCGAACACCCGGGGCGAATCCGCGCCGGCAGCGTTAAAGGCCGAGATGTTACCGCCGATGGCATCCATGTAGCGCATGCCCGTATAGCCGACCAGGCAGTTTGTTAGCACGCACGCCGCACACGTGAGCAGTGCCGTCATAATCGTTATGCGCCATTGCAGCGAAAGCCTTTTCATTCGCTATCCTCCATAACGTAGCCCTCTCCAATCCGATTGCGAATCGGGTCGTATCCCAAAGCGCTGCGCAACTTTTTTCGGAGCGACGACATGTGAACGCGGGTTGCGTTGCTAAAACAGTTCACACTGCTATCCCAAACGTGCTCGATAAGCTCCTCTTGACTTACCGGACGCCCCTGATTAAGCATCAGGTATTCCAAGATTCCCGTTTCCTTGCGCGTAAGAGATAAAGCCTCGCTGTCCACGGAAGCGATGCGCGCCTTGGTGTCAAAGCGGAGCTGTCCACAGGTTAATACTATGTCGTTTTGTGCGAAGCGCCTGAGGGTAAGGCTGCGAATCCTTGCCGCAAGTTCGTCCAGATGAAACGGCTTGGTGAGGTAATCGTTGGCGCCGGCATCGAGCCCGTCGACTTTATCGGATACTTCGCCACGCGCGGACAGAATCAGTATCTTGGTCTCGCAATCGGTTTTCCTGAGTTCCCTGAGCACGGTCATGCCGTCGACATGGGGAAGATTGAGGTCGAGTACCACGAGGTCAAAGACTTCGACGCCCAGCAGGTCGAGCGCCTCCCGTCCATCGTGGCAGCAGTCGACGCTGTATGCCAAGTTTCGCAAGCTGCGCGCGATTGCATCGCATAGTGCTCGCTCGTCTTCGACGATCAAAATACGCATAACAGTCTCCTTGCACATTCCAAATCGCGCTTAACACGGATTTTATAGTCGATATGGTCCAATGGTCGCGTAACGAAAGGAGTGGTCAGGTTGTTCAAAGCGGTAAAACCCGTGGTACAGGTCGCTTTGTTGATCGTCGGAATTGCCATGGTGTGCTTTGGCGTTATGCGTGGCGAGGCGGATGCCGTGCTGGCCAAAGCGATTAGGCTGTGCTTGGAGTGTATCGGAATTGGATAAAAGAGAAAACACTGCGTCGCATGTTTTGGCTCGATTTCGCGGATTCATTCAGGCGGCGGCGACGCTCGTCACCAACATTCACCTGCCAAACTTTGCCAAAGGCGGCATCTATCAGGGCGCGGGAAAAACAGTCTGCGTACCTGGACTAAATTGCTATTCGTGCCCCGCGGCAACGGGTGCGTGCCCCATCGGGTCGTTCCAGTCGGTGGTAGGTTCATCCAAGTTCAACTTTTCTTACTATGTTACCGGTACGCTCATTTTGCTCGGTGTGCTGATGGGACGCTTTGTATGCGGCTTTCTGTGCCCGTTTGGCTGGCTGCAGGAGCTGCTTCATAAGATTCCCGGCAAAAAGTTTTCCACAAAAAAGCTCAAGCCGCTCACGTACATCAAGTACGTCGTACTGCTGTTTGCCGTGGTGCTGCTGCCCGTCTTGGTGGTTAACGACGTGGGCATGGGCGACCCGTTCTTTTGTAAGTACATCTGTCCGCAGGGTGTGCTCGAGGGCGCCATTCCGCTGGCCATCGCCAATGCCGGCATTCGATCTGCGTTGGGACATCTCTTTACTTGGAAACTTGCCGTTCTCATTGCCGTGGTAGTGCTGAGCGTTTTGTTCTACCGCCCCTTCTGCAAATGGATTTGTCCACTCGGCGCATTCTATGCGCTCATGAATAAGGTGTCCTTGTTGGGGATTCAGGTTGACGCGTGCAAATGCGTCTCGTGCGGCAAGTGTTCAAGGGTTTGTCAGATGGACGTTGATGTGGTCCGCGCGCCCAATCATGCCGAATGTATCCGGTGCGGAAAGTGCATCGGGGCCTGTCCCGTCGATGCCATCAGCTATCGCTATGGCCTGGATGTGTCGGCGGAAAAGCTTCCCTTGACCGCCGATAAAAAGTAAACAAGCTTCGACAAAACGGAGGAATGACTATGAAGCTTTCTAAGATTGCGGCCCTGTTTATGGTGCCGGTGCTGGCCTTGTGTCTTGTGGCGTGCTCGGCACCTGGTGGCAATGCGAGCGAATCTGCGGGCTCCGATTCTAAGATCGCAGAACTCACTGCGCAGAAGCCGACCAATGCCGACGAGGCCGCCGAGTTGTATGCAAAACTCATGCAGAAGGAGAACGATATCTTTTCGAGTGATAACGCGCTGTGGGAAAAGGTATTCAATGCGGCAAATAAAGACTCGGCAATGATTGAGGACGGCAGCAATTACGGCGATTTCCTGCTCAAGACCATCGACGGCGCCAAGGATGAGTTCACGGCGGATGAGCTCAAGACGCTCAAGGCCGGTGCGCAGCAGATCAAGGAGATCGAGGACAAGCTCGAGAGCCTGGAGAAGGAGTTCCCCGGCTGTGGAAGTACGCCGAGTGCAGGCGAGAGCGTCGACGCTTCGGCCGCTGGCATGACGGCTGGTGCCAATGCTTCGAGCGAGGCGACGAAGTTCCCCAGCTTTACGGGCAAAGACCTGGATGGCAACGACGTGAGCAGCGACGAGCTGTTCTCTAAGAACAAGGCCACCGTCATGAACTTCTGGTTCACCACTTGCAAGCCGTGCGTGGGTGAGTTGGGCGACCTTGAGGACCTGAATAAGGAGCTTGCCAAGAAGGGCGGCCAGGTCGTGGGCGTCAATTCCTTTACGCTCGATGGCAACAAGGGCGAGATTGCAGATGCCAAGGACGTGCTGAGCAAGAAGGGCGTGACGTATAAGAACATCTGGTTCAAGTCGGATAGCGAGGCCGGTAAGTTTACGTCAAATTTGTTCTCGTTCCCGACAACCTACGTTATCGACCAGAACGGCAACATCGTAGGGGAGCCCATCGTGGGCGCCATCAGCTCCGCCGAGCAGCGCGCAGCGCTCAACAAGCTTATTGACCAGGCGATTGCGAATAGCGAGCAGTAGAAAACGCGTAAAGCATAGCGATGATCGTGCGCCGCTGTGCGGAGTAGTCCGCTGCCTTTCAAGATAATCTCCACCATACAGAGGTCCCGCTCGGGACCTCTTCTTTTAGGCGTCGTCCCGTTCGTTTTTTGATGCGGTTCCCTACATTCCTCATTGGCGCTGGTAAAAAATGGGGATAGAGTAGGACAAACGCGTCGAATACGAACGGCGGAGGAGAGCGGGCAGGGTGCCTGCGCAGGAGAGGTTGCCGTCCATGCTGGAGCTCAAAGGAATTTGCAAAAGGTACGTTGCGCAGTCGTTTACGCAGGTGGCGCTCGACAACGTAAGCCTGTCTTTTCGCGATAACGAGTTCGTGGCCATCCTGGGTCCCTCGGGTTCGGGTAAAACCACGATGCTCAACGTTATCGGTGGGCTCGATCATTTCGATTCCGGCGACCTGCTGATCGACGGTATTTCGACCAAGGACTTTCACGATCGCGATTGGGATGCCTATCGCAACAACCGCATCGGCTTTGTGTTCCAGAGCTATAACCTCATTCCGCATCAGACCATTTTGGAAAACGTTGAGCTGGCGCTGACGCTCACGGGTGTGGGCCATGCCGAGCGCCGCCAGCGTGCGCGCGAGGCGTTGGAGAAAGTCGGCCTGGGCGAGCATATGAACAAGCGCCCGAGCCAGCTATCGGGTGGACAGATGCAGCGCGTGGCCATCGCCCGCGCCCTGATCAACGACCCCGAGATCGTGTTGGCAGACGAGCCGACCGGCGCCTTGGATTCAACGACATCCGTACAGGTCATGGACTTGCTTAAGGACGTGGCGCGCGACCGCCTGGTTATTATGGTCACGCACAATCCCGAGCTGGCGTACCAGTACGCCACGCGCATCGTCAACCTGGCGGACGGCAAGATCACCGACGATTCCGGCCCCTTTGATGTAGCAAAGGCCGCGCGTCGCGAGGCTAAGCCCACGCGCAAAACCTCGATGAGCTTTGTGACGGCGCTGGGGCTTTCTGCCCGAAACCTCATGACCAAAAAGGGCCGTACGGCCATGACTGCCTTTGCGGGCTCGATTGGCATTATCGGTATCGCGGCGATTCTGGCGCTGTCCAACGGCGTAAACGGCTACATCAAAAAGGTCGAGGAGGATACGCTCTCGAGTTACCCGCTTACGATTTCCAAGCAGGACTACGACCTGTCGTCCATGATGGGCGGACAGGGGGCTGCGGATGATGACTCGCCTGAAAACGCGGATTCGTCCGACGACAGTGCCGGTGGCAAGGTTAAGGGAACCGATAAGATCCCTGTGGTCACGGCCGTAAAAGATATGTTTGCAAGTGTTAAGTCCAACGACATGACGAGCTTTAAGGCATGGCTCGATGCCGGTGGCGACGGCATCGATAAAGAGGTCAACGCCATTCAGTACGGCTACGGTGTATCGCCGGTTGTCTATCGTGCCGGCAAGGGCGATGAGAAGCCTGTCCGGCTGGTGCCCAACGCCATGACCGAGGCCATGAGCGGAGGCGCGAGCTCGGCGGCAACGGTGAGCATGGAATCCATGGGAACCTCGGTCTTTAACGAGATGATCGACGACCAGAGCCTGCTCGACAGCCAGTACGATGTCGTCGCCGGTCATTGGCCCACGTCCGCCAACGAAGCTGTGATGGTGCTTTCGAGCCGCGGCACGGTGGGCGATTACACGCTCTACAGCATCGGTGCACTGGATATCGATGAGCTCAACGACCTGGTTAACAGCGCCATGGCGGCCGACGGTGGGGTCGAAACGCCCGAGACCGGCGCCGACTTTACCTACGACGATGCGCTGTCTACGACGTTTAAGGTGTTGTCGCCGGCCGATGCGTATCGCAAAAACGAAGAGACCGGCATGTGGACTGACATGTCTGGTGACGCCGACTCTATGGCCGACAAGGTTGCCGACGGTATTGACGTGCACATTGTGGGCGTGGTGCGACCTAACGAGACCGCCAACGCGAGCGCGTTGTCTCCGGGTATTGCCTATACGCATGCGCTGACTCGCCAGCTTATGGAACGCGCCGCCGATTCGCAGATTGTGCAAGAGCAGCTTGCCCACCCCGAGACAGATGTCTTTACGGGTAAGTCTTTCGATGAACTGCAGGGCGAGGCCAAACGGGGCGTGGATCTGGGCAGTATGTTCAGCGTGGATGAGGCGGCGCTGAAGAGCGCGTTCTCGTTCGATGCATCTGCGCTCTCGGGTGCAGCCGGCGGCATGGACCTTTCTGGCATCGATCTGTCGGGGCTGGACATTGACCTTTCGGGCGTTGGTAAGGACATCGACTTCAGCGACATCATGGCCAGAGCGCCAATCCCAGATTTCTCGGGTATCTTTGACGGTCTGGAACTCACGCCCGAGCAAATGCAGCAGGTGGGAACACTGGCTAACCAGCTGTTTGAGGGCTTTTTGCGGTCTGATCAGTTTAAGGCACTGTCGCCCGAAGATCTTAAGGACGCGTCAAAGCTCGCCGATGCATTCTCGGCGTATCTTGAGAATGATGCCGCAGCGCAGCAATGCCTGGCTCAGCTCAAAGCGTTGGGCGGAGACGTGCTGGCCGAGCGCCTGCAACAGGCGATGAGCGACTATGTACAAAAGCAGCTGGCTCCGTATCTGCAGCAGGCTATGGATCAGGTGATGAAGGCAATCAGCGAGCAGATAGCGTCGACGGTATCGTCCCAGCTCAAGGCGGGCGCGGCAGGGCTCATGGACCAGATGGCGACGCAGATGTCTTCGAGTTTTGCCAACCTGGCGAGCGCCATGCACGTGGATGCGAGTGCCTTTGCTCGTGCCATCCATTTCAACATGGACGCCGAGGACCTGAGCTCGCTCATGATGAGCTATGCCAAGGCGTCGAAGCTCACCTACGACAACAATCTGACCACGTTGGGCTATGCGGATGAGGCCGACCCCATCTCGGTTAAGATTTTCCCGCGTGACTTTGAGGCCAAGGAGCGAGTACTCGACCATATCGATGCGTACAACAAGCAGGTCAAAGCCGCTGGCCATGACGAGCAGGCAATTTCGTACACCGACTACATGGGCATCATCATGGGTTCGGTGACCGACATCGTGAACACCATCAGCTTGGTGCTCATCGCATTCGTGAGCATCAGTCTGGTGGTGAGCTCCATCATGATCGGCATCATCACCTACATCAGCGTACTGGAGCGCAAAAAGGAGATCGGCATCCTGCGCGCGATTGGCGCATCGAAGCGCAACGTGGCCAACGTGTTTAACGCCGAGACCTTTATTGAGGGGCTTATCGCCGGCGTCTTTGCCATTGTCGTCGTGGTGGCCGTGAGCTTCCCGGTCAATGCCTGGGCGCTTGCGGCCAAACAGGTTCCCAACCTGATGAGCCTGCCCGTGCAGGATGCGCTGGTGCTCATCGCGATTTCGGTGCTGCTGACGGTCGTTGCCGGCCTGCTGCCGGCCCGCAGCGCATCCAAGAAGGATCCTGTGGAAGCCCTGCGTTCCGAATAATGTGACAAAAGGGCGGTTCCTTTGTCACGTTCGTTGATATGAGAGAAGAGTAGATGATTCTTTCGCTTGCCCCCATGGAGGGGATTACCGGGCATGTGTTCCGTCGCGTGCATGCGGAGTGCTTCGGCGCGCTCGATTGCTATTACACGCCGTTTTTGCCGCCGCCGCGGGTGGGAAACCGCTTTGGCGGCAAGGCGTTTAAGGAGATCGATCCTGCCAATAACCAGGGGCTCAACGTAGTGCCTCAGCTGATGTCCAAGAACGCGGACGAGTTTGTGTGGGCGGCGCAGGTGCTCGCCGACATGGGCTATCGCGAGGTCAATCTCAACCTTGGCTGCCCCTCGGGGACGGTTGTTGCCAAGGGCAAGGGCTCGGGTTTCTTGCGCAATCTCGACGAGCTCGAGGCGTTCTTAAGCGATGTGTGCGAGCGGTCGCCGTTGCCGGTGTCGGTAAAGACCAGGCTGGGGCTGGAGAATGACGACGAATACGAGCGCGTGCTCGATCTGTATTGCCGCATGCCACTAACAGAGCTGATCGTGCATCCGCGCGTACAGAAGGACCGTTATACAGGCTCGCCGCGCAAAGAGTTTTATGGCGAGACGCTGGAACGTGCGCCGTTTCCGGTGGCATACAACGGCGATATTTTTGATCTTGAGGATATGGATGCGCTGGTGGAGGCCTATCCCGGGACACGCCATGTGATGCTGGGGCGTGGCTTGCTTGCGAATCCCGCTCTCGCTTGCATGGTCAAGGGCGGCCCTGCTGCCACGGCAGCCGAACTGCAGCGTTTCCACGACACGCTGTTTGCGGCCTATGCAGAAGAGATTGGCGGTAACGCGGTCTTTCGTATGAAGGAGTGGTGGTTCTACGCCAAGTGCGCTTTCGCCGACCCCGCTACCGTTCACAAGCTCGTACGTAAGACTAAAAAGGTCGACGAATACCGCGCCGCCGTCGAGCGCGTTTTTCGCGAGCAGCCACTTGCACCCATAGCCCGCTTCCACGGCTAGTTAGTCATTGGGGACGTTCTTTAACGACTAGTCCTTTAAGAACGTCCCCAGTGACTATGTTGCAAAAGCTGTACGCCAGCATCCAAAGATGTCGAAAAATGTCGACTTTGGATGCTGGCGTACATGTTTTGGTTCGGCGGGTAACTAGGCAATCATTGCATCGAGCGTGATGAGCTCCCTGAGTCGCTCCGTGCGTGTTTGCCCATGGCGCTTTGCTTTTGCGTCAAACGCATCAAGAACCGACTCACCCACACGTGCCGACAAAACAACGCTTGGCTCATCGGAGATCGACGGCCTTCCCAGCTTGATGGTGTGGCCTTTCGGCCATTCATCTTTCTCGTATGCCTCTGTGGCTTTCTCAAGCTCTCCAGGGGCAAATCCCATCATTTTTTCAAGCTGCTCAACATTCATAGCGCCTCCTATCGATCGACATAATGTCGAGCGCTGGTTCTCGGATTCCCTTTTTTGTATACAGTTTTGTAGACAAAAATACAAGCAGTTTATCAGGCTAATTAGCTTGTTTCGATCCGCCTGCTCGATAGAAAATGAGCATTGACGGCTTCGATACTCCTTTGCTTTTCAGCTTGGAATTTGGATGCTCGTTGAACTTCCGGAGGGGAGCGTTTTATTAAGCTATCGAGATTCTGGGCAGGAGCTCTCACCGGTCTTCGATAGTGGGACAAGCTTAATTCGCGACACAGTGTGTCACGAATTGGAGTAGTCGTTGGGTGTCCTTCAATGGCTAGTCATACAAGAACGTCCAAGTGTCGGATTTTGTCATTTAGTGTCGTTCTCAGCGACTATTCTGGAGGGTCGTGGTCAAAAAAGGGCAAATATGAGTACTGTTGCCATTATGGTTGCATTTATTTTGCTATAAATAGTAGCTCCTGATAAGATTTGTTCCCATTAGGAGCTACTTTTATTGAACATATGAGGAGAAATAACGTCGTCTGCGGACGAGTGGAACGTTGAATAGTTCCTGAAGTGATCAAAATCGCTGCTACTAAACAGGTAGCAGTACTCATATTTGCCCTTTTTTGACCACAGCCCTCTCGGAAACCTTTCCAGAGGCGTCAAACAGCCATAATCCAAAGGTCGCCTCAAACAATTAGCTGGCTAAGAGCGTCCATGGCTACCCAAAAGCTGTACGCCAGCATCCAAAGATGTCGAAAAATGTCGACTTTGGATGCTGGCGTACATGTTTGTGCCGTATTGGTTTGTGCGTTGGGGCGGGCCGACCGCAATGGCACACTAGAGCAGATTCTCCTGCACCCATGCGATGATGTCGCTTGACTCGTAGAGCGGTTCGCCATCGATGAATAGACAGGGAACCTGGCGCTTTCCGCCGACGGCGATGAGTGTCTGTTCGGCATCGGAGTCGGTTGAGATGTTGCGCTCGGGAATGGTTACGCCGTTATCGGCCAAAAAGCGCTTGACCTTTAAGCAATACGGGCAGCCAGTCATAACGTAGAGCACGAGCTCATGATCAGTAGCCATAGGTCTCCAATCGGTTGAAGTTTTGATTGAAATACCCAAAGCCGCCGCGGTCTATGCGCGGGCCAGTGACGACTCGATGGCCTGGACCAGAAACGCCGTGGCTCCGGTGCCGCAGGGCTTGTCGTAGTAGTCGATGAAGCGCTGGTCGGCAAGATAGCCATTGGCGAGGCCCAGGTACGCTTCATTCTGGGGTTCGCGTCCCCAGTTGAGACCAATCCAACGACGATGCATCGCGACGAGCTTGCGAGCCTCGCTTCCATTCGCATCGCCGTCGCCCATGGCAATCGAGAGCTGACCCAGAATGGCGCGTTCAAGTTCCTTCATGTCGTTCCATGTCTGAGGATCCATGTCCAGCAGCGCCTCGTTTGCCGCATCGATAGCCTCATCGCCATAGCGCGCCCGCGCTTCGGCGCCGTAGCGCTCCTCGTTTTCCTGCACGTTGCGCCAGCGCTCCAGTTGCGGCAGGACGGCGCCCATGAGCGAGACGGCTTCGTCGAGCGACATGCCGGTGTTTTGTGCCAGTCGCGGGGCACAATCCTCGATCATCGCCTCCATGGTGGTGTCGTAGGTGTACCTGCCGTGGTCGTAGCACCACTTGCAGTAATGGTCGGTCGTGGCGCCCGTGGCATCGGTGCCGCAGTCGTCGGGCGTGAGTATCATGCCGCAGCTCTGACAATAGTGCTCGGGCATTTCGAGCAGATGAGACAGTGGCTCGCCGGTCACGGCTGCGATGAGCTTCATCATGTCGATGCCCGGGGTGACCTCGTCGCGCTCCCAACGGCTGATGGCTTGGCGCGTGACGAAGAGCTTGGCGGCGAGCTGCTCTTGGGTAAGGTGATGGGCGCGACGGACAGCGATGAGCTTTTCTGCAAAGGCCATAGCGGCTCCTTTCTGCTGGCTGATGGCTTAAGCATACGCGGCGGCAGGTGCCCTTCCAAGCAACCGTTGGTTGCACGACAGGAGTCCGCGGCGAAGAATTGCGCGCAACGCCCCACGCCTCCATGCCGTACAATGACCGGCATGGAACCTATTGCACACATACATACCGACCTGCCGCAGAAGTTCGGCATTCCGCGCAACAGCTTTTTGGCGCCTCATCTGCAGGGACGCATCGTTTTTGAGCCGGAATTTGCCTCCAATGCAGCGGTTGAGGGTCTGGACTCCTTCTCTCACCTGTGGCTGCTGTGGCGCTTCGAAAACGGAACGCCGGGCGGCACGGCTAAGGACATAGCTGCCGATGCCAAGTCGCAGGACAGGTCTGGCACCAACGCAAAATGGTCGAAGACCGTGCGTCCGCCGCGCCTGGGTGGAGCCGAGCGCGTGGGCGTGTTTGCCACGCGCAGCCCGTTTCGCCCTAATCCCATTGGGCTTACCTGCGTCAAGCTCGATCGCGTCGAGCTCACCGACGATGGCCCCATCATCCATGTGCTGGGGGCCGATCTGCGCGACGGCACGCCCATCTACGACATTAAGCCCTACATTCCGTTTGCGGACTGTCACCCGGATGCGACCGGCGGCTGGATTGAGGATGCTCCGTGGCAAGAGCTCGACATCGAGTTCCCGCAGACGCTGCAGGATATGGTCCCGCCCACAAAGCTCCCCGGCCTGGTCGAGGTCCTGCGCCAAGACCCGCGCCGCGCAGGCAGCAAGCACGAGCCGAACCGCGTCTATCATCTGGCCTTCGCCGGGCTCGACATATCTTTTACGGTTGATGAAACCCAGCTAACCGTAGTCGCCGTCAACGACCCGCGGGGCTAACCTGCCATTCGTCTGCACCCGTCAAATTAAGCGCCAAACCCCGCGCCAAAACCGCCCACGCTGGTGGACAATAACGCCTACCAAAACAATCACTTTGCACGGGGGCTCAGCATGAAATACGACTTTAACTCGCTTATCGATCGCCACGGCATGGACTCCATCGCCGTTGACTCTTGGGGTGAGATCCCCGGCATGGCTCCAAACGCACCCGACGAGGGCTTCGACCGCATTCCCATGTGGGTGGCCGACATGAATTTTGCCACGGTGCCCACGGTCCAGGAACACATCATTCAGCGTGCCCAGCACCCCATGTTTGGCTATTTCAATCCGCGCAACGAGTACTTCGACCGCATCATCGAATGGCAGAGCCGTCGCAACGGCGTTGAGGGCCTGCGCCCTGAACATATCGGTTACGAAAACGGCGTGCTGGGCGGTGTTGTGTCGACGCTGCGTGCGTATGCTCAGCCGGGCGATGCGGTGCTGGTCCACAGCCCTACCTACATCGGCTTTACCAAGTCCATCGAGGCCGCGGGCTATCGTATTGTCCACAGCCCGCTTAAGCTCGATGATCAGGGCGTGTGGCGCATGGACTTTGAGGACATGGAGCGCAAGCTCGCTCAAAACCACATCCATGCCGCGGTATTCTGCTCGCCGCACAATCCCTGCGGCCGCGTATGGGAGCGTGACGAGATCGAGCGCGCCATGGACATCTATCGCCAGCACGATTGCGTGGTGATCTCGGACGAGATTTGGTCCGATATCATCCTGCCGGGACACAAGCACATCCCGACGCAGTCGGTGAGCGAGGATGCCCGCATGCGCACGGTTGCCCTCTACGCGCCGAGCAAGACGTTTAACCTGGCGGGCCTGGTCGGCAGCTACCACATCATCTACAACGAGACGCTGCGCGACCGCGTGTGCGCCGTGTCCGACAAGACCCACTACAACGAGATGAACGTCCTCTCCATGCATGCGCTTATCGGTGCCTACCAGCCGCAGGGCTACGAGTGGGTGGACGAGCTCAACCAGGTACTTGCCGGCAATATCGAGTACTTCTGCGATTACGTGGACGAGCATTTTGAGGGCGTGTCCTATTCGCGTCCGCAGGGCACGTACATGGTGTTTCTGGACTGCACCGAGTGGTGTTGCGAGCATGGCCGCGATATTCAGTGGTTGCTCGGCGAGGGGGCGCGCGTGGGCGTTGGCTACCAGGATGGCCGTCCGTTCCACGGACCCTGCCACATTCGTGTGAATCTGGCGCTGCCGCTTTCGCGCGTAAGGGAGGTGTGCGACCGCCTGGACCACTACGTTTTTAATGCACGGTAAGTGAGCACTGCGTGCGGGGCCTTCTGCCAAGTCGGCTGGAAGGCCCCGCATGGTAAAACG
Organism: uncultured Collinsella sp.; assembly: GCA_902496005.1. GTDB lineage: Bacteria > Actinomycetota > Coriobacteriia > Coriobacteriales > Coriobacteriaceae > Collinsella. The sequence continues at coordinate 16,921 of CABUZI010000020.1, forward strand.
TCTGTAACCATTGGGCACTCGTGTGGTTTTGTTTGCTATTATTTTCTACCATTTCAGTCTGTAAACAGGATCGTCTGGAGCTCGATGAAAAGACCCCGTCGCTCGGTTGCCATATCGTTGTTTGTTGCGCTTGCGGTAGCGTGCGCCTTTGTCGTAGCGATAGCTGGCTGTTCTGGGCGTAATGACGAAGCCTCGACGTCTGCATTAGAAGGCCTGGACGCCTCGCAAGTCAAAGACGACGACCTCAAGACGCTCAACGTCGGCAGCGACCTCTATCCACCGTTTGTGTATACCGACGAGTACGGCGATATCGTTGGCCTGGATGTCGAGATATTGACCGAGGCTTTGGCTCGCATTGGCTACAAGCCAAAATACCAGCTGATCGATTGGGAAAAGAAGAGAGAGCTGCTGGGGAGCGGCGAACTCGATTGCGTCATGGGCAGCTTTAGCATGACGGGTCGCGAAAACGAGTATCGTTGGGCCGGCCCGTACCTTGCGAGCCGCCAGGTGGTCGCGGTCGATCCCCAGAGCGATGTCTACACGCTTGCCGATCTTGAGGATAAGGTCGTGGCGGTCCAGTCCACCACCAAGCCCGAGGACATTTTGCTCAATCATACAAATGAAAACGTTCCGCAGATCAAAGAGCTCTACTGCTTTTCGGACCGCTCATACCTGAACCCGGCGCTCGTCGAAGGTCTGGTCGACGCCATCGCCGCGCATGAGTCCTCGCTGCTCACCTACGAAAAAGACTATGGTGTGACGTATCGCATTTTGGATGAGCCGCTGCTAGAGGTTGGTTTGGGCACCGCTTTCGATATCAATGATACGCGCGGCATCGACGTTAAACTCACCCGTGCCTACCAAGAAATGCTTGCCGATGGCACCATGGAACGTCTGGTGTCAAAGTACTTTGATGACCCTTCGCCATTTTTGAATATGGAGGGCCTGTCATGATCGATGCGCCCGACCACGCCGTAGAGGAGCGGGGCAATCGTTCGACAGGGGCATGGCTCCTTGTTGCCCTGCTGGGGATAGCGCTCTCGGTTGTTGCCGGCATGATGAGCTACGGCTACACGACAGCTCAGGCCGAGCAGCGCTTTGCCGACGTTGTCGATTACGTGGCGACGCAGAGCCTTTCCTACGATGCATTCAATAGTGCCTATACGACCAAAAACCTGATTCGCGTTATGGAGATCGCCGGAGAGACAGCGCGCGATATGGAGCGCGACGGTTCGGTGGATAACGCCATGCTGGAGCAATATGCCGACCAGTTCAACGTGAGCGCACTGATCGTGACGGACGTATCGGGCAATTTGGTGTCCGAGTCCTCGACGGATGGCGTGGGCTACGAGTCGCTCGCTGCGTATCTCAAGGAAGCACCCGTGCTGGAGGTGGCAGCCCATCCGCTTAAGTCCTATACCGCCCGCATTACGCTTTCTGATGATTCGGTTGCAGACATTGGTTGCGTGACCCGGCAAGATGGCGAGGGCATCGTTGTCGCAGTAAGGCATCAGAGCGCGAAGGCAGTTGTAAGCAATACGCTCAAACTGCAGAGCCTGCTCGGTGGTTATGAGACCATCGACAGCGGCAATATCGTGATCGAAAGCGATGGCAAAGTCGTTGCGACCAATGCCGTTGAACCCACCATATTGGGCGTATTCGATCTGCCTGCGACGGATGTCTTTATTGTCGACGGTATAAAGGATCGATGCCCGGCTGGTAGGGTCAGATTGGTTAACGCCGACGGCGAGTGGTATTTGGGCACATTTGGAAAAGCGCGCGGGTTCTACGTGTACACCTATGCCTCGGCACAGCGCTACTTTGAGGTCGTCGCGGCTGTTGCTGCTGGCGTGCTGGTGCTCTACAGCGGTGTTATAGCCGTTGTTGTGATGGTGCGTCGCCGCGCTGATCGTCGACGTTTGACGGACTTGCTGCGGCAGGAGCGCGACTATGGTGACAGACTGGCTAGGGCAGCGCGTGAGGCTTCGTCTGCCAACTCGGCAAAGACGGAGTTTTTGCGTCGCATGAGCCACGATCTGCGCACGCCCATCAACGGCATTCGCGGCATGGTCGAGGTCGGCGATGCCAATGCGGGCGATCTGCAAAAGCAGACCGAGTGCCGCTCAAAGATCTGGACGGCATCGGGACTGCTGCTCGACCTTGCCAACGAGGCCCTGGATATGAGTCGCCTGGAGAGCGGGCAAATCGATCTAAACCTTGTACCCATAAATTTGGTGGCCCTCAACTGTGAAGTGCGCGATATTTTGGAGCGCCAGGCCGAGGAGCGTCTGGTGACAATTATCTGCGACCAGCAGACGCTTGATCATCCCTATGCGCGGGTGAGCGTGACGCACCTCAAGCGCTTGTTGCTCAATATTGCCGGCAATGCCGTCAAGTACAACCGCCAGGGCGGCTATGTTCGCCTGGTGTGCCGCGAGGTGGAGCCAGCGGATGGCGTCCCCGTCTATGAATACACGATCGCCGATAACGGTATTGGCATGAGCGAGGAGTTCCAACAGCACCTCTACGAGCCGTTTTGCCGCGAGGAGCAACAGGTGGAAGGTGCCTCATCGGGAACTGGCCTGGGCGCGCCTATCGCAAAACAGTTGGTCGAGCTTATGGGCGGAACCATGAACTTTACGAGTGTCTTGGGGCAGGGGACGACGTTTACCATCCGCCTACCGTTCGAGAAGTGCGACCGCTCCGAGATTCCTCAGACAGTTCGCGTAGATGCGGGCGATGGCGATGCGCTCCAGGGCCTGCGCGTTTTGCTCGTAGAGGATAACGATCTGAACGCCGAGATCGCGCAGTTTACGCTCAGCCGTGCCGGTGCCGTCGTGACGCATGCTAAGGATGGTGAGTCTGCCGTTGAGGCGTTTGCCGCGAGCGCGCCGCACGAGTACGACGTGGTGTTGATGGACATCATGATGCCGGGCATCGATGGCCTTGAGGCCACGCGTCGGATTCGAGCACTCGATCGTGAGGATGCCGCGACCACGCCGATTATCGCCGTGAGTGCCAACGCCTTTGCCGACGACCGCAGGCTTTCGCGCGAGGCGGGCATGGACGCGCACCTGAGTAAACCCGTGAGCTCGCAAGAGCTCGTCGAGGCACTAGCGCACATTGCCGCCGACGCTTCATAAGCATATGGCCCGGTTCCAAGGTTGGTTGGAACCGGGCCATATTGCTATTTGCGAGACCTGCTGAGGGGCTTACTTTTCCTGAATCTGCTTACCGCAGAGATGCTCAATCGAAATCTCGTAAAGCTGGACGCCCTTGATGTCTTTGGCGATTTCCTCTTCGACTTTCTCGGCAGAAGGGTAGTACTTAAGCGCGAGCTGGCGAACTTTGTCCTCGATAAACGCGGGGGTGTCATTCGCCAGGCGACAACGGCCAAAGACGACGGTGCTCATAACGTAGGGAGCCCAGTCACCGTCCTTGTAC
>CABUZI010000021.1 GCA_902496005.1 uncultured Collinsella sp.
CGCACGAGCCGAAGGCCACTTAATGTGGCCTTCGTGCGAGCCCAGGACTTGACCGAGCGGAAAACTCGCCCTGCCCCTCCCGGCCGGAGCGTATGCAGGGTTTGTGTGCGAATCCTCGCGCCCGTTGACCGACGCCGGGGTCCCCGCCATAATACTTTCGGTTCACGCACGAATCCGCTGCCAGAGACAGCCGGTGCAAACGGGCATCGCCCGCGAGCTTAATGGGATATCCCGCCAGCCGAGGTGGTCGAGTAGATATGTCTTCTCGCCCCCGTCGCTCATGCAGCGCGGGGGCTTTCTTTTTGGACATGCCCCCGTCACGTCCTTGTGGCGGACCGTGCCCGGAAAGAATTCGAGGAGGTGTAATTCATGCCCCAGCAGTACAAAATCGACAAGGTTGCAGAGATCGAGTCCCGTATCGCCGAGAACGCCGGTCTGTTCGTCGTCAACTACAACGGTCTGACGGTTAAGCAGGCTCAGGAGCTGCGTCATCAGCTTCGCGAGTGCGGCGCCGAGATGAAGGTCTACAAGAACAACCTGGTCAAGATCGCTCTCAAGAACCAGGAGCAGCCCGAGCTCGACGAGATCCTCGCCGGCCCCGTCGCTTATGTGTTCTACGAGTCCGAGCCGGTCGAGGCCGCTAAGGCCCTTAAGGACTTCTCTGCTAAGTCCAAGGGCGTCCTTGAGATCAAGGGCGGTATCTCCGACGGCAAGGCCGTTTCCGCTGATGATGTTAAGGCTATCGCCGAGCTGCCCACCAAGGATCAGCTTCTCGGCCAGATCGCCGGTCTCATCTCCGGTTTCGCTCGCGACATCGCTGTCTGCGTCAACGGCGTTTCCTCTGGTCTCGCTCGTTCGATCCAGCAGGTCTCCGAGCAGAAGGCAGCCTAGTCGCTGTTTTCACCCGCGGCGGCAACGCCGCACCCCTGGCGCATTCGCGCCGTGTTTTAACTGATCTCCGTGCACAGACACGGAAACCGAAAGGACTTAGAAATGGCTAAGCTTACCACCGATGAGATCATCGATGCTCTTAAGGAAATGACCCTTCTCGAGGCTTCCGAGCTCGTTAAGGCTATCGAGGACACCTTCGGCGTTTCCGCCGCTGCTCCTGCCGCCGTTGTCGCCGCTCCCGCTGCTGGCGCTGCTGAGGCCGAGGAGAAGACCGAGTTTGACGTCGTGCTCGAGGGCTTCGGCGACAACAAGATCCAGGTCATCAAGGCCGTCCGTGAGCTCACCAACCTTGGCCTGAAGGAGGCCAAGGAGGTCGTCGAGGGCGCTCCCAAGGCTGTTCTCGAGGGTGCCAAGAAGGAGGACGCCGAGGCTGCCAAGGAGAAGCTCGAGGCTGCTGGCGCTGCTGTCACCCTCAAGTAATCAGGCTTTCTCGCCAGATTTCTTTGCAGACGGGGTTCGCATTGCGAGCCCCGTCTTTTTTGTTATGACCACTCTATTTTGCTGGCTCGGCATGCAAATTGCTGTCGTTTGCGGTGCTTTGGGGTCGCTACCGTTGGGCGATAAAATTGCACCATTCAAGCAATAATTTGCGTTGACCTGCTGAAGAATGGCGCTTGCCTGCATTAACGTTAATTAACAGCGGTAAGATAATCCGGTATCGCAATTTGGTCTGCGGCCGGTGAGCCGCATGCACGGGCGCTATTTGCGCCTGCGAAAGGATCCCTGAATACTATGAAGGCAATCATCCCCGCCGCCGGTCTTGGCACGCGTTTTCTGCCTGGCACCAAGTGCACGCCTAAAGAGATGCTGCCGGTGCTCGACAAGCCGGTCATCCAGTACGTCGTTGAGGAGGCACTCGACCCCGAGGAGGTCGACGATGCCATTATCGTCACCTCTCCCGGCAAGCCTGAGCTGCTGAGCTATTTCCAGCCCGATCGCTCGCTCGAGAACCTGCTTCGCGAGCGCGGCAAGGATGCTTATGCCGACGCCGTCGCCCATGCGGGTGGTATGCCGGTCGACTTCCGTTATCAGTACGAGCCCAAGGGCCTTGGTCACGCCATCCGCTCTGCCGCCGACGCTGTGGCAGGGGAGAACTTCCTGGTTCTTCTGGGCGATTACGTTGTGCCCAACCGTGACATCTGCGACAAGATGCTTGCCGTCTCTAAGGAGCATGGTGGCGCTTCTGTTATCGCCGTTGCCGCGTGTGCTCCCGAGGAGGTCAGCCGCTACGGCGTTATCGCCGGCGATCGCGTGGGCTCTCTCGAGGGCTTCGAGAATGCTGCCGATGCCGAGCCGGGCGCTGTCTGGCGCATCGGCGGTCTGGTCGAGAAGCCCGCTCCCGAGGCGGCTCCGTCCAACCTGTACATCGTCGGTCGCTACCTGCTGAGCCCGCTGGTCATGGACCTGCTGGCTGACCAGCAGGCCGGTAAGGGCGGCGAGATCCAGCTGACCGACGCTATGGCCCGTTCGCTCGATCGCGAGGCCATGTACGCTGTCGTCATCGACCCGCTGTCGGGCTACGACACCGGTACCCCGTCTGGCTGGATGGCCACCAACGCTCTTATGGCTGCAAGCGATCCTCGCTTTGCAAGCGCCTTCTGGGACGCCATCGACGAGCGCGGCGGCTTGATGCGCAAGTAAGCCTTCGGGCATCGACATTTACGGGTGCGGACTTCGGTCTGCGCCCGTTTTTTATAAGAGCTGCGATTGTTGGCCCTCTGTTCACAGAAAATATATGAACAGATGTTCGATACACATGCATCTACCTGCGTGTTTTCTCTCGAAAAACTTTGCTACTCCAAAAACTCAATCGCGTCAAGGCTTTTCTTGCTCAACGGTCGGTACCTGATAAACTATTAGGTTGCGATAACTGGCGAAGCTATGCCTCGCCAACCCACCGAGCATTTCCGTGAAGGAGGAAAAACCTGGTGACCTACGCATATACTGCCACTGAGCGCAAGCGCGTCAGCTTCGGGAAAATCCCGGAGGCCATGGAGCTCCCCAACCTTATCTCTGTTCAAAGGGAATCCTTTGAGCGTTTTAAGGACGAGGGTCTTCGTGAGGCGTTCAAGGAATCCAGCCCCATCCAGAGCCAGAACCATGTTCTCGAGGTTACCTTCGGCGAGCATCAGTTCGGCGACCCCGCGCACACCGTCGAGGAGTGCCGCGAGAAGGATATGACCTATCAGGCTCCGCTTCTGACCGACGTCCGTCTCACCAACAAGGAGACCGGCGAGATCAAGGAGCAGCTCGTCTTTATGGGCGACTTCCCCATGATGACCGATCAGGGCACCTTCATCATCAACGGTACCGAGCGTATCGTCGTCTCGCAGCTCGTCCGCTCCCCGGGCGTGTACTACAGCTCCGAGATGGATTCGGGCAAGCAGATCTACAAGGCCCAGATCATCCCGTCCCGCGGTGCCTGGCTTGAGTTTGAGGTCGACAAGCGCGACCAGCTCATGGTCTCCATCGACCGTAAGCGCAAGCAGAGCGCCACGATGTTCCTGCGCGCCCTTGGCATCGCCGTCACCAACGACGACATCATCGAGCTGCTCGGCAACTCCGATGTGATCAAGCGTACCCTGGAGCGCGACACCGCCCTCACTCGCGAGGACGCCCTCATCGAGATCTACCGTCGTCTGCGCCCGGGCGAGCCTCCCACCGTGGACGCTTCCCGCAGCCTGCTCGAGGGTCTGCTCTTTAACCCGCAGCGCTACGACCTGGCCCGCGTCGGTCGTTACAAGGTCAACAAGAAGCTCAACCTCACCACCGAGGAAGAGGTCACGGTGCTCACCGACGAGGATATCGTCGCGACGCTGCGCTACCTGCTGTCCCTCGCTGCCGGCGAGCAGGGCTTCAAGGTCGACGACATCGACCACTTTGGCAACCGCCGCATCCGTACCGTCGGCGAGCTCGTGGCCAACCAGTTCCGTATCGGCATGAGCCGTATGGAGCGCGTCGTCCGTGAGCGCATGAGCTCCCAGGACATCGACGAGATCACCCCGCAGTCGCTCATCAACATCCGCCCGATCGTGGCCTCCATCAAGGAGTTCTTCGGTTCCTCGCAGCTCTCGCAGTTCATGGACCAGGCGAACCCCCTGACCGGTCTGACCCACAAGCGCCGTCTGTCCGCACTCGGCCCTGGCGGTCTTGCCGGCCACAAGTCCGGCTCCAGCCGCCGCACCAACGTGCCGACGGCCGTCCGCGACGTCCACAACTCGCACTACAGCCGCATGTGCCCGATCGAGACCCCCGAAGGCCCCAACATCGGCCTGATCGGCTCGCTCGCTCTCTACGCCCGTGTCAACGAGTATGGCTTCATCGAGGCCCCGTTCCGTCGCGTCGAGAACGGCGTTGCCACCGACCAGATCGACTGGATGACCGCTGATGAGGAAGAGAAGCACGTCATCGCGCCGGCCAACACGCCGCTCGATCCCAAGACCAACGAGTTCATCACGACCGATGCCGAGGGCAAGCTTGTCCGCCCGCACACCGTGATCGCCCGTACCCGCGACTTCGACGGCTCCTTCGGCGCTCCCGCCGACGTGCCTGTCGAGGACGTCGACTACATGGACGTTTCGCCGCGTCAGATGCTCTCCGTCGCAGCCACGCTGATCCCGTTCCTGGAGCACGACGACGCCAAGCGTACGCTGATGGGCGCTAACATGCAGCGTCAGGCCGTGCCGCTGGTTCACCCTGCCGCTCCCTATGTCGGTACCGGCATGGAGCGTCGCGCCGCTCTGGACTCTGGCGAGGTCACCCTGGCCAAGAACGCCGGCGAGGTCATCTTTGCCGACGCCGCCAAGATCATCGTCAAGCATGCCGGCGGCATGGACGAGTATCACCTGGCCAAGTACCAGCGCTCCAACCAGTCCACCTGCATCAACCACCGTCCGCTCGTGCGCGTCGGTGACACCGTTGAGCAGGGCGAGCCCCTGGCTGACGGTCCTTCGACCGATCACGGCGAGCTCGCACTGGGCCAGAACCTCACCGTGGCATACATGCCGTGGGAAGGCTTTAACTACGAGGACGGTATCGTCGTGTCCGAGCGCCTGGTGGCCGAGGACCTGCTGACGACCATCAACATCACCCGTCACGAGATCGACGCCCGCGACACCAAGCTCGGCCCCGAGGAGATCACCCGCGAGATCCCGAACCTCTCCGAGGACATGCTTGCCAACCTCGACGAGGACGGCATCATCCGCATCGGCGCCGAGGTCGGCCCTGGCGACATCCTGGTCGGCAAGGTCACGCCTAAGGGCGAGAGCGCTCTGACCGCCGAGGAGCGCCTGCTGCGCGCCATCTTCGGTGCCAAGGCCCACGACGTCCGCGACACCTCCCTTAAGATGCCTCACGGCGCTTACGGTCGCGTCATCGACGTCGTCCGCTTTAGCCGCGAGAACGGCGACGACCTGGCCCCCGGCGTCAACGAGCAGGTGCGCGTCTACGTCGCCCAGCGTCGTAAGATCCAGCAGGGCGATAAGATCGCCGGCCGCCACGGCAACAAGGGTGTTATCTGCAACGTTCTGCCGGTCGAGGACATGCCCTACATGGCTGACGGTACCCCGATCGACGTTATCCTCAACCCGCTGGGCGTTCCTTCGCGTATGAACGTCGGCCAGCTGCTCGAGTGCCACCTTGGCTGGGCTGCTGCCTGCGGTTGGGATACCGAGCAGGCCGACTCCGACAAGTACGTCCCCGGTCCGTTCTTCACCGCCACGCCCGTCTTCGACGGCGCCAAGGAGGACGAGATCGCCGAGGTCATTCGTCGTGCCAACAAGAACATGCTCAACAAGGCCACCGCTGCCTTTGGCGATCACATGCGCCCCGAGTTCGTCACCCAGCTTGACGAGCGCGGCAAGACCCGTCTGTTCGACGGCCGCACCGGCGAGGAGTTCCGCGAGCCCATTACCGTGGGTACGTCCTACATCCTCAAGCTCGGCCACATGGTCGACGACAAGATCCACGCCCGTTCGACCGGCCCTTACAGCTTGGTTACCCAGCAGCCTCTGGGCGGCAAGGCCCAGTTCGGCGGCCAGCGCTTCGGCGAGATGGAAGTTTGGGCACTGTACGCTTACGGTGCTTCCAACGTCCTGCAGGAGATCCTGACCGTCAAGTCCGACGATACCGTGGGCCGCGTTAAGACCTACGAGTCCATCGTCAAGGGCGAGAACGTTCCTGTCCCGGGTATCCCCGAGTCCTTCAAGGTTCTCGTCAAGGAGATCCGCTCCCTCGCGCTGGACATCGAGCCCATGCACGATGCCGACGAGGATGCCTCCGCCCCTGTGACCGCCGAGGAGACCTCCGCTCTCGACGACCTGGCTGCGCTCGCCGGCGTTGACGCCGACGTCGAGGCCGAGGATGCCGAGACCGCCGAGGCACCCGAGGCTGTCGCCGCCACGACCACTGATAAGGAGTAGTTGACTGTGGCAGATTTCGAAGCTACTGATTTTGACTCGGTAAAGATCTCCCTTGCCTCCGCCGACCAGATCCGTTCCTGGTCGCACGGTGAGGTCAAGAAGCCGGAGACCATCAATTACCGTACCCTCAAGCCCGAGAAGGACGGCCTGTTCTGCGAGAAGATCTTCGGTCCCGCCAAGGACTGGGAGTGCTCCTGCGGCAAGTACAAGGGCATCCGCTTTAAGGGCATCGTCTGCGAGCGCTGCGGCGTCGAGGTCACCTCGGCCAAGGTGCGTCGCGACCGCATGGGCCACATCGAGCTCGCCGCTCCCGTGTCCCACATCTGGTACTTCAAGAGCCCCACGAGCTTCCCGATGAGCCGTATGCTCGACATCAAGTCCAAGGACCTCGAGAAGGTTCTGTACTTTGCCAGCTACATCATCACCGAGGTTGACTACGAGGCTCGCGAGGCCGACGCCGACGACCTGCGCGAGGAACTCGCCGCCGATCTGGAAGAGATCGATGCCGAGTGCGCCCGCCAGATCGAGTCCCTCAAGGAGCAGGGCGACCCCGAGAACTTTGACGAGTTCTCCGACGAGGAGCCGCTGACCCCCGAGGAGATCGCCTCTGGCATCGTCGACATCGAGGAAGAGTGCAAGGACGAGAAGCAGCTCCGCACGGACGCCTTCAACGCCTTCATGAAGCTCACCGAGCGCGACCTCATCTCCGATGAGCCGCTGTTCCGCGAGATGACCCGTTACTACTCCATGTACTTCAAGGGTGGTATGGGTGCCGAGGCCGTCCGCGACCTGCTCGCTGCCATCGACCTCCCCTCCGAGGCCGAGAAGCTCAAGGCCATCATCGCCGACGAGGATTCCCAGAAGCAGAAGCGCGAGAAGGCCGTCAAGCGCCTCGAGGTCGTTGACGCCTTCCTGAAGGGCGGCAACAGCCCCGCGAACATGATCCTGGACGTCATCCCGGTCATTCCGCCCGATCTGCGCCCGATGGTCCAGCTCGACGGCGGCCGCTTCGCCGCGTCCGACCTCAACGACCTGTATCGTCGCGTGATCAACCGTAACAACCGACTCAAGCGCCTGCTCGACCTGGACGCCCCCGCGATCATCGTGAACAACGAGAAGCGCATGCTCCAGGAGTCTGTGGACGCCCTGTTCGACAACGGCCGCCGTGGTCGCCCAGTCTCTGGCCGTGGCGGTCGCCCGCTCAAGTCGCTCGCCGAGGCCCTCAAGGGCAAGCAGGGTCGTTTCCGTCAGAACCTGCTGGGTAAGCGTGTCGACTACTCCGGCCGTTCGGTTATCGTTACCGACCCCAAGCTGCTGCTGCACCAGTGCGGTCTGCCCAAGACCATGGCGCTGGAGCTCTTCAAGCCCTTCGTCATGAAGCGCCTGGTCGAGCTCGGCAAGGTCGAGAACATCAAGGGCGCAAAGCGCGCTATCGACCGTGGTGCCACCTTTGTGTGGGACATCCTCGAAGAGGTCATCGACGGCCGCGTCGTGCTGCTCAACCGTGCACCGACCCTGCACCGTCTGTCCATCCAGGCCTTTGAGCCGGTGCTGGTCGAGGGCAAGGCTATCCACCTGCACCCGCTGGTCTGCTCGCCCTTCAACGCCGACTTCGACGGCGACCAGATGTCTGTCCACGTGCCGCTGTCCAGCCAGGCTCAGGCCGAGGCCCGCGTGCTCATGCTCTCTGCGAACAACCTGCGCTCGCCGGCATCCGGCAAGCCGGTCAACATCCCCTCGCAGGACATGATCATCGGTGTGTACTACCTCACCCAGGTCCGCGACGGCCTGCCCGGTGAGAACCACGTGTTCTCGAGCTTCGACGACGCGCTGCACGCCTATGACTGCCGCTCCGAGGTCGACATGCAGGCCAAGATCCAGGTCCGCGTGTCTGCCGAGAACGCCAACGTCATCAACGAGGACGGCACCCGTATCTTCCGTGTCAAGAACGGCAAGAACGAGTTTGTCGACTACGACGTCACCGGCAATAAGACCGCGCGCTTCGAGACCTCTATCGGCCGCATCATCTTCAACCGCCAGTGCCTGCCCGAAGACTATGAGTTCATGAACTACAAGATGGTCAAGGGCGACGTGGCCAAGCTGGTTGCGGACTGCTGCGATCGTTACCCCGAGGCCAAGGTCGGCCCGATCCTCGACGCCATCAAGTACTCTGGCTTCCACTACGCTACCCGCGCCGGCCTCACCATCTCGGTGTGGGACGCTCTCATCCCTGCCGAGAAGCAGGAGCTGCTCGACCGCGCCCAGGCCAACGTCGACCAGATCAACGAGTACTTCGAGGAGGGCTTCATCAACGAGACGGAGCGCCACATCGAAGTCGTTAACGAGTGGACCGCTTGTACCGATAAGGTTGCAGCGCTCATGCTCGACATGTTCGACGAGGAGAACCCGCTGTACATGATGGCCGACTCCGGCGCCCGTGGTTCTAAGACCCAGCTGCGTCAGCTCGGTGGCATGCGTGGCCTGATGGCAGACATGTCCGGCGAGACGATCGACCTTCCCATTAAGGCGAACTTCCGCGAGGGTCTGCTGCCGCTCGAGTACTTCATTTCGACCTACGGCGCCCGTAAGGGCCTGGTCGATACCGCATCCCACACCTCGGACTCTGGTTACCTGACCCGTCGTCTGGTCGACGTGGCCCAGGACGTCATCGTCCGCGAGGAGGACTGCGGCACGCACGAGGGCGTTACCTATAACCTCATCATCCCCGGCACCACCGACCTCAACACCGACCTCGTCGGCCGTTGCTTCATCGAGGACGTCGTGGCTCCCGATGGCACCGTGCTCTTTGAGCAGGACGGCTACATCGAGAAGGTCGCCGACATCCAGAAGATGGTCGATGCGGGCCTCAAGAAGGTCAAGCTTCGCGCGCTGCTCACCTGCCGCTCCAAGTACGGCGTGTGCCAGAAGTGCTACGGCTGGGATCTTTCCACCCGTCGTCCGGTCGCCATCGGTACCGCGGTCGGCATTATTGCCGCCCAGTCCATCGGCGAGCCCGGTACGCAGCTTACGATGCGTACCATTCACTCCGGCGGCGTCGCTGGCGTCGACGATATTACGCAGGGTCTGCCTACGGTCAGCCGTATGTTCGATATCGTCGGCAACGTCAACGAGAAGATCCTGGGTCGCGAGGCCGAGCTGGCTCCGTACTCCGGTCACCTCTCGATTAAGCCCGAGAAGTCCGAGTACGTGCTGACGCTCACCGACTCCGAGGATCACACCCGTGTCCTCGACGAGCGTCGCGTCCCCGCTTCGGTGCGCTTTATGCCCGAGATCGAGGACGGCTGCGAGGTTCGCGCCGGCGATCAGATCACCAAGGGCTTCGTCAACTTCCGCAACCTGCGCAAGCTGACCGACATCGAGTCGACGATGCACACCTTCGTTGAGAGCGTCAAGGACGTCTACACCAGCCAGGGCGTTGACCTGAACGACAAGCACATCGAGGTGCTCGCACGTCAGATGCTGCGTCGCGTTCAGATCACCAACCCCGGCGACTCCAAGTACCTGCTTGGTCAGTACGTCGACCGCTACGAGTTCGCCGACGAGGTCGAGCGCGTTGCCCGTCTGGGCGGTCAGGCTCCCGTGGCCGAGCCCGTCATCCTGGGTACGCTCAAGGTCGCGTCCAACATCGACTCCTGGCTGTCGAGCGCTTCGTTCATCCGTACCGCCGGCGTCCTTACCGAGGCTGCCATTGAGGGCAAGGTCGACCACCTGCTCGACCTTAAGTCCAACGTCATCGTCGGTAAGAAGATTCCTGCCGGTACCGGCCTCAAGCCGTACGCCAACGCCAAGCTGACGTATCGCACGGCCGACGGCTACGTGGACATCGACGGCCCGGCTTCGCCCAACGCCAAGTCGCTGCCCGAGTGGGCTCCTGTGGAGCTCAAGGACCTGGACGAGCAGCTCCCGCAGCAGCTCGACTGGGCCGGCTACGACGAGTTCGGTGGTGCTGACGGCTCGTTCACCCGCAACGGCCACACCATCTCCGCCGAGAAGGCTCGTCTGTACCTGTTCGACGACCTGGGCGTGTCGCAGCGCTGGACCAACAAGTTCAGCGAAGTCGGCATCGAGACGGTCGGCGACCTGGTCGGCAAGTCCGAGGAGGATCTGCTGCGCATCGACGGCATCGGTGCCAAGGCGATCGAGGAGCTCCGTGACGGCCTGGAGGCCCACGACTTGCTCTACATCCTCGAGAACAACGACGACGTTGCCGACGAGGAAGACCTCTCGCAGCTGCTGCAGATGGTCTTTAGCCCCGACGGTCCGGACGATATCCTGCTGGGTACCTCCGCTCCGACGCATCACGCCGACGCCGACGAGGAGCTCCTGGGCGCCCCGATCGACGACAAGAAGGCTCCCGCCAACGGTGCCATCAACGAGGACATGGCTTCTCTCGATGAGCTGCTCAACCAGCTCGTGGACACCGACGACGCCGAAGAGGCCAAGGACAACGACGAGGAGTAATTTCCAAGTACGTTAACCGTCCTTCCAAAGACCCGTTTCCCAACAGGGAAGCGGGTCTTTTTTGTTGAAGAAAACCTGCCAAAAAGGGACAGGTTTATTTTGGTAGGTTTTTCCTGCTTGAATTTGAAACATTCCGTTCGGTCAAAGCGTATCTATGGTGAGGGCCTCAGCAAGAAACATCAGCATCACCGGGAGGTGATTATGGAAGAACAAGCTTTTAGACAGGCGGTTGAAGATCACAGGGATGTCGTGTTTCGAATCGCATTGACGTACCTGCGCGATCGTGCCGATGCCGACGATATTGCCCAAGATGTCTTTCTTAAGCTGCTTAAAAGCGATGGACATTTTGAGAGTTGGGAGCATCTTCGCCGCTGGCTTATCCGGGTCACGATCAATGAATGCAAATCGCTCTTTCGAAAGCCGTGGAGGCGCGTGGAGGATATTGAGAACCTGGCCGGTTCGCTATCGGTAGCGCAGGATGAGACCAGGGCTGTCCTGTCGGACGTTATGCGACTTCCGGAACGATTCCGTATCCCCATCGTGCTCTATTACTATCTGGGCTTTTCGACCTCAGAGATTGCCGAGTTGTTGCATGTACCAGCCGCGACCGTTCGAACGCGTTTAGCTCGTGGTCGATCGAAGCTCAAATTCATCCTAGAGGAGGGCGACCGTGAAATCCAACCAAATCAAGCAGGCCTTCGAGTCCATCCAAGCCGATAGCAATCTTGCAGATCGCGTCCTTAATACCGCTGCGGGTGAGCCGCTTCATCGAAAGGGCCACGCGAAGTCTCTCTATGTTGCCGTAATCGGATGTCTCGCCGGAGTGTTGGCGACCGGAGGGGTCGCCTACGCCGTTATCAATTCCAGCTATTTTGCCTCAGCCTGGGGAAACCACGGCAATGGGGATTCCATTACCTGGACCAACGGCGGCTCATCGGGGGCTAAATACACCTACACCAGAGAGTTTGGTGACGGCATTGCGCCCCAAAGCCTGGAGGGTGCAGTCCAGAAGGTTAATCTGTCCGTCGAGGGTAACGGCTATACGCTTGATATCCATGAGATGGCTATCGATAAAAACGGTTGCGGTGCCGTGACGTTTACGCTGTCCAATCCAAATGGCGTTAACTACTACAAGCCGGCAGCAGAGACGGGCGAACTTGTTCTCTATGGTGAAGAAGAACAAGGCATCGGCACGCCCAGCATGAACTTCGGCGAGGAATGGGCTGACACACGCTGCACCATTGATAAGGACACATCAAGCGACACGGTCATTAATGGCACGATGTACTTTGCCTCTATGGATCGCGAGCGAGGTTTTCAACATGCGGTCACCTGGAATATCTCGTGGACCGAGGGTGAAGGCGAGGATGCGAAGCCGTTCGAGGCATCGACGCCCGAGTTTAGCGTTGGAGCTTACGTCGATACAAAGGAACTCCGCTCCGATGACTCGCCTCTCGAGATCAGCCCGTTTTCTATCCAGACACACATCGATGATCTGGGCATTGATGCAGTTGATAATAAGCTGACCGTCAGCTACAAGGATGGATCGGAGCAGATTGTCGAAGATGACGACGCAGGGGTGTTCAACTTATATTTTTCTTATGCGCGCAATAGCGGAGAGAACATCTGGCTGCCAACGAAGTTGATCGATGTCGACCAAGTGGTCTCAGTAACGCTTGAGGGCACGAGGTGCACGTCAACAGGAGAGACCGAAACAGAAGTACCCTTTACCATCGTTTATTCGTAAAGTCTGGGCCGCTTCCCAAGGGGGGAAGCGGCCTTTTTAGCGTTATATGGACGAGTGGATTGGACGTTATTCGTCTGATTCTCGGAAGAACGTGGCAAATGGATGCGGATCACCGTGAAGAGTGGTGTTTTCCCAGATAAAACCGACCAAAATAAACCTGTCCCTTTTTGGCAGGGAACGTTGCCCTGACGAGCGCGTCGGATTCCCGGGCCGGGCGGCACAGGGGTTAAGTTTGTCGCGAGTTCCGCACGAGCCGGAGGCCACTTAATGTGGCCTCCGTGCGAGCCAGGACTGTAGAGCAGCAAACTTAAACAGCGGGCCGCCCGGACCGGGAATCCGCCCCCGCGCACCGAAGGGGATTCCTTTTGTGTAGGCTTTGCGGAAATATACTCATTTTGGGATACGCCCGGCGGCGTGGTCTGTTGACGGCACAGCTAACGCCACGTATCCTATCGAACTGCGTGTTTCGTAGGGGGATGCTGACCCCTCGATTCAAGCCGTTGCACTTTACAGAAAGCTGGAATCATTCGAGAAGGAGTACGCTTTGCCTACTATTAACCAGCTGGTTCGCCAGGGCCGTCGTTCCGTGCCCAAGAAGTCCAAGAACGCTGCTCTGCAGCACAACTCCCAGAAGCGCGGCGTGTGCACCCGCGTCTTCACCACGAGCCCCAAGAAGCCGAACTCGGCTCTTCGTAAGGTTGCCCGTGTTCGCCTCGTCAACGGCATCGAAGTTACTGCTTACATCCCGGGTGAGGGCCACAACCTGCAGGAGCACTCCATCGTGCTCGTCCGCGGCGGTCGTGTCCGTGACCTCCCTGGTGTCCGTTATCACGTCATCCGTGGCGCCTACGACGCTGCTCCGGTCCAGAACCGTATGCAGGCCCGTTCCAAGTACGGTGCTAAGCGCCCCAAGGCTAAATAAGCCAGATAACGTTTTGATACTTTCGCCGTGTGCCGCCTAAGCGCCGCACGGTAGACACTTAAGGAGATTTCACATGCCGCGTCGTGCAGCAGCTAATCGTCGTGAGGTTCAGCCTGACGCCGTTTACAACAACCGCCTGGTGACTCAGCTCATCAACAAGGTCCTTCTTGACGGCAAGAAGGCCACCGCTGAGCGCATCGTTTACACCGCTTTCGAGATCGTTGCCGAGAAGTCCGAGGGTGGCGACGCTCTCGCTACCTTCAAGAAGGCTATGGACAACGTCAAGCCCACGCTCGAGGTTAAGCCCAAGCGTGTCGGTGGCGCTACCTATCAGGTCCCGATGGAGGTCAACTCCCGTCGTTCCACCGCTCTGGGTATCCGCTGGATCGTCAACTTCTCCCGCGCTCGCAAGGAGAAGACCATGGCCGAGCGTCTCGCCAACGAGATCCTCGACGCTTCCAACGGCCTGGGCGCTTCCGTCAAGAAGCGTGAGGACGTCTTCAAGATGGCCGAGGCCAACCGCGCGTTCTCTCACTATCGTTGGTAAGTTAAGGTAAGGAACTAACATGGCTAAGCCTAAGTACAAGCTTTCCGATACCCGTAACATCGGCATCATGGCCCACATCGATGCCGGTAAGACCACCACGACCGAGCGTATTCTTTACTACACCGGTAAGACCCACAAGATCGGTGAGGTCCATGAGGGCGCTGCCACCATGGACTGGATGGTTCAGGAGCAGGAGCGCGGCGTAACCATTACCTCCGCTGCTACCACGTGCTTCTGGAACAAGGACGGTAAGGACTACCGCATCCAGATCATCGACACCCCGGGCCACGTTGACTTCACCGCCGAGGTCGAGCGCTGCCTGCGCGTCCTCGATGGCGCTGTCGCCGTCTTCGACGCCGTTGCCGGCGTTCAGCCCCAGTCTGAGACCGTTTGGCGTCAGGCTTCCACCTTCAACGTCCCCCGCATCGCTTTCATCAACAAGTATGACCGCGTGGGCGCTGACTTCTTCAACGCTATCGAGACCATGAAGGATCGTCTCGACGCTAACGCCGTGGCCGCTCAGGTCCCGATGGGCGCCGAGGACAACTTCTGGGGCGTCATCGACCTGGTCACCATGACTGCATGGGACTTCAAGGCCGACGAGAAGGGTATGACCTACCCCGAGCCGATGGACGAGATCCCGGCTGAGTTTGCCGACATCGCAGCCACCAAGCGCGAGGAGCTCCTTGACGCTGCTGCCAGCTTTGACGACGAGCTCATGGAGAAGATCCTCATGGAGGAGGACTTCACCGTCGAGGAGCTCAAGGCTGCTCTGCGCAAGGGTGTTCTGGCCAATGAGCTCAACCTCGTCTTCGTGGGCTCCGCCTACAAGAACAAGGGCGTTCAGGAGCTGCTCGACGCTGTCGTCGACTACCTGCCCAGCCCGCTCGACGTTGAGGCCGTCACCGGTACCGATCCGGACACCGGCGAGGAGATCCAGCGTCATCCTTCCTTCGACGAGCCCTTCTCCGGCCTGGTCTTCAAGATCATGACCGATCCGTTCGTCGGTAAGCTCACCTATGTCCGCGTTTACTCCGGCCGCGCCGAGTCCGGCTCCTACGTTGTTAACGCTTCCAACGGTCAGCGCGAGCGCCTCGGCCGCATCCTCGAGATGAACGCCGCCGAGCGTATCGACCGTGACGACGCTGCCGCCGGCGACATCGTCGCTTGCGTCGGCTTCAAGAACTCCACCACCGGCGACACCCTGTGCGCCGAGGGCAAGGAGATCGTCCTCGAGAAGATCGAGTTCGCTAAGCCCGTTATCGACGTTGCCATCGAGCCCAAGACCAAGGCCGAGCAGGACAAGATGTCCCTGGCTCTGACCAAGCTCGCCGAGGAGGACCCGACCTTCCAGGTGTCCACCAACCACGAGACCGGCCAGACCATCATCGCCGGCATGGGCGAGCTGCACCTCGAGATCATCGTCGACCGTCTGCTCCGCGAGTTCAAGGTTGACGCTAACGTTGGTAAGCCCCAGGTTGCCTACCGCGAGACCGCTGGTCACGACGTCGAGAAGGCTGAGGGCAAGTTCGTCCGTCAGTCCGGTGGTCGCGGTCAGTATGGCCACGCCGTCATCAAGCTCGAGAAGATGGAGGAGGGCTTCGGCTACGAGTTCGTCAACGCTATCGTCGGCGGCGTCGTGCCCAAGGAGTACATCCCGTCCATCGACAAGGGCATCCAGGAGGCCCTGAACACCGGTGTTATCGCCGGCTTCCCGGTCCTCGACGTTAAGGTCACCCTGTTCGACGGTTCTTACCACGAGGTCGACTCCTCCGAGGCCGCCTTCAAGATCGCCGGTTCCATGGCTATCAAGGACGCCCTCAAGAAGTCCGATCCGCAGCTGCTCGAGCCGATCATGGCTGTCGAGGTCGAGACCCCCGAGCAGTACATGGGCGACGTTATGGGCAACCTCTCCGGTCGCCGCGGCAAGATCGAGGGCATGGAGGATCGCAAGAACAGCAAGCTCATCCGTGCCAAGGTGCCGCTGGGCGAGATGTTCGGTTACGCTACCGACCTTCGCTCCCAGACCCAGGGCCGTGCATCCTACACGATGCAGTTCGACTCTTATGAGCCCGCGCCCAAGTCCATCGTGGACGAGGTCATGAGCAAGAACGCCTAAGTTCGAGCTCCCTGTTACGTAATCCGCGAGAACATCTCTCGCACTCTTTGGAGGTTTAAGTTGGCTACCCAGAAGATCCGCATTCGCCTCAAGGGCTATGATCACGAGGTCGTCGATCAGTCCGCGAAGCTCATCGTTGAGACCGCTCAGAAGACCGGCGCTCGCGTTTCCGGTCCTGTCCCCCTGCCCACCGAGCGCAACCTGTACACGGTTATCCGCTCGCCGCACGTGAACAAGGACTCCCGTGAGCAGTTCGAGATGCGCACCCACAAGCGCCTCATCGACATCCTCGACCCCACCTCGGGCACCGTTGATTCGCTCATGCGTCTCGACCTTCCCGCTGGCGTCGACATCGACATCAAGCTCTAAGCGATATCGCTCATAGCTTACAGAGCCCCGCTACCATTACGGTAGCGGGGCTCTTTTGTTTTGAATGATGGTTTGGACTGCCGGGTATTGCTGCCGAGTAGGTGGCTGCGGCGCCCTATTCGCTCAAGGGGCGCAGCGATGCCTCCTCAAAATGGAAGGATCGCACGCCGCCTTCCGTTTCGATACACGCGCGACCAAAGGCATCGACGGTTTTAAAGATGCCGCGTGCCAGCTCGTCACCGGCAGGGGAACGGGCGATAACGTGCTCCCCAATCCAATTGAGGTGAGCGACATATTCGCCGTGGACGGGCGCGAGTGGTCCGGCGTTATCTTCCATGGCGTTGAGACGCTCTGCCCACGCGTTCACAGCGTTTACGACGGTGTGATAGACCTCCTTGAGTAACACATCGACGGCGGGAACGTTCTCGTTGAGATCCGAGAGACCGATTGCCGGCAGGCCGCCATCGGGAACCTCCGAGGGCACATAGTTCACATTGACGCCAATGCCGCAGACGGCGAAAGGTTTGCCGTCGTTATCGCGTGCGGCCTCGACCAGAATACCGCCGAGCTTGCGCCCTCGCGCGACCAGATCGTTGGGCCATTTGAGGTCAATCTCGTTTGCAAGGCCCTGCATTTCGAGCGCCTCGAGCACCGCTAGGCCGCTGACGGCGGCAAGACCAGAGTACTTTGCAGGATTAACGCATGGGCGCAGAACAATCGAAAGCAATAGGTTGCCGGCGGTTGAATCCCACTTGTGGCCGCGCCGGCCGCGTCCTGCTGTCTGAGCCCGGGCGGCAAGTCCTGTGCCGTGCGGCGCTCCCTGTTTTCCTGCTTCGAGCAGGTCATCGTTGGTCGATCCGGTTACGTCGACCACCGTTAAACGAGAATCCATAACAGCTGCTACCTCCTAAGGTAATAAGGCAATCGCGTAATGGTGTCGAGAGATAGACACAATGTGAAGCCTTTGTCGCATTTGAACAATTTAATGTTAACACGTCAACAACGACTGAAATGCGTTATCCTCTCTTGGTCGATGTAAACACGTCAACAACGCAAAGGAGGTTAGTGATGGGTTTCACGATTCTTGGAACAGGCTCGGCGCTTCCTAAGCGCAGTGTTTCCAATGACGAGCTGTCTGAGTTCCTCGATACCTCGGATGAGTGGATTTTTACCCGCACAGGTATCAAGAGCCGCCACGTCTGCTCCACCGAGTCACTTGACGACCTCGCCGTAGCGGCGAGCGAGCGGGCACTCCAGGTGTCCGGAATCGACGCCAGCCAGCTGGATCTGATCGTCTGCTCGACGACGACGGGTGATCATCTTGTTCCCGCTGAGGCGTGTGCCGTTGCCGAGCGTCTGGGCGCGACGTGCCCTGCCTTCGATGTCTCGGCGGCCTGCGCCGGCTTCGTATTTGCGCTCGATGTCGCCGAGGGCTATATCGCCCGAGGACGAGCCAAGCATGTGCTTGTCGTTGCTGCCGAGCAGATGACGCGCGCGCTTGACTGGACAGATCGCGCCACGTGCGTGCTCTTTGGTGACGGCGCGGGTGCTGCAGTGATAGAAGCTGGGGGAGACAGCCCCCTTGCCGTCGAGCTTTCGACGGCGCCCGACGTCGAGACGTTGCGCGTTCCCGGTCTGATCGGCACCTCGCCGTTTAAGGACTCCGCAGATAGTGAGAGCGTGCTGTCCATGAAAGGCCGCCGCGTGTTCAAGTTCGGCGTCAACGCCATCTGCGACACGGTCCATAAGCTTGCGATCGATGCGGGCATTTCGGTCGAAGACATCGATCATTTTGTATTCCATCAGGCTAACGAACGAATCCTGAGTCAGGCGGTCAAGCGCCTCGGCGTGCCAGACGAGCGCGTGGTTCGAACGCTGCGCGAGACCGGCAACATTTCGAGCGCCTGCATTCCCTTTGCGCTTGACCGGCTGGCACGTACCGACGCACTGACTGCGGGCGACACCATCGCCCTCGTTGGATTTGGCGCCGGTTTGGATATAGGTGGCTATCTACTTCGCTGGAAGTAGTCGCACATAGGAAATAAAAACGCCCCTAGGGCACAAACAAAGGAGAACTACCATGGCAGATCAGAAGACCTTCGAGCGCGTTTGCGACGTTATCCGCGAGACCGCTGGCCTTGACGACGTCGAGATGAAGCCCGAGTCCACGCTCGAGGAGATTGGCCTCGACAGCCTGGGCACCGTCGAGATCCTCGTCGCCGTCGAGGACGAGTTTGGCATTGAGCTCGATACCGAGGAGAACCCCAAGACGGTCGGCGAGTTCGCCGATACGGTCGAGGCGGCATTGGAGAAGTAGAGATGCTCAAGACTCCTCTCTGCGAGCTGCTCGGCATCGAAAAGCCCGTGTTCCAGGGCGGCATGGCCTGGATTGCCGATGCCTCGCTGGCATCGGCCGTGTCCGAGGCCGGCGGGTTGGGAATCATCGCGGCCATGAATGCCGACGCCAACTGGCTGCGCGATCAGATTCACGAGCTGCGCACCAAGACGGATAAGCCCTTTGGTGTGAACGTCATGCTTATGAGCCCGTTTGCCGACCAGGTCGCGCAGGTTGTGATTGACGAGCAGGTGCCGGTCGTCGTGACGGGTGCCGGCAATCCCACCAAGTACATGAAGGCTTGGAACGACGCTGGCATCAAGGTCATCCCGGTCGTTGCCTCGGTGGCGCTGGCGCGTCTCGTGGCGCGTCGTGGGGCCACCGCCGTGGTTGCCGAAGGCACCGAATCGGGTGGACATATTGGCGAGACATCGACGATGGCGCTCGTTCCGCAGGTTGTCGACGCGGTCGATGTCCCCGTTGTGGCAGCTGGTGGTATCGCCGATGGTCGCGGCGTGGCAGCGGCCTTTATGCTTGGCGCCGCTGGCGTCCAGGTGGGAACACGCTTTCTGGTCGCAAACGAGTGCACCGTATCCGAACAGTACAAAGAGCTGGTGCTCAAGGCAGGAGACACCTCGACGCGCGCGACTGGCCGTTCGACGGGGCATCCGGTGCGTGCGCTTAAGAGCCCCTTCACCAACGCGTATGCCAAGAACGAGGCGGCGGGCGCAAGCCCCGAGGAGCTCGGGGCCATGGGCACGGGCGCGCTTCGTAAAGCCGCAAAGGACGGTAATTACGAAGAGGGTTCGTTTTTGTGCGGACAGGTTGCCGGTATGGTCAACGAACGCCAAAGCGCACGTGAAATCGTTGACGACCTGGTCGATGGTGCCGAGCGCGTTCTGAAGGGTGCGTCCACA
>CABUZI010000022.1 GCA_902496005.1 uncultured Collinsella sp.
GCAGCCCCATGGGCGCCAGCGGAATGTGGGGTCACCGCGCGGTCCGCATCTGATGGTGTCGACGTCAATGGTATACGGGTGCATCATCGACGTCTTCAATACAGAAAATATCAGTGCGGGATGTTTTGGGAAATAACCCAAAACCGGCCATGTGGGGTCCTTTGGAGTCACCCTTTAGGCGGAACTCTCCTAATTATTTGGATGAGTCGTTTACTTACTTGTACTGTTACCGTCTTCCCGCTCTTGTTGGGGTATGCTTTGTTCGTATGTAAACGTATGACATGTTGATGGGGGAGGGTGCTATGGCTCGCGAGAGTGCTCGTTCTAAGGATACGGCTAAGCCTGGCATCAAGGAAGTTGCGGCGGTGGCGGGGGTTTCGCCTACTACGGTATCTCGTGTGCTTAATAATCGTGGCTATATTAGCCAAGAGACCCGCGATAAGGTCCATGCCGCGATGAAGCGCATCAACTATACGCCCAACGATATCGCCCGTGCCATGCTCAACGGTCGCCTGAATCTTATCGGTATGATCGTCCCCTATGTCAGCAGTCCGTTTCATGCCCAAGTGGTTCAAGTCATTGAGCATACCCTGGCCGAAAACGGTTTTAAGATGCTGCTGTGCAATAGCGCCAATCGACCCGAGCTTGAGCGCTCTTATATCGACATGCTCCGCCGCAATATGGTCGACGGCGTCATCGTCAACTCGCTTAATATCGGTGCCGAAGCGTATGCCGAGATGGGCTTGAGTCTGGTTGGTATCGACTGCGACCTTGGCGAAGCCTCTGTTCAGATTGCGAGCGACAGCTATAGCATCGGCGAACTTGCCACGCGTCGCCTGATCGATGACGGATGTTCACGCATCCTGTGCCTGCGCAGCAATAGCCGCATGCGCATGCCTGCCAATAAGCGTACCGATGCCTACCTCGATGTTGTTGAGCAGGCCGGTTTGCCCGCGCTTGTCCGTGAGGTTGAGTTCGTTAAGCCCGACGACGAAAAGAGCGCGGTCGTTGCGAAGATCCTCGATGAGAACCCCGATATTGACGGCATCTTTGCGGGAGACGACACGATGGCGGCTATCTGTCTTAACGTGATGAAGCAGCGCGGCTTGAGCGCTCCGGGCGATATTAAGGTCGTGGGCGCGGATGGTGCCCGCCGCACTATGACGTTTATGCCTGACTTAACAACCGTACGCCAAGATATCGATCGCATCGGAGAGCTCGCGGCGCAATCCATCATTGCTCTTATTAACGGCGAAAAGCCCGAATCGAATATCAAGCTCCCCGTTGAACTCATTGAGGGTAAAACCGCGTAGTTCATCCCGTGCCAAAAGAATTCCTCAAACACCTCTGATGACCGTTCGCCGGCATATGTCAACCGTTTGCCGACGACTGGAACTGCGAAAAGACGTATTGGTGTGAAAACGTTTGACATATGAAAACGATTGACATATCTTGCAGTTGTACCGAGTTAGTATCTCGTGAGAAAGGAAGTCTCGGATGCACAAGGTGTATTACCAGCCTGAGGGAATTTGGGTGGGCGACATCATGCCGTACGGCGAGGACGGCACGTTCTATCTCTATCATCAGCGTGACACGCGAAACCCCGGACCTTTCGGAGAGCCGTTTGGCTGGGCACTCGCGACAACCAAGGACTTCGTCAATTACAAAGACTTTGGCGAGAGCCTTGAGCGTGGCGGCGACGAGGAAGTCGACCAGTATGTTTATGCCGGCACGGTGTTTAAGGTGGGCGACAAGTACCATGCGCTCTACACTGGTTGCAATCGCGATAAGGTCAAGGCACGCTTGATGAAGCAGGTTCTTCTTCACGCAACGAGTGACGACGCCGTCAAGTGGGAGAAGAACATCGCCGAGACGCTGCTTCCGCCCCAGGAGGGTTACGATGACCGCAACTGGCGCGATCCCTTTGTGCTTTGGGATGAGGAGAACGAAGAGTACATGCTCATCCTCGGCACGCGTGTGGGCGAGGACAAGCGTCTGATGACCGGTCGTCTGGTCAAGTTCACCTCCAAGGACCTGGATACCTGGGAGTTCCAGGGCGACTGGTGGAATCCGGGCCTGTACACCATGTTCGAGATGCCTGATCTCTTTAAGATGGGCGACTGGTGGTATCTGGTGTTCTCCGAGTACAGTGATGGCAACAAGACCCGTTACCGCATGTCTCGCTCTATCAACGGTCCTTGGATCACTCCTGCGGACGATTCCTTCGATGGCCGCGCGTACTATGCCGCGCGTACCGCATTTGATGGCGAGCGCCGCGTTCTCTTTGGTTGGGTTCCTACGCGTGACGAGGGCGGTGACCCCAGCTCTTACCTGTGGGGTGGCACCTTTATGCCTCTCGAGATCGTTCAGCGTGCTGACGGAACGCTCGGCACCAAGCTCCCCGACAGCATGCTTGGCGCCTTTGGCGAGGCTAAGGCAGTCGAGGCCTTTGAGCTTTCCTGCGAGTCGGGCAAGGTCGAGCAGGTGCTCGCCGCGGATGCCGGTTCCACCTATATGCTCGATGCCGACATCGAGCTCGCCGGTGACGCTGCCGGCTTCTCGGTGAAGCTTGCCGAGGACGCCGAGTCCGGTCTTGCCTATGAGTTCCGCGCCAACCTGCGTGAGGGCAAGCTCGAGTTTACGGCGGCCCCCCAGTATCCGTGGTTCCAGGTCAACAACATGGGCCTCGAGCGTCCGTTGTTCTTTAAGGGCGAGGGCACTCATCATGTGCGCCTGGTCGTTGACGACGATATCGCGACCATCTTTGTCGATGATGTTGCGCTTAACGCGCGCTTCTGCAATAAGCAGGGCCAGGGTGTGGCGCTGACGGTCACCGACGGTACGCTCAAGTGCGCAAATGCAACGATCGCGTCTCTGTAATGGCATCAAAACGTCTTATGATTTCGTAAAGGAATGGAGAGGAACATGGACTACAAGGCAGTGTCCCAGCAAGTCGTCGACAACGTCGGCGGACTGGAGAACATCGAGGGCGCCACGCATTGCGTGACCCGTTTGCGTCTGGTGCTCAAGGATACGAGCAAATACAACAAGGCCGAGCTCGAGAACATCGATGGCGTCAAGGGCGTGCTGTACAACAGCGGCCAGCTCATGATCATCTTCGGTACCGGTACCGTCAACAAGGTTTACGATGAGTTTATGGCTTTGACGGGCGTTAAGGAGATCAGCGCTTCCGAGGTCAAGGGCGCCGAGGCGGACAAGAAGGGCAAGTTCTTCTCGGTCCTCAAGGTATTCTCGGACATCTTTATCCCCATCATTCCCGCCTTCGTCGGCGCTGCTATCATCATCGGCCTTAAGTCGCTGATCGTTGCCAACGGCCTCTTTGGCATGGAGGGCAGCCTTGCCGACCACAGCGAGTTCCTCAAGAACCTCGCAAGCTTCTTTGCCATTATCGCCACCACGTTTGACTACCTGCCTGTCCTGGTTATGTACAGCGCGGTCAAGCGTTTTGGCGGTAACCCGATCCTGGGCATCCTCGTCGGTATCGTCATGGTTCACCCGAGCCTTATGAACCGTAACACGTTCGTTATGGACCCGACGGGTGCTGAGTACTGGAACTTTGGTCCGCTCTCCATTCCCATGGTTGCTTTCCAGGGCGGCGTGTTCCCTGCAATCCTGACTGCCTGGTTTATGGCCAAGGTCGAGAAGATTGCCCAGAAGTACATCCCCGAGGTCGTCTCGTTCGTCTTTGTCCCGACCGTTACCCTGATTCTTGCTAACGTCGCCCTGTTCACCGTGTTCGGCCCGCTCGGCAACCTGATCGGCGACGTCCTCGCCGGCGTAATCGATATCCTGTACAACAGGATGGGCGTCTTTGGTGCCTTTGTCTTCGCCGCGTTCCTGCAGCCGCTTGTCGTTACCGGTACGCATCAGTTCATCCAGGGTATCGAGGCAAACCTCGTTGCCACGACTGGCTTCAACTACATCCAGGCCATCTGGTCGGTTTCCATCATCGCCCAGGGTGGCGGCGCCATCGGCATGTACCTCATTCACAAGAAGCATTCCAAAGAGCGCAACATCTGCATGTCGTCCTTTATCCCGACGCTGGTCGGAATCTCCGAGCCCGCTATCTTCGCTGCAAACATGCGCTACTCGATTATTCCGTTCATCTGCGCATGCATCGGTGCAGGCTGCGGCGGTGCCTTCGTGAAGCTCTTTGAGGTGCGCGCCATCGGTCAGGGTCTGACCGGTGTGCTTGGCCTGCTCATCGTCACACCCGAGACTCTCGTGTGGTATGTGGCTGGCAATCTCATCGCCTTCATCGTGCCGATCGTCTTGATCTTTGCCTACAACAAGGCAAAGGGCGTGCCGACCACCGATGAAGAGGGCGCTGGCGCTGGCTTCGACGTTAGCTTCTAGTTGAGCCGTTCAGCGTAATGTGCGGATAAGTCCATTTGGGGAAGGGCGTTCGGCTCGTGTGAGTCGAGCGTCCTTTCCTATAGACGAGAAGGTCAATGGCGATGTTTAATCAAAAAAACAAGGTGATGCGTGCGGACTATGAGCAGTGGCGTGCCGGACAGGATGAGACGGCGGCTCGCATCGCGTCCGACCCCGATAGGCTTTTGTTCCATGTGGAGCCTGAGCTTGGCTGGCTCAACGACCCCAATGGTTTGGTTCAGATTGGTGATACGTATCACATCTATCATCAATACGATCCGTTCGATGCTGCGCATGGCGGTCCAGTGCTTTGGAACCATCTGACGACAAAGGATTTTGTGACGTACGAGAATCACGGCCCCGTGCTGTTCCCCGATTCCGATTTGGATTCGAGTGGAGCGTATTCTGGTTCTGCCTTTGTACGTGATGGCAAGATTCACTACTTCTATACCGGCAACGTTAAGCATTTTGACCGCGATGATTACGACTACGTGTTGACGGGCCGTGAGCAAAACCAGATTCATGTGGTTGCCGAGAATCCCGACGAATTGGGCGAGAAGTGCATAGCTGTTGGACCGGTCGATTACCCCGACGATATCGGTACGCACGTGCGCGACCCCAAGATCCTTGAGCACGATGGTATCTACTACATGGTTCTGGGCGCTCGTACGAAAGACGACCGTGGCTGCGTGCTTGTCTATACCTCGCGCAATCTTGAGGACTGGAGCTATGCGACGCGCATTGAGTTGGGCGAGAAGTTTGGCTTTATGTGGGAGTGCCCCGATCTGTTTGAGCTCGATGGCGAGCTTATTCTCGTTTGCTGTCCGCAGGGTGTGCCTGCCGATGGTTGGCGTTACCGCAATCCGCATCAGTGCGTGTGGTTCCCCATCGAGGCCGATTGGGAGGCGCCGAGCTTTAAAATCGTCAGGCAGGGCATGCCCCCGATGGTCGATGCCGGTTTTGATTTCTATGCTCCGCAGTCCTTTGAGGATGCTGCAGGCCGGCGTTTGATGATCGGATGGTCGGGTTGCCCCGACGCGACGGCAGAAAACCCGACGGTGGCGCGCGGATGGCAGTGCGCGTTGACGGTGCCGAGAGAGCTGAGCATACGCGATGGTAAGCTCTGCCAGCAGCCGGCGCACGAGATTGAGAGGATGCGCGGTGACTGCGTTCGCGCGACAGGCGGTGAAACCGTTGAGGAGCCGGGCCGCCTGTTTGATCTTGTGGTTTCCTGTGAGGGCGCCAAGATGGCCGAGCTCGAAATCCGCAAGGGTGTCTTTGTGCGTTATGCGGACGGGATGCTTACCCTCGACATGGGTGACGAAGGCTATGGGCGCGACCAGAGGTCGATCGAGCTCAGCGAGCTTCGCGACCTGCGCGTGCTTTCGGACACTACGATGGTCGAGATTTTTGCCAACGGTGGCGAGGCGGCACTTACGAGCCGTACCTATTCGCCGGCGGTTCCGGCGATGGAGCTGCACGCCGAGGGTGCGGCATCGATGAATTTCTACCGCCTCGTGCATTAACCGTGCGTGGAGCACGATTGGATTTGCTGGACGGAATGTGTCGCAGTTGTCGCGGCCAACTACCGCTTACCGCATATAGTGACCGTTTGCGGAATAAGTAACACTCCTTAATAAACCGTGTAGAATCTCAGATAAGCACGGAGTTTTCCAGGGAGACGCTGTCCTTTGTTATGTGCAAAGGGCGGCGTCTCTTTGGCGCTTGGGGGTCGTTCTGTAGCAGGACGGCGGGCGTGTGTCACATATTAAAAAGCCAACGTCGAGATGGGTCGTGATAATAATGGGCAAGTACATAATCGTGGTTGAATCTGGTTCGGATGTGACGCCAGAGCTCTGCGAGCGCTACGGCATCGTGCGCGTGCCTATGCATGTCACGATTGGTGACGAGACCGTCGAGGACGGCTCGATCGATCCGCTCGAGATTTATTCGCGCTGCAACGAGTTTGGCGTGATGCCCAAGACCAGCGGCTGTGCGCCGGCAGATTTTGCGCATGTGTACGACCGCATCCATGCCGAGCAACCCGACGCGACCATTCTGCATCTTGCATATTCCGAGGCCACGACCTGCTCGCATCAATCATCGAAGATCGCCGCCAAGGGTCGCGACTACGTCTACTCCATGGACACGCGTTTTGTCTCGGTGGGCCAGTCGCTTGTTGTCGTCGAGACCGCCAAATACATCGAGGCTCACCCCGATGCCACCGTCGACGAGATCTTCGCCTTCGCGAACTCCGTCATGGACCGCGTGCTGCTGGGCTTTGTTCCTACCGATCTTGCCTTCCTTAAGGCGGGCGGTCGCTTGTCCAACGTCGCATTCCTTGGCGCACATCTGCTCAAGATTAAGCCCTGCATTGAGGTGACGGGCGGCAAGTTCGTGGCGACCAAGAAGTTCCGCGGCTCTATGCTCAAGTGCGCCCGCGCCTTTATTGACCACATGGTTGCGAAGGGCGAGATCGACTACTCGCACATTGGCCTGGCGTATTCGGTAGGCCTTTCCCAGGAGCTGCGCGACGACATGGAAGTCTATGCGCACGACCTGGGCTTTAAGGACATTACCTGGACTCAGGTCGGCGGCGTCATCTCGAGCCACTGCGGCCCGACCGCCTTCGGTGCGGTGCTCACGCTTAAAGCGTAAAGGCCGCAGGCGAGCGTTCTTCAGCCTGACATCTCGACGTAGACCCCAGCCATGGTGATGGGGGATAGATTAAAACGTGCCATTCTAGCCCGAGACGTTTAAACGCAAGCACATGGGCTAGAATGGCTCTGGCATTTTAATTGGTTGCATCCAAGGAGAGGCAAGGTAGCGCGAATGGCAGAAATGACGCTTGAGGGTGTGGACGCTCGTCCCGAGGACTCTGCGTTTGCCCTTGGCCGCGTGCATTCGATCGAGACGATGGGGACGGTCGACGGACCCGGCATCCGCTTCGTAGTGTTTGTCCAAGGCTGCCCCATGCGCTGTGCGTATTGCCACAACCCCGATACCTGGTCGGTTAACGGCGGCACGATGGTGACCGTCGAGCACCTTATGGACGAGTTCCAGAGTAACCATGAGTTTTACCGCAGCGGTGGTATTACGGTGTCCGGCGGCGAGCCGCTCCTGCAGCCTGAGTTTTTGGCCGACCTGTTCCACGCCATGCACAATAACCACGATGGTCGTGTGCACACCTGCTTGGATAGCTGCGGCTATGCGTTCGATCCCGCGCATCCCGAGAAGTTCGATGCCGTGCTCAACGAGACCGACATGGTACTGCTCGATATTAAGCATGCCGACCCGGTCGAGCATAAAAAGCTGACTGGGTGCGATCCCGCACGCATTCTGGCGTTTGGCGATGAGCTTGCACGTCGCAAGATCAAGGTCGTTATCCGCCACGTGGTGGTGCCGGGCATTACCGACACGGTGGAGGAGTGCGAGAAGCTCGGTCGCCTCATCGCTCCATGGCACAACGTGGTGGGCCTGGAAATGCTGCCGTATCACACGATGGGTGTCGTCAAGTACGAGCAACTGGGCATTCCCTATAAGCTCGAGGGCGTGCCCCAGATGGATACCGCGCGCATGCCCGAGTTGCGTAATGCCGTTATGACCGGCATGAAAAAGCGCCGCGCGGAGCTAAAAAACGCCATCGGCTAGCAAGTCTTTTGCTCCTCTACGATACCCGCGCTGCGGTGGTCTAGCGACTTCGTATTGCGCGGTTGAGTCAAAATGCTGGTACCATACCGTGGATAGCAGTTTTCACGGGTTTGGGGGATGGTATGCCTACCATCGCAATCATCGGTGCACTCGAAAAAGAGGTTGCGCAGATTAAAGAAGAACTGAACGGCGCTCGTGTGGCACAAGAGGCGGGCTTGACCGTTGTCAACGGCGAGCTCGACGGTTTGTCCGTTGTTGCTACGACCGCTGGCATGGGAACCGTAAACGCCGCGGCGGCAACGCAGCATCTCATCAGCAAATATGCCCCGCAGGCCGTTGTGTTTTCGGGCATTGCGGGTGGCCTAAACCCTAAGCTCCATATTAACGACGTGGTTATAGGCAAGTGCCTGCGCTATCTCGATACTGACACGGCGCTCATCGCCGAGTCGGCGCCGGGACTCGAGGAGTTTGTCTCGACGCCGGCGTTGGCTGATGTTGCCGCCGCCGTGCTTGCCGAGCATGGATTTGTGGATGCCTCGGCGGATGAGAATTCTGCGGAGAAGGACCCCAAGCAGTTCCTGTGTGGCACTATCGCCACGGGTGACCGCTTTGTTACGGGTGACGCCATGCGTAACGCTGCGATTGAGGCCACGCATGCCGATTGCGTCGAGATGGAGGGCGCGGCAATTGCGCACATCGCGGCCAAGAATGGTGTCGATTGCCTGGTGCTGCGCGCTATCAGCGATAATTGTGACGAGGCATATGACGCGTTTTGCGAGCGCGAGTTCGATCTGGATGAGTACGCTCGCACCGCGAGCGGCATCACGCTTGACATCGTTCGTCGTATCGCCGCCGCGCAATAGCACACCCGTTTTGTAAAAATCTACGACCAAGGAGTATCCATGGCCGATTCCATTAACTATCAGCTTGCCAAGTTTGTTGCCAGCTACGGCAAGGTTTCGCAGATCCCCGAGTCCACCTGTCCCGAGGTGAGCTTTGTGGGCCGCTCCAATGTGGGCAAGTCGTCTATCATGAACAAACTCTTTGGCCGCAAGAACCTGGTCAAGGTTTCGAGCACGCCGGGCAAGACGAGCAACATCAATTTCTTCGAGGCCGACGACGTGCACTTTGTGGACCTGCCGGGCTACGGTTTCGCCCGTCGTTCCAAGGCCGAGCGCGACCGCTGGGCCGAGCTTATCGGCGACTTCTTCGACTCAGAGCGCAGCTTTAACCTGGTTGTGTCGCTGGTGGACATTCGCCACGACCCCAGTAAACTCGACCATGACATGATCGACTACCTGCAGGGCAACGAGTTCAACTTTATCGTCTGCCTCACCAAAGCCGACAAGCTCAGCCGCACCCAGCAGGCCCGCCAGGCAGCAGCCATCAAAAAACAGCTCAACGTTCCGGCCGAGAACGTGATCATCACAAGCTCCCAGACCGGTATCGGCATCGATGAACTAAAAAAGCGCATCGCCGAGGCCTGCCTCTAGCAAGTGCTCCTTACCAGCAAGAGCCCCTGCCAATAAAAATCAACTATCAGCTCGGCGCCCCTTCAAAGCGTGGGTCCCTGTAGACATCCTCAGCAAGGTAGGCGCAGGGACGGTCGGGATGTTCCCTCAAAATCATTCCGCAGCGCGAAGGCCCCTTGTCCGTCGCTCCGTAGGAGCAGGGCAAGGGGCCTTCATGCGCGAGGACGATTTTGAGGGAACATCCCGACCGTCCCGGACAGGTATATGGGGAGGATGTCTACAGGTACTCGATTTGAGCGCCCTCGGTGTCGCACGTCAGAATGTGCGTGTCACACTTGGGGAACTGCTCGCGCAGCTTGACCTGCAGGAACTTCGCCACGATGGTGTCGTCAGTCACGGCCATGAGGGTCGAGCCGGAGCCACTGATCCAGATGGTCTTGGCGCCTCCGTTAAGGCAGGTGTCGCGCACGGCGTTGTAGTCGGGGATGAGGCGGCGGCGATAGGGCTCCTGGATGCGGTCGTCGTTGGCGGCGGCAATCAGGTCGAGGTCACCAGTCTCCAGGCCGCGCGTCATGCCGGCGATGCGGCCCATTTGCCATACGGCGGTGGAGAGTGGAATCTCCTGTGGCACAACCTTGCGGGCCTCGCTCGTATGCACCTCGTAGGGCGGAATCACGGTAATAAAACGCAAGCGATCGCTCACCTCATAGCGCAGGCACTGGGGGAGCGAATCGGTCGGCGTAAAGGAGCAGACGGCGCCGCCCAGGATGGCGGGGGCGACGTTATCGGGATGGCCCTCGACCTCGGTGGCGATGCGGACGAGTTCGGCGCGGTCGACGGTGTGGCCTGTCAGCGCGGCGGCAGCCATGATGCCGGCGACGACGCAGGTGGAGCTGGAACCCAGGCCGCGGGCGACGGGCACGTCGGTCTGAATGTCGATAGCGACGGGGAAGGCCGGCTCGCCCCAGGCGGCCAGAGCATCGACAAAGCTCACATAGACCAGGTTATTCTCGTTTTGAAACTCCTCGGGGCAGCCCGTGATGGTGAGCTTGTCGGCACGCTCAAAGGTAAAGTGCGAGTAGAGGCTGACGGCCATGCCGAGGGTATCGTATCCAATGCCCAAGTTGGCGCTGGTTGCTGGGACGGTGATTTTGATCATGTGGGTCCTCCTGGGCGGGTCTGGCCGTTTAGTTCGCTGCTCGGGCAGTCCTGGCTCGCTCGGAAAGCACATTAAGTGCTTTCCGGCTTGTGCGGAACTCGCGACGAACTAAACGGCCAGACCCGCTCGCATGCTCGTCATTATCCCGAAAGCTAAATAAAAAGAAGGTGCGCCGGCTTTCGCCGGCGCTTAATAAGGGATCTAGTCGGTGCTCATTCGTTTTGCTGCAGACTCGACGTAGCCGGCCATCTCATCGACGTCGCAGACGTCTTCGAAGCGGACGGGTTTGGATTCGAGTTCGGCGAGCTGGGTCGGGGCGACCGTGTTGGTGGCCTGCTCGAGTACGCGCATAGCCTCAAAATCATCCTCGGGAACGTCGAGGCCCAGGGCGTCGCAGCAGGCGCGCGGGAACTTGTAGGGGCTGGCGGTCGAAAGCAGCACGCGAGCCTTGGCGCCCTCGGCGGGAGCGACCTTTTCAAAGACGTGATAGCCGCAAGCGGTGTGCGGGTCGATCACGTAGCCGTTGGCGTCCCAGCAACTCTTGATGGCAGCGCGGACCTCGTCCTCGCTGGCCCAGCCGCAGCCAAAGACGCTCTGAATCTTGGCCAGCAGCTCGGCGGGTACCTCGTAGCGACCGGTCTGTGCCAACTGCTCCATAAGGCCGGCAACGAGTTCGCAGTCGCCATCGGACAGGAAGTACAGCATGCGCTCCAGGTTAGAGCTGATGAGGATGTCCATCGACGGCGAGATGGTCGTGAAGAACGGGCGGTTACGGTCGTAGACGCCGGTGGTCAGGAAGTCGGCAAGCACGTTGTTCTTGTCGCTCGCGACGATGAGCTTGGCGACGGGCAGGCCCATGCGCTTGGCGTAGTAGCCGGCCAAGATATCGCCAAAGTTGCCGGTGGGCACACAGAACTCTACGGCGTCGCCAGCCTCGATAGCGCCGGCGCGCAGCAGCTGCGCATAGGCGGCAAAGTAGTAGACGACCTGCGGTACCAGACGGCCGACATTGATAGAGTTGGCGCTCGAAAGCACCGTGCCGGCGGCTTCCAGGCGCTCGGCAAGCTCCTTATCGGCAAAGATGCGCTTGACGGCGCTCTGGGCGTCGTCAAAGTTGCCGCGGATGCCGCAGACGGCGACGTTGTCGCCCTCCTGCGTGGACATCTGCAGGTTCTGGACGCGGCTAACCTTGCCCTCGGGATAAAAGACGGTGATGCCTGTGCCCGGAGCGTCGGCAAAACCGGCGAGTGCGGCCTTGCCGGTGTCGCCCGACGTGGCAGTGACGATCATGATGCGCTCGGAGCCGCCGTCCTTGGCGGAAGTGCGGGCCATGAGACGGGGAAGCATTTGCAGGGCGACATCCTTAAAGGCGCTCGTGGGGCCGCCAAAGAGCTCCATCACATAGGTCTGAGGGGCGTCAGCGCCCGGCGCAGCGTCGAGTTTGACGAGCGGCGTAACCTCTTCACTCGCGAACGTGCCGCGGTATGCTTCGTCGACACACGCCGAAATTTCTTCGGCCGTGTAATCATTCAGTAACATTCCCAACACATCTTGAGCGATTTCAAAGTACGATTTATCTGCAAGCGAGCTGATATCGACCTGCTGGGTGCCGAGCTCGTCCGAGACAAACAGACCCCCGTCGGGAGCGATGCCGGTACGGATTGCCACCTTACTTGAGCACGATAAAGTGCGTCCTCGTGTACTATGATAAGTTCCCATATAACACTGCTCCTCGGATGCCTTGGTCCCAATCGGTGAAACCATGGTATCAGAGCGCGCAAAACAGGTTTGCAGAGGCTTTTAGAAAGGTAACCTCAAGCCCATGATTAAGATTGCCAAGTTTGGCGGCTCGTCGGTCGCCGACGCCGAACACTTCAAGAAGATCAAGGCCATCGTCGATGCCGACCCTGCCCGCCGTTTTGTGGTGGTTTCCGCCTGCGGCCGCCGCTTTAAGGGCGACACTAAGGTAACCGACCTGCTCTACCTGGTTAACGCGCACGTTAAGTATCACGTGTCGTGCGAGGAACTACTCGAGGACATCGGCCAGCGCTATTTTGATATCGCTGACGAGTTGGAGCTCACCTATCCCATCCGCGAGGAGTTCGCGGCCTTTGCCGAGCGCGCCCGCTCGGGCGGCTACTCTACCGAGGAGCTCGTGAGCCGCGGCGAGTACTTCACCGCTCGCCTAATGGCCGAGTACCTGGGCCTGCCGTTCCTGGACGCCGCGACGGTTGTGGCGTTCCATCATGACGGTACGCTCAGCATGAATCGCACCTCCGAGCTGGTGCAGGAGTACGGCCAGCAGGGCGGCTTTGTTATGCCCGGTTTCTACGGCGCGACGCGTGAGGGCCAGATCAAGCTGCTCGACCGTGGTGGCGGCGATATTTCCGGCTCAATCCTGGCCAAGTGCCTGGGCGCCGACCTGTACGAGAACTGGACCGACGTTTCGGGCTTCTATTCTGCCGATCCTCGCATTGTTCCCGAGGCTCAGCCCATTGCGCGTGTTACCTACGAGGAGCTGCGCGAGCTTTCGTACATGGGTGCGAGCGTCCTGCACGAGGAGGCCGTGTTCCCCGTGCGCGAGGCAGGCATTCCGCTGGTCATCAAGAACACCAATGCGCCGCAGGACCCCGGCACCATCATTAGCGAGACGGCTGATGAGGGCGAGGCAGAGCCCATCATTACCGGCGTGACCGGCAAGCGCGGTTTTGTCGCCATCAACGTGGCCCGCGACCGCACCAAGCCCCGTGTTGGCTTTATGCGCCGCGCGCTTTCGGTCTTCGAGCGCTATGACGTTTCCGTCGAGCATATGCCCACCGGCGTCGACCGCTTTGGCGCCGTGGTGCAGGAGCAGGACGTTCATGATTCGCTGTACTCACTCGTGGGCGACATCCAGCAGGAGGTCGAGCCGCTCGAGATCGAGGTTGTCGAGGGCTTGGCGCTCATCGCGACCGTCGGCCGTAACCTGCGCGGCCGTGCGGGTATCTCGGGACATCTGTTTGGCATGCTTGGCCAGGCCGGCGTGAGTGTGCGTATGATTTCGCAGAGCTGCGACGAGATCAACATCATTATCGGTGTCGAGGAGAAGGACTTCGACCTTGCGATTCGGACCATTTACCGTGCCTTCTCCGACGAGAACGGCATTGTGAAGGTCTCCGATCTGGAGGCTCCCGCGCCGGCCGATCCCGCTCTGGCCGCGCTCAAAAAGTAGCGACTGCTCGGTAGATTTTTGGGTCATGTCTCAAAAATCTACGGCGGGGCGTTTCGTTTCGGTTTCGTTTCGACGGGGCGGGTTTCATGCCCGCCCTGTTCTTGTATAAACTGGCAACAATAATCGGCCTGCTCGGCGTGCGGGCAAAAGCCACAACCTTTAAAGGGGGAAGCATGAAACAGTACACGGTTGCTATTTTGGGCGCGACGGGAGCCGTGGGCACCCAGATACTCGAGTGCCTCAACGAGCAGGAGTTCCCGGTCGGCAAGCTCAAGCTGTTGGCAAGCGCACGCTCCGCGGGCAAGACCGTCGAGTTCCGCGGCGAGCAGATCGTGATTGAAGAGGCTTGCCCCGAGGCCTTTGAGGGCTGCGATATCGTGCTCGGCGCTGCCGGCGACGATATCGCCAAGGAGCTGCTGCCCGAGGCCGTCAAGCGCGGCGCCGTCGTGGTCGACAACAGCCACGCCTTCCGCATGGATCCCGAGGTGCCGCTGGTCGTGCCCGAGATCAATGCCGACGATATCAAGTGGCATCACGGCCTTATCGCCAACCCCAACTGTGCGACCATTATCGGCCTGGTTCCCACCTGGCCGCTGCACCAGCTTGCCGGCGTAAAGCGCATGATCGTCTCGACGTACCAGGCGGCTTCGGGCGCTGGCGCTCCCGGTATGGCCGAGCTTGAGGCTCAGCTGGCCGCTCTGGGCCGTGGCGAGGAGATTCCCGAGCCGCGCGCATTTGCCGCACAGCTCGCGAGCAACCTGATTCCGCAGATTGGCGGCGTCAAGGAGGAGGGCTTTACCTCCGAGGAGATGAAGCTACAAAACGAGGGCCGCAAGATTATGCATCTGCCCGAGCTGCGCGTGAACTGCACCTGCGTGCGCGTGCCCGTGCTGCGTTCGCACTCCGAGAGCATCACGCTCGAGTTCGAGCGTGACATTACGGTTGACGAGGCCCGTGCTGCGCTGGCTGCCGCTCCCGGCGTCAAGCTGGTTGACGATATGGCTGCCGAGGATGCGCACGACCGCTTCCCCATGCCGATGGATACGTCCGACCAAGACCTGATTTGGGTCGGCCGCGTGCGTCGCGACATCTCGAACCCCGAGGCCGCGCGCGGTATCACCTTCTGGTGCTGCGGTGACCAAATCCGTAAGGGCGCGGCAACCAACGCCGTCCAGATCGCCAAGCTGCTCTGCGAGTAGGTTGACCTGTCCGGCGGGGGCCGGGCTTAGTTTTCAGAACGTCCTCGACCATGTGTGGCGCCTTGTCCTGCTCCTTCGGAGCCGCGGACAAGGCGCCACACTGGTCTGCGGAGTGTTCTGAAAACTAAGCCCGGCCCCCGCCTGCGGTGACGCTGCTGCAGGCGGCCTACGATGGGGCCGTTATTGGTTGAGGCCGCTGGGCTGATGTGGGGGCGCGCGGCTGTTGCGGGCCCTGGCCCCGGCGGCGGCCTCGGCGCTTTGCGCCTGCCGCCTTTGGGGACTGTGGGGCGCGGCCGGCAGCTGCGGCGCTGCGCGCCTGCTGCCTTGGGTGACTTTGGGGTCGATTGGGGTTGTCTGCACAATTCGCGGTATTATGTTGCGGAGTTTTGAAAGGAGCCGCTGGTGGTCACGACGACATTTGCCTCGCCTTTGGGCGAAATCTTGCTTGCCGCTGATGGCCGCGGTCTGACGGGGCTTTGGTTTGAGGGACAGGAGCACTTTGGCTCCACGCTTCTCAAAGAAGATCCCGAACATGTTGAAGGCGCCGATGCAGTTTCTGGTGCTGGTGGCATGTCGTCGGTGAGTCCGGCAAATGGTGCGGCGTCTTCGGTGCTTGAGCGTTCCTGGGCTTGGCTGAATGCTTATTTTGCGGGGCAGGAGCCTCGGTTTACGCCGCCGTTGCATATGATTGGCACGGCATTTCAGCGTGAGGTTTGGTTTGAGCTGCTCTCTATCCCGCGTGGCGAGGTCGCTACGTATGGCGAGATCGCCCAGCGTGTTGCGGCTCGACATCGTGTGCCGGGAAATGAGGCACCCGTTGTGTCTCCCCGTGCCGTGGGGGCCGCGGTCGCGCGTAATCCCATTTCGATCATTGTGCCGTGCCATCGCGTGGTTGCCGCCGATGGTTCGCTCAACGGATATGCCGGCGGGCTTGACCGCAAGGAGTGGCTGCTTCGGCTCGAGGGCGCGTACGAGGAATAACGTTCGAGCACTTTGCATAACCAAGACGCCGTGAAAGAACGGGATGCGCTTTCCGAATGGCGTCCCAAACGGAAACCGTGTCCCGGAATACAGCCTTAGAGTGGGATGCCGTTTCCGGTTGAGACCACTTGCTTGGACATCTTTCTACGCCCGCTTCTGCAGGGCATAGATCGACTTATCCATGTTGAACAGGTAAGCCGCGACGCAGACGATGAAGAATGCCGGCAGATTACCGAAACCGAAGACTTCGCAGCCAATCAGGATGGGTGCGAGCAGCGTATTGGTGGCGCTGCCAAAGACGGCTGCGAAGCCCAGCGCGGCGCAAAGCGCGATGGACATGCCGAGTTGAGCCTCGTTATGGCGACATCTGGGTAACAGAAAGGCCCGCGTTCCTCAGAGGCAAGATAGGCAATTCTGCTTTTGAGGTAGATCTCAATTCTGCCGACCGCATCAAACATTAACTGCCGGAGGGCTCGGTCAAATTCATACGTGTAGATGATGGTTTCGAATGTTGTGCCTTCGCGAAAGATGGTAATCCCGGACTTGCATTTGGTTTTGTAGGGAAACCAGTAGGCCGACAGTCTGTAGTGGCCGACTTCGACCAAAGCTCGCTCGAGTTCGCTTTGATCAGAGCACTTAAGACCCCTGTATTCTGTCAATAGTGCTATTTGTTCGTTGATGGATATCCGCGACTTCCGGTATTTCATTTAAGCCTCTTGATAGAAAAAGAGCTGGAGTTGCGCATCGTTGAGAGGCTTTCCAGCTTTAGCAAAACAAACTTATAAGATGCGACGGGCCGCGTCAAGATAATTACCGGACGGCCTAGGAGGCGGCTGGTTGGCTGGCTTAAAACCTAGCGCGTGAAATGACGCTCCACGCTATTCAGCACGCTTGATAGGATGACGAACCACGGTCTTTAGTTTCTCCGGCGCACACTTGCGTGGATCGGAGAGATAGATTTCGTGATGTAAACGGGTATCTGAGAAGTCGGGGACATAGCCCTGCTCGGTCGTGTATTCATGCATAGCGTTTACGGTCGCCGGTTCGTTGTCGTAGGGCCCGGTGTGCATGCATTGAACGCAGAGACCCTCGTCAACTTTAAGCAGCTCGACGGCGGAAAAGTCCAGTTTCTTTTTGTTCGTGGCTTCCGCGACTGCCCAGTCAAAGTCA
This sequence comes from uncultured Collinsella sp., assembly GCA_902496005.1. GTDB lineage: Bacteria > Actinomycetota > Coriobacteriia > Coriobacteriales > Coriobacteriaceae > Collinsella. Next base: position 17,239 of record CABUZI010000022.1, read on the forward strand.
TCTCGGGTGACGAAATCGGGCAGGCGGATACACGAGATAAAGTTGAAATCGTCCTTGCGTACATAATCGATGTCGCCGCTCGGGGAGTCTTGCCACCAGAAACCCTCGAGCGGCGGTACCACAAAGTCGAAATAGCCCTCGATACTCCTTGAGCCTTTCTTCGACATCTTGACGGTATAGGCGATGCCGTAAAGCAGCGGCAGGGCGTTTTGATACTCGCCACCTTCGGTATTTGGGTCGCCCTTTCCGCGAACGGCAACGTAGCTCATAGGCGGGACAGTTACGATACTCGGCTTGCTTGCAGGTTTGTAGAACTCCTTGCATACCTTCTTAAAGTCGAACGCCATGTTGGCCGCCTTTCTGCGTATTGGTCTGCTTAGATAGCTGGATCATATCATAGAAACGAACAGCTGTTCGAATGATTTGGCTGACAGATTGAGATGCGTGCGTTGTGTTTGGCGGTCGGCCTGACCCAATCGATGATTTCTCTGCCTCCCCGGCGCCTCATCTATAGCTGCCGTTTCCCCATATAAAACCTGCCAAAATGAACCTGTCCCTTTTTGGTCGGTGCGAAATGGGTAATACTAAAGAGTTATCCGACCAGATGGGAACCGATCGATGGCCTATATCGAATTCAAAGACGTCATCAAAGCATACGGCGAGGGCGACGCCCGCATTCATGCGCTCGACGGCGCGAGCTTTACGGTCGAGCGCGGTGAGCTCGCCATTATCCTGGGCGCCTCGGGTGCTGGCAAGACCACGGCGCTCAACATCCTGGGCGGCATGGATACGGCGACTTCCGGCACCGTGACGGTGGACGGGCGCGACGTGAGCTCCGCCAACGAGGCGCAGCTTGTTGAATACCGCCGCGCCGATGTCGGCTTCGTCTTCCAGTTCTACAATCTGGTTCCCAACCTGACGGCACTCGAAAACGTTGAGCTCGCGGCGCAAATCTGCCCCGATTCGCTCGATGCCGAGCAAACGCTTCGTCAGGTTGGTCTGGGCGACCGACTCGCTAACTTTCCGGCGCAGCTTTCGGGCGGCGAGCAGCAGCGCGTGTCCATTGCCCGCGCACTGGCAAAGAACCCCAAGCTGCTTTTGTGCGACGAGCCCACGGGCGCGCTTGACTATAAAACCGGCAAGCAGATCTTGCAGCTGCTACAGGACACTTGCCGCAAGCAGGGCATTACGGTCATCATCATCACTCACAACTCCGCGCTAGCACCCATGGCCGATCGCCTGATCCGCTTTAAGAACGGTCGCGTGGAGAGCGAGACGGTCCAGCAAAATCCCGTGCCTATCGAGACGATCGAGTGGTAGTGCCCATGGATCAGGACCGCCAAAACAGCCTACGCCGCGACGTGCAGAACACGGAGCGCGAGCAGGATTTTACGACCTACCGCACTGCCCAAAGCTCAAACGATATGGTGCCGACGGTTTTTCGCCGTGGCATCTACCGCACAATCCGAGGCAGTCTTAAGCGCTTCTTGTCAATCGTGGTCATCACCGCGCTTGGCGTGAGCGTGATGTGCGGCCTTAAGGCGGGTTGCGAGGACCTGTGCGATTCGGTTGACGCCTACTTCGACCAGCAAAATGTCTATGACATTAACGTCCAGTCGACCTATGGCCTGACCGACGATGATCTCGCCGCCATCCAAGAGGTCGATGGTGTCGAGACGGCCGAGGGCATCTACACCGAGACCGCCTACACCGCCGTGGGCACAACGCGCGAGCGCGTGGTCGTGCAGAGTCTCTCCAAGGAGAACATCGATCAGCCGGTGCTCGTGAACGGCGATTTGCCCGAGAGCGCCGATGAAGTCGCGGTGACTTCGAAGTTCCTGAAGGCATCGGGCAAGAAAATCGGCGATACGGTGAGTTTTGCCGCCAATGACGCGAGCTCGTCCAATCAAAGCGCCAAGGACCAGTTTGCCGCGGGCGATTACACCATTACGGCCGAGGTCCTCGACCCCACTGATGTAAGTTCTGACTCGACAGTCAACGCCTTTCGCGCTGCTTCGGCGGCGGACTATAAGTTCTATGTGAGCGAGGACGCCGCGACATCTTCTTCCTACTCCGCGGTCCACGTGATCGTCGAGGGAGCCAAGAGCCTCAACTCCTATTCGGATTCCTACGCGGCAAAGATCAATGAGGTCAAGAGCAATATCGAGAAGATCCGCGAGGAGCGTGAGAAAGCGCGCGCTCAGGAACTGACGGTCGACACGCCGGCAAGCTTGGATGCGGCCGAGCGCCAGGCGAATATGCTCTTTGGGATTGAGCAGGAC
>CABUZI010000023.1 GCA_902496005.1 uncultured Collinsella sp.
CAACAAGGCGAACGTGGCCACGGCGCGCGAGCTCGCCTGCTGGGTATGGGCGGTCGGCCTCATGGCCGAGGAGGCGTAGGGGGGCGGTCCCCTGCACATAAGCCAGTCACCCCGGAAGCGGTTCGATCCGAAGCCGTTGAGGCGAACCTCAGGTCCCTTTTCTGCGAGCGCCCAGGGCGCCACACGCGTGCACAGACTGTCGGTTCGACGTAGAAGCCTCAGCCGTAGCAACGGATTGCCCAGCGAGAGATCGCCGCGGGCGGATATTAAACTGCAAAGACGAGCGTCGGTAAGACACGCCGAGGTCGCCGCGGACGGGCTGATATAGGGAGAGGGCCTGACCCCATATCGTTGGGGCCAGGCCCGATTTTGCCTCTTGACAATGTCCTGCTCATATTAAAAGGAACGTCCCCTTCTGCCGGCAAGCTATGTTGATATTTGAGTTGTCGTCGTTTCGTTCGTCTGGGCCGTTTCGACGTCGTCGCCTTGCTTGTCTTCGTCCTTTTGCGCATCGGCGATGGTGGAGGCCGCCGCGACGATACCGCGCTGGGGCGCAACGCCCGTCTGGGTCTGAGCGCCCTCGACAACTTCTGTACCTACATGCGCGAGCTCGGGCGATTTAAACATTGCGTCCAAGTTGGCGCCACCGCCGGCGTAGCCAAGCGCAGCGAGTGCGATGACGATCACTGCAACGGCGGCCACGATCGGCACGTAGCGATGCCAGCCGGCGGGATTGAGCCCGCTGCGGCGAGCCGCCCCGCGGCTGATGTAGCCGAGCGTTCCGTCGTGCTTGAGCTTTGAGCCCACCACGCGTTTGCGGCCCCACAGCGAGGACTCTGCCTGCATTGCCAAGCGGGCGCTTGCCGAAGGATAGCCGTATTTAGTGCGCTTGAACGAGCCATCAAACCCCGAGGCGTGTTTGCCCCACGTCACCGATGTCGTGCGTCGGTTAACCGGCGCGGCGCTCCGCCTTCTGCGGCTCGGTTTTGAAGTCTCAGCCATATGCCCTCGCACGCCGTAACCAAATCGAAACAATAACGCTTTGGACTGTAGCACACGCGTCGCGCGCGGTCACGGGCGCCTCGCTCAACGGTCATCGTCCTTCAGCAAGCGCCACAGCGTTGTACGGCTTATGCCCAGCACCTCCGCCGCACGGGTTCGGTTGCCGTGGAGATGGTCTACAACCAGATGCGCGATATCTCGCTCGGTATCGGCCAGCGGTCGCAGGATATACAGGTCACTTTTGAGCGTCGGGGCGCCAAAGGTTGCGGTCTTAATCACGTCCTCTTGGGCGAGCACTTCCTCCGCCACAGCGCGGTCCACCGTGCCCGCCCCCACCAATATATACAGTCGTTCCGAGACCTCGCGGAGCTGCAGATAATTGCGCGGCCAGCGGTAAGCATCGAGCGTCTTCGTCGCCGCGGCAGACAGCGTGGGCGCTGCCGTCCCAAATGCATCAGCGAGATATTCCAAGTAGCGCGCAGCCTTCGTCGACGCGGCTCCCTGCTCGGCGATTGCCGGCGCCACGCTCACCGCACAGGCGAAGCGCTCGGTCACAAAGGCGGCTTGATCACTTTCGCTGCCGCCCGGCATGTCATTCGCCGTCAGCACCACATGGCAACGCGTCGCCAACGCGGTGTCGGCCATCGTGGAAACGAGCTCGCGAAGGCGCTGGGGACCAACCGCATTCCAGCCCTCAATGCAAAGTGTCAGCCCCGTTTGGAACAGCGGCGATTCGGAGCTTTTGAGCACATGGCGCCAACCGCGATCGGTGAGTTCATCGAGCGCGACGGAAACAAAGGGCTGATCGGCAAAAGGACCGTCCAGATAGAGGCGCTTGGCGATCTCAACCTGACCCGCTCCCAGCTCACCCTCGAGCATAAGGGGCACACCGCGCGCGTAGCTCTCGGCAACCGGTGCAGCCACCGCAGCGGCACCCTCAACGATGCCGTACGCACTCGATTCGTAGCGGGCCTCAACTTCGTCGGCGTTGAGCCACTCGATGCCCGCATGCGCGGCGGCGCCGCGCACCTCGCGGACCACGACGACCCAAAGGCCCCCGCCCTCTTTGTCGGTGGGGCGAACGGTCAGGCTCAGGCGCGTACCTGCACGTCCCATAACCAGACGCGCACCGTCTCCTATACGGTCGAGGCGCTCAGCTACAAAAGCCGCCACATCCCGCTCAAGCGCCGCGTCATTCATGGTCGAAATCGCGACGTCCCCACGCGCATCGATTGCCAATGCCGAGGCCCCGGCAGCAGCCAGGGCCTCGGTCAAGATGTTCAGTTTGGCATCGCTATCCATGATTTGCCCCTGTCCGCGGCGTCGTGCAACCGCCGACGGTCGTACGACCGAGTGTTTCAAAATTGAACGATATTGCTCACCAAACACTATAGGGCAGAAAGCGCCGTCCTGCGAGTATAGGTGTTGCCCCGCATCGCCATCCTGGCGGGGCGATAAGAGCTCTTCGGGACTTATAAACCTGCGGACAAGCCATACCCGCAAGAGCTCCTATCGCTCCACCGTGAGAATGCGCTCACCAGCACGCAGCACGCAAACAAGCTACTTCTCTACCAGATTCCCAGCACGTGCTGCATTCCCAAACTCATGCACGCAATGCCAATCCAGCAGCAAAAGCCCAGCGCGATGGGCTTGCCGCCCTTTTTGACCAGCTCGACGATATCGGTATTAAAACCAATAGCCGCCATGGCCATCACGATAAAGAACTTCGACAGCTCCTTGATGGGCACCGTAACGGATGCGGGAAGCTGAAGCACCGTGGTGATCACGCTCGCCAGAACAAAGAACAGCACAAACATGGGAAACGCGCGTTTAAGGGAGAACGTGCTTTTGGCGTCGCCGCCGGCCTTGCGCGCCAGATGCATCTGCCAGCATGCGAGGACCAACGTGATGGGGATAATGGCCAGCGTCCTGGTGAGCTTGACCACCGTGGCGCTCTCGAGCACATTGGCGCCGGGATGCATGCTGTCCCAAGCGCTCGCCGCAGCCGTTACGGACGAGGTGTCGTTGATGGCGGTACCGGCAAACAGGCCAAAGCCCTCGTTGGTCAGCCCGAGCATGCCGCCGAGCGTCGGAAACACGAGCGCCGCGATAACGTTAAACAGGAAGATGACCGAGATGGCCTGGGCAATCTCGCGATCGTCGGCATCGATGACGGGCGCGGTCGCGGCGATGGCAGAACCGCCGCAAATCGACGAACCCACACCCACAAGCGTCGCGATCTTGCCCGGCACGTTCATAACGCGGCAGAGCACAAAGGCGATGACAAGCGAGGTCGAGATTGTCGCCACGATAATCGGCAGCGACTGGGCGCCCTTGGACAGAATCTGGGAGAGGTTCATGCCAAAGCCAAGCAGGATAACCGCGTACTGCAAGACTTTTTTGGACGTATAGGTAACGCCAGCGGCGAGCTGTTCGCGACGATTCTTGGGAAAGACGAGCGCCAGGACCATGCCAAAGAGGATGGCAAATACCGGACCGCCGACCACCTCAATTTGTTTGCCGAGCAACGTCGCGGGAATGGCGACGATCAGGCAGAACAAGACGCCTTTCCAGCGCTCGCGTACGATATTTGCCAGTTGCATATGGGACTCCTTCTTTCTATTTCACGTTTGCGACGGCTTATGATACGGCAACATTGAGCGCAGCCTTGCGCAAACACAGACTAAGATGCCGCAATAGTTCTCAGGCAACAGCCGAATTACCCACCGCGGAGAGCTGATTCGCGGCATAATTAACAACTGACATATGAGTTTGATAGAACAGTTGCGAGGCGCTATGGAAGAATCGATGCACGTCGGCGAGCAGGAAACGAGCCTACAGGACCAGTCCTACCACACCATTCGACGCAAAATCGTCTACCTGGACTACAAGCCGGGCGAAAAGCTGGGCGTCAAGCAACTTTGCGATGACCTGGATATGGGGCGCACCCCTGTGCGCGAGGCTTTGGTTCGCTTGGCGCAGGAAGGCCTGGTGCGCACCGTGCCCCAAAGCGGCACCTATGTCTCGCCCATCAACCTCACCCTTGCCGAGAGTGCCTGTTACATCCGCGAGCATCTGGAAAAGCAGGTAATCGTGGAGTGCTGTGCGCGCGCCACCTCGGCAGGCATCGAGCAGCTCGACCGAGCCATCGCGCTGCAGGAAAAGGCCATGGCCGATGAGGATCGCATCGGCTTCTTTTTGAGCGATAACCTCATGCATCACATGATTTTTAGCATCGCATGTCGCAGCACCGTGTGGTCGTGGCTCGAAGAGACCAATGCCGACCTGGAGCGCTTCCGCTGGCTGCGCGCCGCCACGCAGGTTCTCGACAATCAGGACATCGTGAACGAGCACAAGCAGATTCGCCGCGCTATCGCCGGTCGCGACCCCATCGAAGCGAGCTTTTTGGTCAGCAAGCACCTGCATATGATGTTCCGCAACCAGACCGAGGTTCTGGACCAGTTCCCCGAGTACTTCGAGACCAGCAAGCTCCGCTAACCTGCCAAAAAGGGACAGGTTCATTTTGGCAGGTTTTATCTGGGCAAATGCAGAAAAGGCCCGGCTCCGTCTTGATGCGGAGCCGGGCCTTAGTCGCTAGAACGGCGGAACCAACTATTCCACGGTCACGCTCTTAGCGAGGTTTCGGGGCTGATCAACATCGCAGCCGCGCAGGATGGCGACCTCGCGGGCGAGCAGCTGCAGCGGGACACTCGCCGTGATGGGGCTGAACACGTCGCGGACGGCCGGCACGCGGATGATGCAGTCGGCGATCTTGTTGATCTCCCCGTCGCCCTCGGTGGCAACGACGATGACCTTGGCGCCGCGCGCCTTGCACTCCATGAGGTTCGACACGGTCTTGTCGTAGGTGGCACTCTTGGTTGCCACGGCGATGACGGGGAAGCCCGGGTCGATCAGGGCGATGGGGCCGTGCTTCATCTCACCGGCGGCGTAGGCCTCGGCGTGCAGGTAGCTGACCTCTTTGAGCTTGAGCGCGCCCTCGTAGGAAATAGCGGCACCCATGCCGCGGCCCACGAACAGCGCCGACTGCGCGTCCTTGCACAGCAGGGCAGCCTCATGCACGGCCTCGGTCTGGGTATCCAAAATCCACTGGATCTGCTCGGCCGTATCGGAAAGCTCGCGGAACAGCATGCGCGCCTGCTTGGTGGTCAAGCGGTACTTGACCTGCGCCAGCAGCAGGGCCAAAAGCGTGAGGCTCACGACCTGGCCGATAAAGCTCTTGGTCGAGGCGACCGCAATCTCCTTGTTGGCCTTAGTGTAGATGACGCCGTCGCTCTCACGCGCCACGGGGCTGCCCACCACGTTGGTGATGCCGAAGACCTTGGCGCCCTTGATGCGCGCGTCTCGAATGGCGGCAAGGGTATCGGCCGTCTCGCCCGACTGGGACACGGCAACGACGAGCGTCGTCGGCGTGATGATGGGATTGCGATAACGGAACTCGCTGGCCGCCTCAACCTCGGTGGGGATGCGAGCCCAGCCCTCGATGAGATTCTTAGCAATGAGGCCAGCATGATAGCTGGTGCCGCAAGCGATCACGTAGACGCGGTCGATGTCGTTGAGTTCCTCGAGCGAAAGGCCCAGCTCGTCGATGTCGAGCTCGCCGGCCGGCGTCATACGACCGACCAGCGTGTCGCGCACGACGCGCGGCTGCTCGTGGATTTCCTTGAGCATAAAGTCGGGATAACCGCCCTTTTCCGCCATGTCCAGGTCCCAGTCGATGTGGGTGACCTTGGGCTCGATAACGTTGCCGGCCTCGTCGTTGTACTCGACGCCTGCGGGCGTGAGCTTGGCAAACTGACCGTCCTCGAGCACCACGACATCGCGGGTGGCGTCGATGAGCGCGATGACATCGGAGGCGACATAGGCGCCGGTCTCGCCCGCGCCGACCACGATCGGGGAATCCTTGCGGGCCACGGCGATCACGCCGGGCTCGTCAGCGCACACGGCGGCCAGACCATAGGCACCGACCACGTGGGTGCAAGCCTCGCGCACGGAGGCCATCAGGTCGTGCGTCTCGGCATAAGCCTCTTCGATCAGATGCGCGAAGACCTCGGTATCGGTCTCGCTCTTAAAGTGGTGGCCGCGGCCCTCCAGCTCTTCGCGCAGCTCGGCGAAGTTCTCGATGATGCCGTTGTGGACGATGGCGATACGACCGTCGCAGCTGGTGTGGGGGTGAGCGTTAACGACGGAGGGCTTGCCGTGGGTGGCCCAACGGGTGTGGCCGATACCGCAGGTAGCGTCGCTGTCAATGTTGGAAAGCTCGCTCTCCAGGCCCGCGACCTTGCCCACGCGGCGGATGACGTCGAGGTGCGCCGCGGCGCCCTCGCCCACCTCGAGCGCGACGCCCGAGGAGTCATAGCCACGATACTCCATACGCTTGAGGCCCGTGACCAGGATGTTCTTTGCAATATCAGAGCCGGTGTAGCCGACGATTCCGCACATAAGATAAATCCCTTCGTTCGCGTGACTGCAAGACGTCCACGCACAAGGGGCGCTGAGACGTACAACGTTCGAGTATTGTACTCACGCAAACGCAAGCTGATATACCAGAAGTGGTATCTCAACTTAGATACCACCCGATGCACACACGTCCAGCCGGTCCAAACCACCACAAAGGCACCTGTCCCCTTCGTGGTGGTCGCGTTGGCAACGGCGTTTCCCCAGATAAACCTGCCAAAATAAACCTGTCCCTTTTTGGTTGGTTTGGGATGCTACAATCTGGCTTGTACTTGAAACGCATCAAAGGGGCCGCTATGGCAAAGGTAAAAATCAGCGACGTCGCGCGCGAGGCCGGGGTTTCGCTGGGCACGGTTTCCAACGCGCTCAACCACCCCGAAAAGCTGCGCCCCGAGACCCTCAAGCTCATCAACGAGACCATCAATCGCCTTGGCTACCTGCCCAACCAAAGCGCCCGTCAGCTCGCGGGCGGCGCCACCAAGTCCTTTGGCCTGGTGCTCCCCCGTCTCGATCACGGCTTTTCACTCCAAATCGCCAGCGGCGCCCACAACGAGGCTCGCAAGCACGGCTATGACTTGCTCATCGCCAACGCCGATAACGACGATATTCTCCAGGACCATTACCTGCGCTACTTTATGGGCACCCAGATGTCCGGCGTCATGGTTCAGCCCATGGCATCCCCCGACTGGCACCCCGCCATGGCCAAGATGCCCGTGCCGATCGTCCATCTGGACATCCATTGCTCCGAGCCCGGCTACTACGTAGCGGCCGACAACGAGGCCCAGGGTCGCATCATTGCCGAACTTGCCATCGCCCGCGGTGCACGTCATATCACCGTTGTGGGTAGAGCAGCATTTATGCAACTCACCCTGCGCGTCCTTGGCATTCATAAGGCACTCGCCCTACACCCCGATATCAAGATCGAAGTCATCGACGCCGGCGAATGGAATACCGCCGCCGACGGCTACGGCATCGGCGCCCAAATCGCCGCGCGCCCCGCCGACGAACGCCCCGATTTTGTCGTCGGCCTGACCGACGTGTTGGCCTCGGGCGTTATCTCGGCGCTGGTCGACAAGGGCATCTCTGTCCCCGGGCAAGTACGCGTAGCAGGTTGCGATGGCAACCCGCTCGCTTGGAGCGGATCGGTTCCGCTCACTACGGTAGCGCCCCCGGGCTACGAGATTGGCCGCAAGGGCGTTCAATTGCTCATGGAGCAAATCGAGAACAAGACCCCGGCAAAGACCAAGCATATCCGCGTCGGCTCTGCAGCGCGCACCGTCACCGCAGTCACCGCCGCCGAGGATATCAACCGCCAAGAACTGGTACGTCCGTTCCTACTGGAGCGCGCCAGCACCCAGGCAAGCACCCAGACCGACGCCACGGCCATCAACCTCGGCGCGTATCTATAGCACGCCCGCAAGTATGCTATGTCGCCGCTTAAGCAAAAGGGGCCCGACCATTGCCGGGCCCCTTTTGCTTAAGCGCAAACGTGGGCAATTGCTCGTTTCAACACCGCAATTGTCTAGCGCACGGCCTTGACCGCCGCCGCCAGGTCGAACAACGTATCGAGCACGGCCTCGCAGCCATCCACCACGTCTTGCGGCAGCGGCACGATATCGGGAACGGCAAAGACATGGCAGCCGGCCGTAATGCCCGAGACGCAGCCGTTGCGCGAATCCTCGACCACGGCACATTCCTCGGGGGCAAAACCCGCGCGCTCGCAGGCAAGCAGATACATCTCGGGGTCAGGCTTGCCGTGCGCGACGTCCTCGCCGCAGGTCACCGTTTCAAACTTGTCAAAAAGACCGAATGCTTTAAGGTTGCGCTCGGCCGTAACATGGCGCGATGACGTTGCAAGGCCTACGTGATAGCCCGCAGCCAACAGCTCGTCTATGCACTCGGCAGCGCCGGCCTTAAGCTCCAGATCGGTCTTGACCATCTCGTCGCGAATCTCCTTGTGGCGGACATAGATCGCCTCGGCGGTCTCGTGGCTGCCGTAATGCTTATCGAGGATGTCCATGACATCGGGTAGCGTGCGACCGATAAACTGATGGATCAGCGCATCATCAATCGCGAGCCCCAGCTCAGCGGCGCCTGCCTTCCAGGCCCTAATCCCCAAACGCTCGGTATCGACCAGCGTTCCATCCATGTCAAAAATAACAGCCTTGATCATATCGGCCCCCTCACCGGATTGTGTTACTGTCACTCTACCGCACTTTACAAACTTGTATATAACGTATATAGCATATTGCACTTTCGTTACATAGATAGAAGACTTATGGCAAGTAACGCATTAGGATTATAGTTTTCGACCGAGTACTCAACGATAAGGAACGTTTCATGATTTTAGACACCACGGCACCCGCAGAGGAGCTTCAAGACAAGCTATCAGCGCTCGAGCAGCTGCTTTTGGCATACGGGCGCGTGGCTATCGGGTTTTCCGGCGGCGTTGACAGCAGCTTTTTGGCCGCCGTATGCGCCCGCGTCATGCCTACCAATACTCTTCTCGTCCATCTCACCACGCCGCTCATCGGCACGCCCGAGCAGGCTTCGTTTGAGCAGTCCGTTGATGGGCAGGCCAATGAGGGGCCGCATTTTAAGCTCCCCGTGCTCAATCTTTCGGTGGATCAGCTGCAGCTCCCCCAAGTGGCCTGCAACGATGCTAATCGCTGCTACCACTGCAAGCACGCCGGCTTTACCGCCATCGTCAACCACGCCAAGTCGCTCGGCTTTCCCACCGTCATCGATGGCAGCAATGCAAGCGATCGCGGTGACTACCGCCCCGGCATGCGTGCGGCAGAAGAGCTCGGCGTACGCTCACCCCTTATGGAGGTCGGCTTTACCAAGGACGAAGAGCGCGAGCTGCTGCGCGCATGGGGCTATCCCGTTTGGAACCTGCCGGCGGGAGCATGTCTTGCCACCCGCGTCCCCACGGGCGAGGAGCTTACGCGCGAGAAGGTCGATTTAATCCGCGCCTGCGAGGATTACCTGCACGATCTTGATCTGGCACAGGTACGCGCGCGCTTGATCGGCGGCTGCATGCATATCGAGGCCGCACCCGCAGATGTCGCCAAGATTGCTGCCCTCGGTGGCAACGCCGTCGATGCCGAGGGCAAAACCCCGCTGCCCGCCGTTATCGAGTCCGCGCTGCGCGAGCTGGGCTGCGACCATATCTCCCCCGAGGTCACCCCCTACATTCACGGCAACATGAACCTTTAGATTACGCCGTTTTACAAACGGCGTAACTGCTCGGCGCTGCGCGGGCTCCGGGCACGGCAATCTGACGTTCAACTTCACGGGCGCGACCAAAAGGTCAGCGCCCGCTTGTTTCACGTCACCTTACCGCACCCGGAGCCCGCTCGCTCACATATGCTCAACCTGGACTGCGTTAACTGACCTGTCAATAAGGGACAGGTTTGTTTTGGCAGGTTTTATCTTGGGAAAATATCGCGAGGCAGTCGCCCCTCTAGCACCCATCAAACTTCGAGAGACGATAGAGGGGCAATTCGGCTGCATCTACTTCTTCCGATAGCGGCGGTTGCGGCTCGTCGATGAACCCATTACTTCGATGAGCCCTTTATCCGTCATTTTTGGCAGATGGTAGCTGACGGACGAATTTTGGCATTCCGTCTCTCTAAAACAAGGCGCTTATCTCTCTAACTTTAGAGAGATAAGCGCCTTGTTTTAGAGAGACATTAAGAGAGATGTATCGAATTCGCTGCTAGATTGCCTAATGCTATCTCTCTAACCAACCTTCTCTTTAGAGAGACATTTAGAGAGATGAGCGCGACCTCTCTAATCAAGGGCTCCACTCTTTAAGGTGCACACTTCCTAACCGTGCCCTAAGTTGCGGTGAAATAACTCACGATTAGCCTGCCAAAAAGGGATAGGTTTATTTTGGCAGGTTTTATCTGGGGAAACGCAAACAGGGCCACGACACCTATATGGCGTCGCGGCCCTTTTCCTTGGAGAAGGATCGATTGATTGAACGGGATGACCGTCCTAGTCTTCGAGTCCGCTATTGATGAGCTCCGCAATCTCAACGGGATCGGTGCTCGCGCGCACCTTGTCGCGGAAGCCGGCGTCCATCAGCATTACGGCAGCCTTGGAGAGCAGGCGCAGATGCGTGGTTCCAGCCTCGCCGGCAGGCACGTACAGCGCGAGCGCAACATCGACGGGCACCCCATCGAAGCTCGGCCATTCAACGGGCTCGGTCAGTTTAAGCACGGCTACGCCCGGCGTGTGGATCGCGTCGCTTTTGGCATGCGGAACGGCAAAACCGGCGACAAGGCCGGTCTCGGCCTCGTTCTCGCGAGCAATGAAGGCGGCCTCTACGGCAGATGCGTCATCGGCAAAGCCGAGCTCGATGGCCTGCTCGGACAAATAATGTAGGGCGTCCTCGCGCGAGGCGGCGGTATACCCGATTGTCACTTGGTTGGCAGATACAAATCCCATGGAAACCTTCCTTACAACACGGACCTGACCGCAGCTTCGATGCCGTCGGCGTCCAAACCGTACTTGTGCAGCAAATCGACCGCAGGGCCGGACTCGCCATACACATCGCGCACGCCGACGCGACGCATCGGCGCCGGATGCTGCTCCGCGAGCACCGAGGCCACGGCCTCGCCAAGACCACCGATAATCGAATGCTCCTCGGCAGTGACCACACGACCGGTCTTCTTGGCGCTGGCAACCACCAGGCGCTCATCAAGCGGCTTGATCGTGTGCATATTGATGACCTCGGCATCGATACCATCGGCAGCGAGCGCCTCGGCGGCCTCAAGCGCCTCGGCGACCATAAGGCCACAAGCGATGATGGTCACATCGGACCCCTCGCGCACGACCACGCCGCGACCAATCTTGAACTCATAGTCCTCGTGATCGTTAATGACCGGCGTTGCCAGGCGTCCGAAGCGCATGTAGACCGGTCCCTCAAACTCATAGGTGGCGCGCACGCAAGCGCGAGCCTCGATGTCATCGGCGGGAACGATTACCGTCATACCCGGGATCGTGCGCATGAGCGCGATGTCCTCGCAGCACTGATGCGTGGCGCCGTCTTCACCGACCGAGATACCCGCATGCGTGGCACCGATTTTGACGTTGAGGTGCGGATAGCCAATGGAATTACGCACTTGTTCGTACGCGCGGCCGGCGGCGAACATGGCAAAGGTGCTCGCAAAGGCGACGTGGCCCGTGGTCGCAATGCCGGCGGCGAGCCCCATCAAGTTGCTCTCGGCAATGCCGGCATCGTAGAAGCGCTCAGGGTGCGCAGCCTTAAACTTACCCGTCTGCGTAGCGGCAGCCAGGTCGGCATCGAGCACTACAAAGTCATCGTGCTCATTGCCCAGCTCGACGAGCGCCTCGCCGTAGCTTACGCGCGTGGCGACTTTTTTGACCTCTGCCATTAGAGCTCCTCTCCTGCTGCCGCAAGCTCGGCCATGGCCTGCTCAAACTGTTCATCGTTGGGCGCCTTGCCATGCCAGCCAACCTGGTTCTCCATAAAGGAGACGCCTTTGCCCTTCACCGTCTCGGCGATGATAGCGACGGGCACGCCGGTCACCTCACGAGCCTCGGCGAAAGCCGCCTCAATCTGTGTCATGTCGTTGCCATCGGCTAGCTCGATCACATGCCACTTAAAGGCGCGGAACTTGTCAGCGAGCGGCATGGCCGAGTTGACCTCATCGATCGTGCCGTCAATCTGCAAGCCGTTGTGGTCGACGACGGCAACAAGATTGTCGAGCGCATGGTTGCCGGCAAACATGGCCGCCTCCCACACCTGGCCCTCCTCGCACTCGCCGTCGCCCAGCAACGTGTAGACGCGGTAGCTGTCACCCCAGTGCTTTGCGGCGAGTGCCATTCCAACCGCGGCGGAGATACCCTGACCGAGCGATCCGGTGGACATATCGATGCCCGGGGTGTCGTTCATGTTGGGATGGCCCTGCAGTCGGCTGCCAATATGGCGGAGCGTCTCGAGCTCTTCGACGGGAAAATAGCCGCGATTTGCCAACACCGAATACAGGCCCGGCGCCGCGTGACCCTTGGAGAGCACAAAGCGATCGCGATCGGCCTTGTGAGGGTCAGCAGGATCGATATTCATTTCCTCAAAGTACAGATACGTCATGATGTCGGCAGCACCGAGCGATCCACCCGGATGTCCCGACTTGGCCGCGTGAACCGCAGTCACGACACCCTTCCTGACCTCATTGGCGACCTTCGCCAGCTCCTGGTTGGTCATACGAATTCCTCTCTTGAGAACAACCCCGGCACCGGATGACGCGATGCCGGGGCAATCCACTCGTTAAGCCTGAGCGACGACCTTCTGCCAATCAGCCTCAAAAGAGGCAAGGCCCTGGTCGGTCAGCGGGTGATGCAAGCATTTCTTAAGAGCGGCCATGGGGACGGTCGCAATGTCGGCACCAAGCAGCGCCGCCTGGGTCACATGGTTGGGCGTGCGGACCGAAGCGGTGATGATCTCAACGGTGTCGTCGACGTTCTTGCCGGTCCAGTCATAGTTCTTGATGCAAGTCACAACATTGTCGAGCTGCGAGATACCGTCCTCGGCGATGTCATCGAAGCGCCCCACAAACGGGCTGATGTAGCGAGCGCCGGCGTTGGCGGCCATCAAGGCCTGGGTCGGCGAGAAAACAAGCGTCATGTTGACGCGCACACCTGCGTCGGCCAGGGCGCGGCAGGCGGCAAGGCCGGCCTCGCACACGGGAAGCTTAACCACGATGTTGGGAGCGAGGGCGGCAAGACGCTTGCCCTCCTCGATCATGCCCTCGGCAGTAGTCGCGGTAGACTCGGCGGACACGGGCAGACCCTCGCAGAGCTCGGCAATCTTGAGCATATGGGGCTCAAAGTCGGCAAGCTTGCCGCCGGTCTTGGCGTACAGGGACGGGTTGGTGGTAACACCGGCCAGGCAGCCCCAGCTCTTGGCCTCGGCAATCTCGTCCAGATTGGCGGTATCGATAAAGAACTTCATGGTGAACCCCTTCAAAGGAAGCTAAAACTCAAAAGAATGGGACAAAGGGACCGCCCCTTTGTCCCATGTGCCGGGCCTGCAGCTGGGACATGCCCCAGGCCCGGCGTCGCGTAGGAAAAGCTACTTACTCGGCAAGAGCGGCCTCGATGCGGGTCGTGACGCCCTTGAGGTTAAGACCGACGACGTACTGCTTGATCGGGCGCTTGATGTGCTCGATCACAAAGCGCTTGCCGTCGATGTCCTGGGCAGCGAGGTTGCGATAGAGCTTCTCGACCTGCTCCTTGACCTCGGGATCGTTGAACGCATAGTGGCCGGAGACATCCAGGATCTTCAGGCTGAGCTCATCGTCGGCAAGGATGTCATCGACCTGCAGGTTGACGTCGTCGCCAGTCATCCACTTGCGCCAGCGCTCGGTCTTGATAGCCTTGACCAGCAGCGTGTGATACAGGTCGGAGGGGTCATCGCACAGACCGTTGTCGACCAGGATCTGCTCGGTGGCGCAGAGCTTGAGGTAGGCGCGGGTCTCCTCGGTGCCATACTGCGGAGCGACGTTGGAGGCGGTCACGTGTGCCGGGATGTGCTCGAGCAGCGTCGCGTCGTCCAGATAGTCGGCGTTGTGCTCCTTCAGGCCCACGCCATAGCGCTTGGCCATATCGGCAAGCTCGCGGGCGTTCTTGAAGTTGTAGTGACCGACCTGCTCCGTCCAGCGGGTAAGGGTGCCGGTCTGGCCGACGATAAAGGTGGGCATGGGGCAGCCGCGCTTCTCGAGCTCGGGCTGCAGCTGAGAAATGAACTCCTCGTACTTATCGGTAGAGGTCAAGCCGCCATTGGTCTCCTCGGTACCGACCTCATAGGCGACCTCGGGCAGGTTATGCTCGCGACGGTACTGTTCAAGGTAGTCGATAAGATCGATCGTGCGGCGAAGCACCACGTCGAGCGGAATAACCTTGCCGATCTGATAGGGATCCTTGGTGGGGTCGACCATCAGCAGGTCAAAGCCTGCCTCCATGTCGGCGACGAAGGACTTGCGGGCGAGCTCCATGGCCTCGTCCTCGGGCAGGTGGGCGTTACGCTCCTCGTCGCGCTGCCACGGACCGCCGTGATCTCGGCACAGGTAGTACGGACCGGTGTAACCCACCTCGTCGGCGACCTTCTTGATGTCGGCGGCAAAGCGCGTCTGGTCCCAACCGTTGACGTAGCCGGCGCCCATCTCGTCCATATCGACCTGGTTGCGGCTGGCGATAAACATGGGCGGGAAATCCTCGTCCTTGGCAAGCTCGAACACGGCCTGAATCAGGTTGGGGCTCATGGGGCCAATGCCGACCATGGTTGCGTGTTCGCCGCTATCCTGCAGTTTGAGCATGCCCTGAACGGCCTGGCGGATGGTGAGGTTGGACATTTTGTTCTCCTTCTCCAGAGGATTTTTGACAAAAGTTCCCTGGGACCCAGATGTGGGCCCTATCAGTACGGATGGATTTTGTTGTGTAGGGGCGGTTGTGCGGAGTCAAATCCATCCCTCCGCACAACCGGAGTCCTTAAAGGTTTACTTGGCCTGCTTGTCGAGCGTGGGCTTCATGGCAATCAGGATTGCAGCGGCGACCACGGCGCCAATCACGATGTCCAGGCAGAACAGCGCGACGTTGTTGGTGGCAAGGGCGACGATAAAGCCACCGTGCGGGACGTAGCAGTCGATACCCTGGAAGGCGGCGAGCGCCGCGCCCACGGCAGAGCCGATGCAGATGCCGGGCAGGGTGTGGCCAAGGTCCTTGACCGCGAAGGGGATAGCGCCCTCGGTAATGCCGATGCAGCCCATGAACAGTGCGGAGATACCCATCTGGCGATCGGCGTCATCGAACTTGTTCTTGGCGATGAGCGCAGCAAGGCCGCAGGCAATCGGGGGAATGGCGACGGCGACGCGGAACATGCCGTTGGGGCCATAGATGCCGGAGGCCATGATGGCCATGGTGAAGGTCGAGGCGGTCTTGTTGATGGGGCCACCCATATCGAAGGCGGTCATAACGCCAATGACCAGACCCAGGACAACTGCGGAACCGCCCTGCAGGCTGCCGAGCACGCCGGTGAGCCAGTCCATCACAAAGCCAAGCGGCGTGGCCAGGATGTAGATATAGGCCATGCCCAGGACAAGCGAGGTCAGAATCGGGATGATCAGGATGGGCATGATGGTCTGGATGGTGTTGTTGACCTTCCAGGTCTTCATCCAGCGGACAAAGTAGCCGCAGATGACCGCCATGATCATGGCGCCCAAGAAGCCGGTCGAAACGCTGTTGCCGTTAGGGGTAACGACTGCGTTGTTGACCAGGTAGCCCAGGACAAAACCGGGGGCGAGCGCGGGCTTGCCGGCCATCGAGTAGGAGATGTATGCCGCAAGCACCGGGATCATCATGGAGATGCCGGCCATGCCGATGGTGTTAAGGCTCACCATCAGCGGGTTCGTAACCTCCATGCCGTTGGCGCCGGCGGTACCGGATGCCAGCGAGAAGGCAAGAAACACGCCGCCGATAACGACGATGGGGATAAAATAGGAAACGCCGGTATTGAATGCATTGAGCAGCGTCTTGCCAGGATCGGCAAAGATAGACTGCTTGGACGCCGGTGTCGGGGCCTGCGGGGCAGCGGAGACGGCCTTCTTCTCTGCCTTGGCCTCGGCCTTGGGCGCGTCAACGGCGCCACCCGTCGCCTTGATGATCTCAATGGCCTGGTCGATGATCTTTACCGGATCGGCGATTACATCCGAGGTGCCGACCTTCAGGAACTTGCCCTCGGCCATCTTCTGCTCAAAACGGTCCTCGTTCTCGACACCCACGTCGACGGACTCCAGGACCAGGTCGGCGGAGTCCACGTCTTCCTGCGTGAGCTCATTCTCGATACCCAGGCCACCCTGAGCCTCGACCTTGCACTCGATGCCACGGGCGGCGCATTCATCCTGAATCGCCTTCTGGGCCATATACGTGTGGGCGATACCCACAGTACAGGCGGCAACGCCTACGATCTTCATTGCTTCCCTCTTTTCATAGAGTTGCGTGCGCAAGACACCGTTTGCGGAGGCCTCCGGAGCATCCCCTGCCGTTTGGACTTGCTGTCTTTTCGACAAGAACAATATAGGTGCTCGTTTTTCTTAATGCCAGCTTATTTCGGTAAACGCGCAGGTCAGAGCGTTGGTTATGCGATTTAGTTATGCGTTTAACCAAAAATGAATCCTGCGATTTTGCCCTCGATTTCAAAAGTCAAGAAGTATTTGATTTTCTCGGTAGACGGCAGATGCGCATGCCGGTCACAAATTTCGACCCCACCCGTATGCCGCATTTGTTGCATACTCATATGAAAGGAAAAAGCCGCTCACCGAAGCGTATCCTTCACCAAGACTCAAAGTCATCATGTTGGAAAATGCTCATCTGTCGGAAGGAGTCGCTGTGGCAAAACAGCGCGTTACGATCGCAGACGTCGCTCGAGAGGCGGGAACCTCGACGGCAAGCGTCTCGTATTACCTCAACGACAAACGAGAAAAGCTTAGCGAGAAGACGCAGAACAAAATCGCGCGCGTCATTAAGGAACTCGGATACGTTCCCAACGCCCAAGCGCAGACGCTCACCGGCAAGCAAACCCACGTCATTGCCATCATCATTTTGGATAACACCAACAAATGGGCGGGGCTCGTTCTCAATGGCATGGAGCAGGTCATGCTCCCCGCGGGCTACCAGACGGTCGTTTGCACGAGCAACTTTAACCCCGAGACCGAGCTCATGTACGTCGACAAGATGCTCTCGCTGGGCGTCGATGGCTTTATCATCCAGCCCACGGCAAACTTCAAAGCCGTGCATGACCGCATTAGACGCGCCGGCAAGCCGGTCGTCTTTTTCGATGCGGCCATCTATAGCCCAGGTACCAGCTGGATCAAAACCAACCTTTACGACGGCGTGTACAACGCCACACAGGCACTCCTCGACGCCGGCTACGAAGATTTCTTTTCCATTGCCGCCAACATGACCGAAATGCGCACCCGCATGGAGCGTTTTCAGGGGTATGCCGAGGCGCTGGCAGCGAACGGGCAGCTCTACAAAGCGATTCCCATCGATCACAACAAGCCGTCAATCAACGAGCTCACCGAATACTTTAAATTCAAGTTCAATCCCGCCAAGCGAACCCTTATCTTCGTGCAAAATCAGTGGGCACTTCCCCGTGTCTACAAGGCCCTCCAGCCAATGGCCCATCTGCTTCCGCAGCAAATCGGCCTTTTGGGACTCAACTGCGAAGACTGGACTAATCTCACCACACCGACCGTCTCCACCATCATCGAGCCCGTCGACCAAGAAGGTCGCGAAGCAGCCGAGATGCTGCTCGCCCTACTTGACGGAAGCAGCGAACCCGGCGAGCAGCGCATTCTCGAGTGCAAGCTCAACTGGCTCGACTCCACCTCGATCTAGACCGCGGGACAAATGAATCAGTAGCGTTTGTCTCAAATCTTAAGTATTTGTTCGACAGAACGGCCCTTGCCGGCTCCTGCTAGACTGGTAGATTCCCAACCGTCCATCCAGGAGCCTCAATGTCGCGCAAGCCCGCCTACAAGCAAATACTTTCCATCGGCACCACCGTGGTGCTAGGGTTTGCGCTGTTTACGGGATCGCTTGACGGGGCGCCCAAGCTGCTGTCGCCGCAAAGCGATGAGCAAGCGGCGGCTCTGGCCGAAAAACAAAACGAGAGCCCCAGCCGCACCGACGACGAGGCAGACCTGGTTGCCCGGCTCGAATCGGGAACGGCGAGCTCCCCGGACCCTCAAAACGGCCAGGACTCTGGCGATGGCTCCGATTCCGCCGCACCCGACACCGGTGACGCCGCTTCCGAGGACAGCTCCACCACCCCCATCGACGAGGTCGAAAACCCCGACCTCAACCGCGCCCGCGGCGTATACCTCAGCAGCATTCCCGACTACGCCGGCAACCCCTACGTTGCCCTTCGCGCCGACAGCACGCACCCGCTCGGCACGCCATCATTCACACTCGATGAATACGATCGCGCCACCGAAGAGGGCTGCTTTAAGAAATTCTCCAAGCTCGACAGCCTGGGCCGTACTCGCAAGGCGCTCGCCTGCGTAGGCCCCGAGTCGCTCGGACAGGGAAAACGCGGCGATATCTCGCGCATCCATCCTGCCGGTTGGCACCGGCAGCGCTACGACTTTATTCCGGGCCAGAGCCTCTACAATCGCTGCCACCTTATCGCCTGGTCGCTCTGCGGCGAAAACGCCAACCGCAAAAATCTCCTCACCGGCACGCGCTATCTCAACGAGACGGGCATGCTACCGTTTGAGGAGCAGATTCTTAACTACATCCACGACACGGGCAACCATGTTCTCTACCGCGTCACGCCCATGTACAACGAAGAGGAACTTGTCTGCCGTGGCGTGCGCCTTGAGGCGCAATCGATCGAGGACCACGGCAAGACCCTCTGCTTCCACGTGTACTGCTACAACCTGCAGCCGCATGTGCAGATCGACTACGCCACCGGCCGCAACCAGGCATCTGGCGACTAGTACCGACAGCGCCGCCCGTAACCCAAAAAAATGATCCGTTTTCCTCCGTCCCCAAGGGATCAAAAAGGGCCGCCCTGGGTTACCCAGAGCGGCCCTTGCATCGGCATGTATGTTGCAGGCAAAATCACACGCTACTTGGCGCGGCCCTCCTCATAGCGCTCGACCAGCTTGGCCTGAACGTCATAAGGCACCTGCTCATAGCCAGCAGGCTTCATGGTAAAGTCGCCCGTGCCGCGCGTGATGGAACGCAGGCGCGTCGAATAATCCGTCAGCTCGGCCAGCGGCGCCTGGGCAATGACCACGGTGTCTCCGCGCTCATCGGTCTCCATGCCCGTCACGCGACCGCGCGAG